>NZ_BAAASD010000005.1:0-348280 GCF_039532705.1 Streptomyces sparsogenes subsp. cuspidosporus | reverse complement strand
CGGCCCCGGCGGTCCGGCCGGGGGCCCCGGCGGCGCGGGCGCGGGCCATGCCGGAGCCGACGGCCCCGGCCGCCCGCAGCCGCCGCGCGGCCCGGCGCTGAACCTCCGCAGCCCCGCCCACCGCGTCGAGCGCGAGCTGCTGAAGCTCGCCCTCCAGCGCCCGGAGCTGGTCTCCCCGGCCTTCGACGCCTACGGGATCGACGAGTTCACCGCCCCGCCGTACGCCGCCGTGCGCCGCGCCATCGAGGAGGCGGGCGGGGCGAGCGGCGCCGACGGCGACTATCTGACGCGGGTCCGCGAGGCCGCCCCCGACGACACGGTGCGCGCGATGTGCACCGAGCTGGCCGTCGAGCCGCTGAACCTCCGCCGCGATCCCGACGAGGCCTACGCGGGCGTCCAGTTGGTGGCCGTCCGGCTGGCCGCGGTCAACCGGCGGATCGGCGAGGTCCAGGGCGCCCTCCAGCGGCTCGGCCCCGGCGCCGACGCCGCCCACCTCGCCGCCGTGCAGAACGAGCTGTGGGTCCTCCAGCAGTACGGGCAGTCGCTCCGCGAGAAGGGCGCGGCGGCGCTGTGAGCGCTGCGCCCTGAGCGACGCGCTGTGCACGATGCGCTGTAACCGGCCGGTCACGGCCCGCTGAGCAAAAAGTGCCCGCACGCCCCTCGTGGCGGGCCTGTCTCGTACTCCACACTGGGGTGCGGTGCCTGAGTCCTCGGAGCGCGGCGGTGTTGGCCGGGAAGGGCCGGAATCCCCCGCAGATCCGCTCATGATGTACGGGACGGACGGTGGCATGGCCACCGCAGCCGTACCCGATCGTTCTGCCGCCTCAGCAGCGATCACCCTGGAGGTCGCCCCCGTGCAGACCCGGACCCTGACCGACGCGGCTCCCCCGGCGACGCCGCCGCAGCCGCTGTCCCCCCACCCCGGCCCCGAACCGGCCACGGCCCCGGCACCGGCCGAGCTGGAAGCGGTCGAAGCCCTGGCGGCCGTGGCCGCGGCCGTACCGGAGGCGGCCGTACCGGAAGCGGTCGAGGCCGAGGAAACCCCGGAAGGCCCAGACGCCCCGGACACTCCAGACGCCCCGGACACCCCAGACGCTCGGGACACCCCAGACGCTCCGGACGCCCCCGAGGCGCCCGAGCCGGGCGCCGCCCGCGCCGATACCTCCGGCGGACCCTCCTCCGACCTCTTCCGCCAGTACCTCCGCGAGATCGGCCGGATCCCGCTGCTGTCCGCCGCCGAGGAGGTCGAGCTGGCGCGCCGGGTCGAGGCGGGCCTGTTCGCCGAGGAGAAGCTCGGCAGCACCCCCGACCTGGACTCCCAGCTGGCCCTCGACCTCGACCGTCTGGTCGTCCTGGGCCGCATGGCCAAGCGCCGCCTCATCGAGGCCAACCTCCGCCTCGTCGTCTCCGTCGCCAAGCGCTACGTCGGCAGAGGCCTGACCATGCTGGACCTGGTACAGGAGGGCAACCTGGGGCTGATCCGCGCGGTGGAGAAGTTCGACTACGCCCGCGGCTACAAGTTCTCCACGTACGCGACCTGGTGGATCCGCCAGGCCATGTCCCGCGCCCTCGCCGACCAGGCCCGCACGATCCGGGTCCCGGTGCATGTCGTCGAACTGATCAACCGGGTGGTGCGGGTGCAGCGCCGGATGCTGCAGGAGCGCGGCTACGAGCCCACGCCCGAGGAGGTCGCCCTTCACCTCGACCTCCCCCCGGAGCGGGTGAGCGAGGTGCTGCGCCTCGCCCAGGAGCCGGTCTCGCTGCACGCGCCCGTCGGGGAGGAGGACGACGTCGCGCTCGGCGATCTGATCGAGGACGGGGACGCGGCCTCGCCGGTGGAGTCGGCGGCGTTCCTGCTGCTGCGGGAGCACCTGGAGGCCGTGCTCTCCACGCTGGGGGAGCGGGAGCGGAAGGTGGTGCAGCTCCGCTACGGGCTGGCCGACGGGCGGCCCCGGACGCTGGAGGAGATAGGGCGGATCTTCGGGGTCACCCGGGAGCGGATCCGGCAGATCGAGTCGAAGACGCTCAACAAGCTCCGCGACCACGCGTTCGCCGACCAGCTCCGCGGCTACCTGGACTGACCGCTGCCCCGGCCCTCGGCCACCCCGGCCACCCCTGTCTCGTCCGTCCCGGCTATCCCATCTGCCCCGCGCCCATGCCCGCCTCGAACGCGCCCGGGTGGGTCTGCTCGCGGACCGCGATGTACTGCTGTCGCACGGCCTGGCCCACCGCCAGCTCCTCGCCCGGCTCGAAGACCTGGCTCGCGGCCGCGGGCCACGGCGGCGGCTGGTGCGGCGACAGGGTGCCGTGCGCGGCGCCCAGCGCCCAGGCGGCCTGCCGGGCGGCGCCCAGCGCGGCGTAGTCCGCGGGCTGCGGCACCACGACCTGGGCGCCCAGCAGCGCGGGGGCGATGGCCCGTACGGCGGGGAGGTCCGCGGCGGGCCCCAGCAGGAACACCCGCCGCACCGCGACCCCGCGCCCGCGCAGCACGTCCAGCGCGTCCGCCAGCCCGCACAGCATGCCCTCGAAGGCGGCGCGGGCCAGATGCTCGGGCTTCATGCTCTCGCGCCGCAGACCGGTCAGCGTCCCGGCGGTGTGCGGCAGGTGCGGGGTGCGCTCACCCTCCAGATAGGGCAGCAGCACCAGGCCGTACGACCCGGGGGTGGACTTCAGCGCCAGCGCGGAGAGCCCCTCCAGGTCGACGCTCAGCAGCTCGGCGGTGCCGCGCAGCGCCCGGACGGCGTTGAGCGTGTGGACGACCGGCAGGTGCATGCCGGTGGCGTCGGCGTACGAGGTGATGGTGCCCGTGGGGTCGACCAGCGCCTCGTGGTGGACGGAGAAGACGGAGCCGGAGGCGCCGAGCGAGATCACCGCGTCGCCGATCCCGACCCCGAGGCCGAACGCGGCCGCCATGGTCTCCCCGGTCCCGGCGGAGATCAGCAGCCCCTCGGGGGTGTGGCCCGCGGCCTCGGCCGGGCCGATGACCTCCGGCAGCCGCACCTGATGCCCGAGCGCCAGCTCGACCAGGTCGGGGCGCCAGGAGCCGGTGGCGGCCGACCAGTAGCCGGTGCCGGAGGCCGTGCCGCGGTCCGTGGTGCGCCGCGCGGGCCGCCCCAGAAGCTGCCACACCAGCCAGTCGTGCGGCTGCATCAGCTCGGTCACCCGCCGCGCCGCGTCCGGCTCGGTGCGGGCCAGCCACCGCAGCTTGGCCACGGCCTGCGTCCCGGTCGGCACGGAGCCCACCGCCTGCGCCCACGCGGCGCGGCCGCCGAGCGACTCGATGAGGTCGGCGGCCGCGGACTGGGCGCGCTTGTCGTTGCCCACCAGCGCGGGTCTCACGAGCACCCCGCCGGCGTCCAGCGCCAGCAGCCCGTGCCCCTGCGCCGACACGCCGATCGCCTGGACCCCCTCCAGCAGCTTGCCCTCGGCGGCCTCGCCGAGCGACAGCAGCCACGCCTGGGGGTCCACGTCGTACGGGGACGCGGCGGAACCCCCCGCGTTCCCCACGGACGCCGCCGGGCCCGCGGGATGCGGGGCGTAACCCTGCCTGAGTACGGCTCCCGTGTCCGTATCGCAGACGACGATCCGTGTGCTCTCGGACGAACTGTCCAACCCGGCGACTATCCCCATGGATCAGATCATGCCACCGAGAAGGCTAGGTGTGGCTCGTACCCCAGCCGTCCTCCCCCTCGGCGGGCTTCTCCCGCTGCCCGATCCGCTCGCGCAGCGGCTTGGCCTTCTCGAAGGCCTTCGCCGCCACCTGGCGCCCGCTGAGCGCGGCCGTCTCGGCGGAGTTGCGGACCGCCGGGTTCTGTACGAACCGCTGCCAGCCCTTGCGCAGCTGCTCGTACCGCTCGCGGCCGGCCCGCGTGCCGAGTACGTAGCCCACAGCCAGCCCGGTCATGAACGTCAGCCGGTAGCGCATCGACCTGCCCTTCTGGTTGTCCTTCGCGTCGGACCCTGGGGTCGTGCTGCGCCTACCCGTCCCGACCGCAGATCACCCGCGGCCGCCGTGAACACCCACGAGGTTACCGATTGGCGGAGCACCCCCCTGCTTGCGCTAATGTATGTGTCGCAGCGAGCGCACGCCGTCCGGGAGCCCCGTACGGAGTGATGGTCGCGGCACACGGAGCAATCCCCTGTAGCTCAATTGGCAGAGCAGCCGGCTGTTAACCGGCAGGTTACTGGTTCGAGTCCAGTCGGGGGAGCTCGGTCCCCTGTAGCTCAATTGGCAGAGCATTCGGCTGTTAACCGGAGGGTTACTGGTTCGAGTCCAGTCGGGGGAGCAGCGGGAGAGGACCCCATCGGGGTCCTTTTTCATTTCCCACCCTTGCCACCCTTCCCACCCCTTCCGCCCCGCGCCCCCCGCGCGCGGGCATGGGGGCACCCATCCCCGGCCCCCCGAAGCAACAGATCGTATGAGCGGCTATGCTGCGGCAGACGGCGCACGCGAAAGCGCGCGACGCGCCGTTACGGGGCGGTAGCTCAGCCGGTTAGAGCAGCGGACTCATAATCCGTCGGCCGTGGGTTCGAGTCCCACCCGCCCCACCAAAGGAAAGCCAAAGAAGCGTTCTGACCTGCGGAAACGTCTCTTCGGGCTGTGGGATTCGGGACTTTGGCCCAACGGAGTGACCCCGTTGGGCATGACTTGGGTAGACGCCTGGGTCTGCAGTTGCCCTTGGGGCTGTGACCTGCGGTGATGTAGTGGCTGGCGGGGCGGCGGGCTGGAGTGGAAGCGCGCCCAGGGGACGCTCAGGGGACACGGGGTTCCGGAACTGCGGTGCGGCTTCGCGGTGCACTTCTTGCTTGGGCTCTCTCGCCGTCACGACCAGCTCCGCGCGGACGCCCGCGGCAGGGCCGCGTCCTTCGGCTCGGGTATCCCGCCGCACGCGGCCGGCCGCGCACGAGTGGACGGCAGGAGCCGCCGGGCCTCCGCGAGCCCCCCATCCGCGGTTGAATATGCGGTGTGGCACGGAGAGTTGTGGGGTTCGGCGAGGACGATCTGCGGACGCTGGCCGGGGTTCGGTCCTTCGAGCGGGGGCTGGGGTACCTGGACGCGGTGAGCGGTCTGGAGGTGGGGGAGAGCTCGGTCACCGCCGTGGTGCACGGTACGGATGCCTACGAGGTGGAGCTCACCCTGGCCGGGGACGACGGGCTCTCGGGGTGGTGCGACTGCCCGTACGGGCAGGAGGGCAACTTCTGTAAGCACTGTGTGGCGGTGGGGCTGACCGTGCTGCGGCGGGCCAAGACGATCCCGCGTCAGCGGGCCGCGGCACAGGCACGGGCCTCCGGCCTGGAAGCGTGGCTGACTGTGCTGTCCCGGGACGAACTCCTGACGCTGGTGCGGGAGCAGATCGCCGAGGACCGCGGGCTGCGCCGGCGCCTGGAGCTGCGGGCCGCCGCGGCTCGTTCCGACCTCGGCCCGGTCCGGGAGCGGATCCTGGTGCTGATCGATCCGAGGCCCTTCGCCCGGTACGGGTACGTCGAGTACGCCGATGCCCCCGGGTATGCGCAGCAGGTGGCAGAGGCGGCGGCCGCGCTGCGCGCCCTGACCGCCGACGGTCGAGCGGCGCAGGCGGTCGGTCTGGCCGAGGAGGCGATCCGGGTGCTGGGGGAGGCGTACGGGGAGATCGACGACTCCGTCGGTGTGGTGGGGCAGGCCGCCGCAGCGGTGGCCGAGGCCCATGTGGAAGCGTGCGGAGCCGCGCGCACCGATCCGGAGCACCTGGCCGAGTGGCTGGTCGGCCAGGTGCTCGGCGACGGCGGCGGGCTGACGGATCTGGACCCGCTGGACTATGCCGAGGTGCTGGGGCCGAGTGGGCTTGCCCGCGTGCGGCAGTTGGCGGCTGAGGCACTCAGGCGCAGGCCGTCCGGGTGGGCGGCGCGGTACCTGATGGAGCGTCTGGTCAAGGCGGAGGGCGACATCGACGCGCTGGTCGCCCTGTACGCACAGGACCTCGACCCGTCCGGTGCCACCCATCTGCGCATCGCCGAGGAGCTGGAGTCCGCGGGCCGCGCCGACGAGGCGCTCACATGGGCGGAGCGCGGACTTCGGGACTGTGCCGCCGAGACGTACATCGAGGGCCTCCTGGTCGACTACGTGTGTGCCCGTTACGCGAAGGCGGGGCGGCATGCCGACGTGGTCGGCGTGCGCCGGGACCGGTTCCGCACCGAGCGGTCCCTGGCCGCCTACCAGCAGCTGCGCTGTGCTGCTCAGGCCGCGGAGTGCTGGGGGGCCGAGCGCGTGGCCGCGCTGGCCGCGCTGAGGGAAGACGCCCGCCGTGAGCGCGGCGGCCGGTACGGCGGGCCCGTGCTGATCGACGCGCTGCTCGATGACGGCGATGTGGACGCGGCCTGGCGCGAGGCCGAGGGCATCGCCGACGACCGGCAGTGGGAACACCTCGCCGGCCTGTCGCGCGAGACGCACCCGGCCGAGGCGCTCGCGGTCTACCTGCGGCTGGTCGAGCGGCTGAAGGAGCCGACCGGTGACCGGGTCTACGAGCATCTGGCGCGGCTGCTGCAGGGTGCCCGTGACTGCCATCGTGCGCTGGGGACGCAGGAGGCGTTCACCGGCTATCTCGCCGGCCTGCGGGCGGAACTGAAACGCCGGCGCAAGCTGATGAGCATCCTCGACCGGTACGGGCTGTGAATGGGGGCCCGATGCCCGCTCACCGCGTGCCGGACGGTGCTTCTCAGTCCCTGACGTCGATCATGCGTACGGGCTGTCCGGTCGCACGGGCGATCGTCTCGAAGTCGCGGTCGTAGTGCAGCAGGGTCAGCCCCGCCTCTTCCGCGGCGGCGGCGAGCAGCAGGTCGACGGGTCCCGCGCTGCGATGCTCGCCCTTGGCGGTGAGCAGCTCCTGGACGACGCGTGCGCGGCGGTAGATGCCGTCGGGCATGGGGCACCAGGTGTAGTGGGCGTTCAGCGTGCGCTTCACGCGTTCCCGGTCTGCCGCCGAGCGTGCGGAGTAGAGGACTTCCAGTTCGGTGATGTCGCACAGGGCGACGAGCCCCGCGCCGATCCTGTCGTCCCACTCGGCCGTGCTCTGGCCGAGGAGGACGCGGGCGAGGGCGGAGGTGTCGATCAGGTAGTCGGCGACGGTCACGCATCCGCTCCCGCGCCGCCGGCACCGTCCGGCTCGCCGGTGGACCGGTACTTGCTCTTGTCGAGGAGAACGTCCATGTCCAGGGCGCCTTCGGCGACCAGTTCGCGGGCCTCTCCGAGAGCGCGCAGCCGCCGGTAGCGGGCGGTGACCTCCCGCAGGGCGGTGTTGATGGTGTCGCGCTTGGTCGTGGTGCCGAGCTCCTTGGCGGCAGCCTCCAGGGCCTCGTCGTCGAGATCGATCACGGTGCGGCTCATGGCGCCCCCTTATATATACAGCCTCATATATCAATATACCTGATCGAGTATGCCTGGGCGGGGGTCACTTGTTCCGAGTCGTCTGCGCATGGCAGCCCAGTGCAAGGGTCCGGCCGGAATTGTCGCTGGAGAGGTCTCATCGGGAAGAATGCCAGGACGATGACGTCACGCCCTGCGGAACCGGACCGCATCCGCCCCGACGAGGCCGCCGCATCCGCGGATTCCTCCACCGAGACCTCGTACGCACCGTTCGCCCACCTCACCGCACCCAACGCCGCCTTCTACCGCCAGGTGATGCGTGTGTTCCTGCTGGCCAAGGAGCGGTTTGCGGTGCATCTGCGGCCCGAGGACGTGCACGCCGCGCTGCCGTCGGAGCACCGCCCCGCCGCCCCGGACGCCGTGGTCAAGGCGCTGGACAGCCTCGTCGGGTGGGGCAATCTGCGGGCCGATCCGGACACCGCCCGGGTCACCGCGGTCGAGGACTTCTACCGCAGGCGCTTCATCTACCAGCTCACCCAGGCCGGCGAGGCCGCGGAACAGGCGCTGTCCGTGTACGACGAGGCGCTGGGGCGGCGCGGCGCGCTGCAGGCGGTGGCGCTGCACGACATCGTCACGCAGCTGCGAGCCCTGCTCGTGATCGCCGCCGAGCACGAGGAAGGCGAACCGGATCCGGCCAAGGCCCACCTGGCGCTGTCCACGCTGACGAACCGGTTCGAGGCGCTGGCGGAGAACGCGCGCGCCTTCATGGGGTCGCTGCAGCGCACCATCGACCTGCACGGCGTCGAGGTCGAGGTGTTCCTGGCCTACAAGGACCGGCTGATCCAGTACCTGGAGCGGTTCATCCAGGACCTGATCACGCTCGGCGGGCGGATCGCGCGGCTCATCGGCGAACTGGAGGAGCAGGGCCGGGTCGGCGTGCTGCTGCGGCTGGCGGCGGCACGGGAGGCGGCCGACGCCGCCCCGGACGAGGCCGAGAGCGCCGAGGCGCGGGCGCGGGCGCGGTGGGCGGCGAAGTGGGCGGGCCTGTCCGCCTGGTTCGTGTCCGCCGACGGCCGCGAGTCCCAGGCCCGGCTGCTGCGAGGCCGCGCCCTCGGCGCCATCCCGCAGCTCCTCGCCGTCGTACGGCAGTTGAACGAGCGGCGGGCCGGGCGTTCGGACCGGTCGGCGGACTTCCGCACCCTGGCCCGCTGGTTCGCCGAGGCCCCCGACGCCGAGGCGCGGCACCGGCTGTGGCGCGCCGCGTTCGGTCTGTATCCGGCCCGGCATCTCACCGTCGACGCCGACACCCTCGCCGACCGCGCGGCCCGCCCGGTGGCCGCCTCCACCCCGTGGGCCGAGGCCGAGCCGCTGCGGATCAGCCCGCAGCTGCGCCGCACCGGCAGCTACGAGCGGCGCGGAAAGCCCCGCAAGGTGCAGGACCGCTCTGAACAGCGGCGGCTGCTGGCGGAGATCGCCGCCAAGCAGGCGGAGGAGATCGCCGCGGCCCGCGCCCGGCTCGCGACGGACGGCACCACCCGGCTGTCCGCGCTGGGAGAGCTCGACCCCATGGCCTTCGGCCTGTTCCTGCGGCTGCTCGGCGATGCCCTGGCCACCTGGCGGCCCGGCATGGCGACGACCGTCATCACCAGCAACGACGGCACGATGGACATCCGGCTCACCGCGCTCGACGACGGTACGACGGCCGAGGTCCGCACGCCGGGCGGGGTGTTCCGCGGCCCCGACCACCTCGTCGAGATCACCGACCTGACCGCGGGTATCCCCGCACGGGAGGCGCGATGACCACACCCCTGGGTGAGGTGCTGGACGGCCGGCGCACCGCCGAGTTCCAGAAGGCCGCACGTGCCCTGCTCAAGGAGCCGCTGCTGCTCGCGCACGGCCCGGACGCCGACGCGTACCGCCTGGTCAGGCAGTACGCCGGCGAGCTGCGCGACTGGTTCGAGCGCAACACCGGCTGGTCGCTGCGGGTGGACGCGGAGGTCGCCCGGCTGCGCAAGACGCCTGGCACCCTCGCCGACGCCACCCACCCGGCCCGCGAGGCGTCCCGCGCCGGTGCGCCGTTCACCCGCCGCCGCTACGTGCTGCTGTGCCTGGCGCTCGCCGTACTGGAGCGCGGGGAGGCACAGATCGCGCTCGGCCGTCTCGCCGAACAGGTGGTGCTGGAGGCCGCCGACCCGCACCTGGCCGCGGCCGGGTTGGAGTTCACGCTGGAGCGGCGCGACGAGCGAGGGGACCTCGCCGCCGTCGTACGGCTGCTGCTGCGCCACGGCGTGCTGCGGCGGGTCGCCGGGGACGAGGACGCCTACGTCAGTGGGACGGGCGATGTGCTCTACGACGTCCAGCGCCGTGTCCTGGCCGGACTGCTCTCCGCCCGCCACGGCCCCTCCACGATCACGGCCGACGGCTTCGAGGAGCGGCTGGACCGGCTCATCGCGGAGAGCGCGCTGGACAGCGACGAACTGCGGTTCCGGGCGATCCGCCAGAAGCTCACCCGCCGCCTCCTGGACGACCCGGTGCTGTACTACGACGAGCTGAGCGACGAGGAACTCGCCTACCTGACCCGCCAGCGCGCCTTCCTCACCGCCCGCGTCGGCGAACTGACCGGCCTGGTGGCGGAGGTGCGCGCCGAGGGCATCGCCATGGTCGACCCCCAGGACGACCTCACCGACGTACGGATGCCGGAGCAGGGCACCCACGGGCACGTCACCCTGCTGCTCGCCGAGCACCTCGCGGTGGCGGGCGGCGAGGTGAGCCGCGAGGAACTTGAGCGCCGGGTGCGGGAACTGGCCCTCGAGCACGGCGGGTTCTGGTCCAAGAGCGCCAAGCAGCCCGGTGCGGAGGGGGAGCTGGTGGAGCAGGCTCTGGCCAAGCTGACCGCGCTCGCTCTGGTCACCCGCACGCCCCAGGGCGTGGCTCCGCTGCCCGCACTCGCCCGGTACGCGGTCGGCGAGACCGTTGTCGTGGAACCGGGAGTCCGCAGTCCCCGCACCTCTCGACGAAAGGCACCGCAGCCGTGACCGCCCTGCCCCAGCCCGCTCCCGGCCGCTGGCGACCGCTGCGCATCGGCCTGGTCGACCTCTTCTACTACGACACCGAGGAGTTCTGGTTCCGCGACGGACGGCTGCTGCTGCGCGGCAACAACGGCACCGGCAAGTCCAAGGTCCTCGCCCTCACCCTCCCGTTCCTGCTGGACGGCGACCTGTCCGCGCGCCGTGTGGAGCCGGACGCAGACCCGAACAAGCGCATGGAGTGGAACCTGCTGCTGGGAGGGGAGCACCCGCACCCCGAGCGGCTCGGATACACCTGGATCGAGTTCGGCCGCGTCGACGCCGACATCGGGCAGGCCCATTTCCGCACGCTCGCCTGCGGGCTGAAGGCTGTCGCGGGACGCGGCATCGCCCGCCACTGGTACGCGGTCACCGACCAGCGCGTCGGCGAGGACCTGAGCCTGCTGGACGCCACCGGCACCGCGCTGTCCCGGGACCGGCTCGCGGACGCGGTCGCCGGACGCGGCATGGTGTACGACACGGCCACCGCGTACCGCAGGGCGGTCGACGAGGCGCTGTTCGGCCTCGGCGAGCGGCGCTACGCCGCCCTGGTCGACCTGCTGATCCAGCTGCGCCAGCCCCAGCTGTCGAAACGACCCAACGAGACCGCCCTGTCCCGGGCGCTGACCGAGGCGCTGCCGCCGATGGACCAGGCGGTCGTCGCGGACGTGGCCGAGGCGTTCCGGTCCCTGGACGAGGAGAAGGAGGAGCTGCGGGCCGCCGCCGAGGCGGAGCGGGCCGCCTCCGCGTTCCTGGACCACTACCGCCGCTACGCCCGCGTCGCGACAAGGCGCCGGGCCCGGCTGCCCCGCAGCGAGCACGCCCGCTACGAGCAGCTGCACCGCGACCTGGCCCAGGCCCGTGCCGAGCGGGAGGAGGCCGAGCGGGACCGGGCCGCTGCCGCTGAGCGGATCGCCGAGCTGGAGGAGACCGCCACCCGTCTGAAGGCGCAGGAGGCGGCCCTGCGCGAGGGCCCCGAGATGCGCAGCGCCCGGGAGCTGGAGCAGGCGGCGGCCGATGCCCGCCGCACCGCCGGGGAGCTGGCCCGCGCCGAGGCCGACCGGGACGAGGCGGCCCAAGCGCACACCCGGGCGCTCGGCCGCCTGGAGACGGCCCGGCGACGCCTCGACGCGGCCGAGGAGCGGATCGCCGACACGCTCACCCGCGAGCGGGAGGCGGCAGCCGCGGCCCGGCTCGACGGCGGGCTGCGCACCGAGGGCGTGCCGGAGAGCGAACTGCGGCGTACGGCCGAGGAGTCCGTGGCGCGCAGGCGCCGCACCGTCGAGCACGTGGAGGAGCTGGCAGCCCGCGCCGACGAGGCCGCCGCCGAACGGCGGGCCGCCGCCCGCCGGCTGGACGAGGCCGAGACCGAGGCCGGCCACACCGCGGGGCGACAGGCCGAGGCCGAGGAGCGGGCCGCCGAGGCGGGCCGGGACCTCGTGGCCCGCGTCCGCGCGCATCTGGACGCCTGCCAAGAGCTGGCCGTCGCCGATCCGGCCGGGCTGCTGGACGGCCTCCAGGGCTGGGTGACGCACTGTCAGGGCTCGTATCCCGCACGGGAACACGCGGCTCAGGCCCACCGCGAACGGGCGGCGCGTCTGGCCGACCGGACGGCTGCCCTCGGGCAGGAACTCGCCGGGCTCCGGGCCCGGTCCGCCGAGGCCGAGCGGGAACTGGCCGAGCTGGAGGCGGGCGGCCAGCGCGGCCCCACGGCACCGCACACCCGGACGCCCGGCGTCCGCGACCAGGCGCCGGGGGCGCCGCTGTGGCGGCTGGTCGACTTCCGCGAGCAGGTGCCGGCCGGTGAACGGGCGGGCCTGGAGGCCGCGTTGGAGGCCTCCGGTCTGTTGGACGCCTGGGTGTACCCGGACGGCACCGCCGTGCACGCGGACGGGCACGACGTTCTGCTGTCGCCGGGTGCCCCCCTGAGCGGGCCGACGCTCGCCGACGTGCTCCGCCCCGCCGTCGACCACGGCGACGCCCGGGCCCTGTCGGTGGGTGAGGAGACCGTCTCCCGGCTGCTGGCGGCCGTGGGTCTCGGCTCCGGCGGATCCGGTGACACCCGGGTGGCGGCCGACGGCCGCTTCCGCATCGGGGCGCTGACCGGCGGCTGGTCGAAACCGGCGGCCGTGTACGTCGGCGAGGGCGCCCGCGAGGAGGCGCGCCGGGCCCGGATCGCCGCCCTGCGTGACGAACTCGGCGCCCTGGCGGGCGAGATGGACCGGCTCGACGCCGAGCGCGCCGACGTGGACCGGCGCCGGGGCACCCTCGACACCGAGCTGGCCGCCCTTCCCGACGACGCCGCCCTGCGCCACGCGCACGCGCTCGCCGCCGCCGCCGCCGACGCCGCGCACCGGGCTCGTTCCCGCCGCGACGAACGCTCGGCCGAACTGGCGGCCGTGTCCCGGCGGGAAGCCGGGGCCGCCACCGAACTCGCCGAGACCGCGGCGGCGGTGAACCTGCCCGCGGACCGGGCGGGCCTGGCCGCCGTCCGCCAGGCCCTGGCCGACTACGGTGCCGTCCTCGCCGCCCTGTGGCCCGCCCTGAGCGAGCGCACCGACGCGGCGCGTGCCCTGGCCGACGAACATACCGAGACCGAGCGGGCCGGCACTCGGGTGGCCGAACTGTCCCTGCGCGCCGAGGAATCGGCGCGTCTCGCCGCCGCAGCAGACGAACGCCACACCACCCTGCGTTCCACCGTCGGCGCCGCCGTCGCGGAACTTCAGCGGCGCCTCGCCGAGACCGCCGACGCGCTGGTCGCCTGCGAGGGCGACCAGCGGCGGGCCCGCGAGGACCACACGGCCGCCGACCGGCGCGCCCATCTCGCCCAGGGGCACATCGAACGCCTGGAGGTGGACGTCCGTGACGCTACCGCGGCCCGCGCCGAGGCCATCGCGGCGCTCCAGCGGTTCGCGGCCACCGGGCTGCTCGCCGTCGCCCTGCCCGAGGCAGCCGTACCTCCGCTCGACGCCGGGCCATGGGCCGCCACCCCGGCCGTCGCCCTCGCCCGCTCCATCGAGGCCGAACTGTCCGGAACCGATGATTCCGAGGGGGCCTGGGAGCGGGTGCAGAAGCGGCTCAGCGAGGAGTACAAGAAGCTCCAGGACGCCCTCTCCCGCGGCGGCCACAGCGCCTCCGCCCGGATGGCCGAGGAGGGCATGGTCGTCGAGATCGTCTACCAGGGCCGTCAGCGGGCCGTCCCCGAGCTCGCCGAGGCCCTCGCCGCGGAGGTCGCCGAGCTGACCCGCATCCTGTCCGCGCACGAACGCGAGATCCTCGAAACCCACCTCCTCACCGAGGTCGCCGGCACGCTGCAGGAGCTGATCGGCGCCGCCGAGCGCCAGGTGCGGGCCATGAACGCCGAACTTGAGGAACGGCCCACCTCCACCGGCATGAGGCTGCGCCTGGTCTGGCGCCCTTCGCGCAAGGCTCCGGCCGGCCTCGCACAGGCCCGCGAGCGGCTGCGCCAGTCCGCCGACGCCTGGACGCCCGAGGACCGGGCCGCGGTCGGCGAGTTCCTGCAGGCCGAGATCGCCCGCAGGCAGGCCGACGACACCGCGGGCAGCTGGCTGGAGGTCCTCACCGCGGCCCTCGACTACCGCGCCTGGCACGAGTTCGGCATCGAACGCCACCAGCACGGCAAGTGGGTCCCGGCCACCGGGCCCGCCTCCGGCGGCGAACGGGTCCTGGCCGTGAGCGTGCCGCTGTTCGCGGCGGCCTCCTCGCACTACGCCACGGCCGCCCCGCACGCCCCGCGCCTGGTCACCCTGGACGAGGCGTTCGCCGGGGTCGACGACGACTCCCGCGCCAAGTGCCTTGGCCTGCTGCACGCCTTCGACCTGGATGTGGTGATGACCAGCGAACGCGAATGGGCCTGCTACCCGCAGGTTCCCGGCATCGCCATCGCCCAGCTCTCCCGCGTCGAGGAGATCCCGGCGGTCCTGGTGACCCGATGGGAATGGGACGGAGCCGAACGGGTGCGGGGTACGGAACCGGGCCATGGGCTCGTGTCCCTGCCCGCGCAGGCCGTCGCCTCCACCGCTGAGGGCGAGGACGCCCTGTGGCCGTGAACGACGGGCGGCCCCCGGCGCCCGTCGACCGCGACCGCCTGGCCCGGCTGCTCGGTGGCCCGGACCTCGCCTGGCTGGTCGACCGCGTACGCCGCCGCATGGCACGGGAGGAGTCCCTGACCGGCCCGGTCACCCTGGCCGACCCCACCCCCGCGCAGCGCGCCGCCGCCGAACGGCTGCTGGGGCGTGCCCCCGGCGCCGGACGCTCGCTCAGCGTGCGCCTCGACACGGTGGACGCCGTCCTGCGCCGCTCCGGCGTCAGCCCCGGCGGCCTGGGCTCCGCCGTCACCGCCCTCACCGGACCCGTCGCCCGGGTCGCCGACGTTCGCGAGCGGGAGGAGCAGGCCTGGCGGGACGCGTACGCCCCGCTCGACGAGCTCATCCACACCCACAGGCCCCAACTGGCCGGCTGGGCCGAGCGGCTGCGCGCGGACGGCCTCGTACGCCGGCTCGCCCGTACCCCGCAGGCGGCGAAGAGCCTTCTGGGCGGCACGGCCGAGGCCCTGCGCCGGCTGCCCGCAGACCCGGCCGTCTCCCTGTCCGTTTTCGCCGCCGCCACCCTCAACGACGCCCACGCCCTCGACGACGGCACCCCGCTCGCCACCCTCGTCCTGTCCGGTGCCCGCGCCCTGACCGGCTTCCCGGACAGCAGCGGAGCCGAATGGCGCCGCGAGGCCTGGGCCTCCGCCGGGGTCCTCAAGGACGCCCTGTCCGCCACGGTCCTGACCCTGGGCCTGCACGGCTCCCCCGCCCTCGACTGGGCGGCCGGCGAGGGCGAACCCGCGGTCCTGACGCTACGGCAGCTCACCCGGCAGCCGCCGCGCACGGCACCTGCTGTCGTCCGCGTCTGCGAGAACCCGGCCGTCCTGGCCGTCGCGGCTGACACCCTGGGCACCGCCTGCCCGCCGCTGGTCTGTCTCCAGGGCCAGCCCTCGGCCGCCGCCCTCACCCTGCTGCGCCACCTGCACGCCCAGGGAACCACGCTGCGCTATCACGGCGACTTCGACTGGGGCGGACTGCGCATCGCCTCCGCCCTGCTGCGCCGCATCCCCTGGCACCCCTGGCGCTACACGGCCGCCGACTACCGTGCCGCCGTCGCGGCCACTCCCCTGGCCCCGCCCCTGACCGGCACGCCGACCACCGCCGCGTGGGATCCGGACCTGCCCGCTGCCCTCACGGAACTCGGCGTGCGCATCGAGGAGGAGACGGTACTCGACGACCTGCTGACCGATCTCGGCCAGTGAGCGGGGCGGCTACGGCGCCGTAGCCGTCTCACCGGTGTCCCAG
Source organism: Streptomyces sparsogenes subsp. cuspidosporus (assembly GCF_039532705.1). Taxonomy (NCBI): domain Bacteria; kingdom Bacillati; phylum Actinomycetota; class Actinomycetes; order Kitasatosporales; family Streptomycetaceae; genus Streptomyces; species Streptomyces sparsogenes. The sequence goes on along the minus strand of NZ_BAAASD010000005.1, from coordinate 332,519 downwards.
GCTCCCCCCACGGGGAGGCTCCCAGGACCGCCAGGGGACACGCAGGGGACGGAAGGACCCGGAAAGATCAGGAAGGCCGACGCGGAGAGAGAACGGCAAAGTGCCTCTGACCTGCTGCTATAGGAAGATCGAGGCAAGAGCGGGGACGGATCGGAAGATCCGAAAAGGACTCATAATCCGTCGGCCGTGGGTTCGAGTCCCACCCGCCCCACCGACCGGCACTACGCGGGAAGAATTCTGTCTACCTGCGTAAACGTAGAGAGGGGGGGCCGCCGCTCCGAAGCGCCGACCCCCTTCATCCGTTCAGAGCAAGATCCAGGGGGCGCGCACCGGACATGGTGCGCGGTATGTGAGTCATGCCCGTAATCCGCCGTATTGCCTGATCGGCCTCGCGGGCAGCGGCGCGGCGCCAGGGTGGCGGCGCCTGTTGGGCTCCGTCGAAACTTCGTAGCCGTGGCGGCTGTCTTGAAGGGTGTGGAGCAACGAGACATACGTTCCTGACCGTGACCCGCCCCGTCCTGCGGGCGGCGGCGTCGATCGCCCAACCGGGAACGCGCCTCGCCGTGCCTGGTCTGCTCCGGGGGCGGGCCCGTTTCCTCGACTCGCGTCAGTAGTGGTACCGAGCCTGGACGATGATCAACTCATCGTCGGCCGGCTTGTACACGAGCCGGTGCGTGTCGTCGATTCTTCGGGACCAGTAGCCCGACAGGTCGCCCTTCAAGGGCTCCGGCTTGCCGATGCCCTTGAAGGGATCGCGTGTGGTGTCGTCGATCAGCTTGTTGATGCGCTTGACCATCTTGCGATCGTTCTCGGCCCAGTAGGTGTAGTCCTCCCAGGCGTGTGACGTGAACGAGATCTTCACGCACGCCCCGCGTCGGGGTCGATCAGCTGACGCCGCTGAGCCTTGCCGGCTTCCGCCTCGGCGATGGAGTCGAGCAGGCGACGTGCGTTCTTGGGGGAGCGCAGGAGGTGCACCGTCTCCGCCCAGGAGTTGAAGTCCTCTTCGGACATCAGGACGGCGTTCCCCTTGCGGGAGGTGATGTGAACGGGAGCATGGTCCTCGTTGACCTGCTCGATCAGTGGGAACAGGTTCTGGCGCGCCTCGCTGGCGGTGATGGACATGGAGCTGCCTCCTCTCTCGACTTGTACAAGATATCGTACGAATTTTGTGGGTGTCCACTGATCATCGATGTCGACGACGAGATGCTTGACCGGGCTGCGGAGATCTCTGAGTGGCGGGTCCGCACTTTCGGTCGCCCTAAGTCGGCCGTTCGTGCGGTCATCGAGCCACTGCACAATGCCGGTCTGCTCGGTGTGCGGCGCCGTCGGACATGGCACCGCCGCCCGCGAACCGGCGGCGGCCCCGGCGACGAACTCAAGCGGCGCGGCGCCGGTGCGGTCGCCGCCACGGTTGGTATCGGTACCACCCCGGATGAGAACCATCGGGCGAACACACGTCACCACGAGCCGTACGAGAGGACCGAAACCGGGCCGCGCAGGCCGTTACGGGGGCTCCGGGACGGCGAGCGGTCCGGGCTCATCGAACCGGCCCGCCGGACCTAGGACCAACGCCTGATCCGCACCGCGCCGCTCTTGCTGCTAGCGTGCAGTTGCACATGAGTTGCAATTACTTCGGAGGATGCTGGACATGGCGGTTTACACGCTCCCGGAGCTCCCGTACGACTACGCGGCACTCGCCCCGGTCATCAGCCCCGAGATCATCGAGCTGCACCACGACAAGCACCACGCCGCGTACGTGAAGGGCGCGAACGACACGCTGGAGCAGCTCGCGGAGGCGCGGGACAAGGAGTCATGGGGTTCGATCAACGGCCTGGAGAAGAACCTGGCCTTCCACCTCTCCGGGCACATCCTGCACTCGATCTACTGGCACAACATGACCGGTGACGGCGGCGGCGAGCCGCTGGAGAAGGACGGCGTGGGGGAGCTGGCGGACGCGATCGCCGAGTCCTTCGGGTCGTTCGCCCGCTTCAAGGCGCAGCTCTCCAAGGCGTCGGCCACCACCCAGGGGTCGGGCTGGGGCGTGCTCGCCTACGAGCCGCTGAGTGGGCGGCTGGTCGTCGAGCAGGTCTACGACCACCAGGGCAACGTCGGCCAGGGCTCCACCCCCATCCTCGTCTTCGACGCCTGGGAGCACGCCTTCTACCTGCAGTACCGCAACCAGAAGGTCGACTTCATCGAGGCCATGTGGCAGGTCGTCAACTGGCAGGACGTGGCCAAGCGGTACGCCGCGGCCAAGGAGCGCGGCGACAGCCTGTTGCTCGCGCCGTAACGGCGCGGTGCGCAGAGCGGCCCGGCCGGTCGCCAGGGGCGCGCCTCACGCCTCGGCGAGCAGCGGGTCGTAGGGGCTCGACCTCTGCCGGCCCGACATGAAGGAGAGGAAGTCCCTGACGAACGCGGCGCGGGAGTAGCTCCCGTCGGTGTCGGCCACGTCCCGGTGGAAGCCGGTGCGGAACAGGGCCCGGTACTCGTCCGCGTCGATGGACTGGTTGCCGTCGGCGTCGGTGGCGTCGAAGAGGACTTCGGCGACTTTGATCAGCGCGGGTCCGGCGAGGGAGGGCACGGCCGCGGCGTACTCCTCCTTGCTGATGCGGCCGTCGCCGTCGGTGTCGAGATCCGTCTGCAGCTCTCGCCACCACTCGGCGTAGGCGTTGTAGAGCCTGGTCTCCTGTGGTTCGTCCAGGTCGAGGCGGCCGGACAGCTCCCGGGCCATGGCGGCGAGGTCGGGCCAGTCCAGATAGCCGTCGCCGGTCTGGTCCAGCACGTCGCGGAAGAACTCCTCGGCGGTGCGCTGTGGCCCGGGAGCCTCGGCGGGGTCGGGCTGGGCGGGGAGGGGCGTGATCAGCCTGAGGAGGGCGCCGGCTCGCTTCATGCCGTCGCGCACCGCCGTGATCGTCCTGGCGCGGGGGTCTTCGCTGTCGGGAGACACGAAGAGCAGGCTGACCAGGCCTTCGGCCTGGGTCCAGCCGTCCGGCAGGAAGCGTGCCAGGCCGATGGCCAGGTAGGCGCTCTGCGTGAGCGTCCGGGCGCCGGGGATGTCGGGCAGCCCCGCCCGGCGGCGGAAGGATTCCGGGAGGGACGACACGGTGATGGCGCCGATGAGGGGGCCGGCGAGAGCCCGGCCGGCCGCCCACACGGTGGGCAGGCCGTCCAGCACCGGGGGCGCCGGGAGGTGGTCGAAGAGCTTGTAGAGGATGATGCGGAGCGCCTCGGTGTTCTCCAGTTCCTCTTCGACCACGCGGTCGTAGTACGGCCAGAATTCCTGGAGGGTGGCCGGCAGCCGGCCGTTTTCCCCGTCCATGACCGCGAGGTACGCCTGGAACTCGGCGTAAAGGCGTTCCATGGTGCGCTGTTCGAGTGGCTGGCCGCTGAGCCGGCACATGGTGACGGTGCTTTCGAACAGGGTCGCCACGACCCAGGCCCGGACGTGGGGGTCCATGGCGTCGTAGGGCCGCTGGTGCGCGTCGGTGCCGTTGAGCCGCGAGTGCAGTCGGTTCAGCCGCGCCGCCTCCCGCTGGCGTACCTGGTCGTCGGCGCCGAACATCCGCTGCAGGCTCAGGAAGGTGTTGCGCAGCCGCCGCCACGGGTGGACCACGAACGTCGAGCTTTCCATCAGAGCGGCCCCGACCTGCGGATGGGCGGCCTCCAGCACGGTCGCCCGCACCATGGCCAGCGCCCAGCGCGGATCGTTGAAGAACTGGTGGAATTGCGACCCCGGGCCGAACAGGGGAGCGTCGCCGTCCACGGGGTGCTCCTGGGCGGTGGCGTCGGGGTGGCTGCCGGTGGTGTCGGTCACGGCCGGGTTTCTCCATTCGCGTTCGGTGTGACGCCGCCGAAGCGGCGGTCGCGTTGCTGGAAGGTGCGCAGGCATTCCACGAAGTGCGTCGCCCGGAAGTCGGGCCAGAGCACGGGCGGGAAGACCCATTCGGCATAGGCGACCTGCCAGAGCATGAAATTGGAGATGCGCTGTTCGCCGGACGTGCGGATGACGAGATCCACGTCGGGTGTGTCGGGAAAGGGGAGATGGGCGGCGAAGTTCTCCTCGTCGACGGCTTCGGCGGACACGCCGCTGCGGATGAGCGACCGCGCTGCCTCGACGATGTCCCCACGCCCGCCGTGATCGAACGCCACGGTCAAGGTCATGCCTCGATTGGCGCCGGTCAGCGTCATCAGGTCGTCGAAGTCCCGGGCCAGCGGCGCCGGGATCCTGGAGTCCGTCACGCCGAGGAACCGGCAGCGTATTCCCCGGGCATGCAGCAGCGGGGCGTGCTTGCGCACCGCGTGCCGCACCAACCGCATGAGGAAATCCACCTCGCCGGCCGGGCGGCGCCAGTTCTCGGTGGAGAAGGCGTACAGACTCAGCCACTCCACCCCCGCCGTCCGGGCCGCCTCGATGACGTCGATCACCGTCGCTTCCGCCGCACGATGGCCGGACGTACGCGGCAGCGACCTGCTCGCCGCCCATCTGCCGTTACCGTCCATCACGCACGCGACGTGACGCGGCACGCTCCTGTGGGGCACCCCTGTTGTCGTCACAGCACGAAACCCCTCCCCATGCCGCAATAGGCAGCAGAGTGCCGGGGCCTTGCCGGGAAAGGAACAAGACGGCGCGCGCATTCACCCGTACGGGTGGCGGCGCCCCGGCCGCCGCGACCGCCTTGTGAGCGGCCCTCAGCGGTCTCAGTGGCCCGCGGTGCGGTGCCGACGGTATTCGCTCGGGGGCACGCCGTAGGCGGCGCGGAAGGCGCGGGTGAAGTCTGCGGGGCGGGAGAACCCCCACCGCGCGGCGACGGCCTGGATCGGGCGGGCGGCGAGGCGGGGGTCGGCCAGGTCGCGGCGGCAGCTCTCGAGGCGCTGGAGCCGGATCCAGGCGGCCACGGTCAGGCCGTGCCGCTGGAAGAGACGGTGCAGGGAGCGGGTGGAGATGTGGTGGGCCGCGGCGACGGCGTCCGGGGTGAGGCCCGGGTCGTGGAGGTGGCCCCGGATGAAGTCCTGGACCTGGAGGAGCAGGGAGCGCTCCCGGCTCTCCGGCGGCAGGGCGGAGAGGGCGTCGAGCCGCTGGGCGATGGTGTGGGAGAGCAGATCGATCAAGGTGGTGGCCAGCCGGGGCGCGTCCTGGGGGCCGAACTGCTGCGGATTGCGGGCGATGTGCGTGAGGAACTGGACGAGCAGCGCGGCGAACCCCTCGCCGCCGGGTATGCGGGTGCCCGCGATCCGGTCCACCTGCTCCGCGGTCAGCGGGAGGGCCGCCCGGGGCAGATGCAGCAATAACTGGCGGACCGGTGCCGCGCCCTCGGGGCCGGCCCAGCCGTCGAACGGCTCCGACGAGCTGTACACCGCCAGATCCCCGGGGCCGAGCAGGGCCTGCCTCCCGAGGTGCGACAAGCCCATGTTTCCGGAGAGGGTGAGCGACAGCTGCACATAGCCGGGGTCGGCGCGCCGGATCAGCCGTGGGGTCCGGGCCACGGTCAGCATGGGGTAGGCCATGTCGGAGACCTGGACGTCGCCCAGGTTCAGGACCCGGGCCGAGGCCTCGAAGTCCGCCGCCCGGTCGCTGCCCATGGCGGTCGGGATCAGCGTGGAAGCCGTCATGTCGTGCCACCAGCCGAACCGTTCTTCCGGCGTCAGCCACGCCGTCGTCATGGTCGCGATGTCCATGATGTCCCCTCGACACGGTGATTCGTCACTGTCCGGTCCTGTATCACGTTCCGGGCCTGTGGACCCAAGAGGTCCTGTAGACACAAGAAGCGCTTTTCGGTGCGCCCGGTTGCGCGGCGGTGCCCCCGGCCACTCTCGGGGCTTTCGCGGCGCCTCTCGACCTCATTCGGTCTGGACCGAATGATGGGGACCGTGGTCTACCGCATTCACTTCACGGTCGAGGACCTCGCGCGCACCCGGGTCGCCCCGGTCCCGCCGCCGCTCATGGAGCTGAGCTCCTCGGTACGGACCCTGCAGACGGGCGGCCATCCGGTGCGCTTCGGAGCCTGGAGAAGCCGTGCCCGCGCCCGGCTGCGGCCCGACGCGCGCATGGTCATGGATCTGATTCCGCCCCGCGGCTGGGCGCCCACCTTTCTGACCCCGGCCGAAGCCGGCGGCGCGCGGGAGTTACTGGAGCGGGTGCGTGGCACGCCCCGCTCCCGGATCCGCCGGGACCTGGCGCATGTGGCCGAGTGGCACCCGCTGCCGCCGTGGACGCGGGGCCTTGCCGACGACCCCGATCTGCTGCGGCGGCTGTGCGACAGCCTGGACCACGTCTTCGACGTCCTGCTGGCCCCGTCCTGGGAGGGGATCGCCAGTGCCACGGCGGCCGACCGGGCGGCGCGCGTGCGGCAGGCGCTCGACGGCGGCGTCGAGGGCCTGCTCGCCGGGCTGCTTCCGTCGCGCATCCGCTGGAACCCACCCGTCCTGGAGCTCGCGATGCTCAGCGGTTTCGACGGCGACCTGCACCTCGAGGGCCGCGGACTGCTGCTCGTCCCCTCCGTCTTCGGACCGAACGCACCCACCATCGACATCGACGCGCAGCCCCAGCCCGTGCTGAGGTACCCCCTCGGCGGCGCGGGGTCCTCCGACTCGCCACCGCTGTTCCCCTCCGGAGGACGGTCAGAAGGGCGGTCAGGAGGGCGGTCAGGAGGGCGGTCGGCGCTGTCGGCCCTGCTGGGCCCGACCCGCGCCGCCGTGCTGCGGGCCATCGCGGAGCACCCCGGCTGCTCGACCAAGGAACTCGCCGCCCGCGCCGGCATCGCGAGCTCGAGCGCCAGTGAACACACCACCGTCCTGCGCTCGGCCGGCCTGATCCGCACCGTACGGCACCGCAACACGGCGCTCCACAGCCCCACCGCCGTCGGCATCTCCCTCCTCGACGCCCCAGGCCTGTGACCGTGCCCCCGTGACCGGACGAGGGGCGTTGTCAGTGCCCCGCCCTACCGTGGAACGCGTCCTATCCACGCTGCGGGCTGCGCGTGACTCGGACGCGAGAAGGCCGGGCCCTACAGCGCGGGTCCGGCCTTCGCCGAGCCCCACGTGCCCGTGCGGCGGGCCCTCGCGGCCCCTGTGACCTGCGGTGCGGCCCGGTCAGGAATACCCCCCGCGGTGGCCTGGTTGACGCGGCCGGACCCGCCACACCGACAGCGCGGGGGCCACCCGACAGCAGGGAAGCAGGTAACGCCGGCATGAGTACCGTAGAACTCACCAAGGACAACTTCGACGAGATCGTCTCGGGAAGCGACTTCGTCCTGATCGACTTCTGGGCCTCCTGGTGCGGACCGTGCCGGATGTTCGCCCCCGTCTACGAGCGGGCCGCGGAGACCCACCAGGACCTGGTCTTCGCCAAGGTCGACACCGAGGCCCAGCCCGAACTCGCCGCCGCGTTCGACATCCAGTCCATTCCGACGCTGATGATCGTGCGCGAGAACATCGCCGTCTTCGCCCAGCCCGGCGCCCTCCCCGAGCCGGCCCTGGAGGACATCATCGGCCAGGCCCGCGGCCTCGACATGGACGCGGTCCGCGCCTCCGTCGCCGAGGCGCAGGACAAGGCCGCGGCGGAAGCGGGCGAGGCGGCGGCGCCGGGCAGCCATGGGTGAGTTGCTCCTGATCCGCCACGGCGAGACCGAGTGGAGCCGGTCGGGCCGGCACACCAGCTGGACCGACCTGCCGCTCACGCCCCGCGGAGAGGACCAGGCCCGCGCGCTGCGCCCGCTGCTCGCCGAGCGCAAGATCGCGCTGGCCCTGGTGAGCCCGATGAGCCGGGCCGTGCACACGGCGCGGCTCGCGGGCATCGACGGGGCGCGGATCGAGCCGGGCCTGGTGGAGTGGGACTACGGCGGCTACGAAGGCATCACCACCGACGAGATCCACCGCACCCGGCCCGACTGGGACCTGTGGACCGACGGGGGCGCCCCGGGCAACGCCGAGCACCCCGGCGAGAGCCCCGAGCGGATCGGCGCCCGCGTCGACCGGGTGCTGGCCGGCCTGGAAGCCGAGCTGAGCGCCGACCGCGGCGATGTGGTGCTCGTCGCGCACGGGCACGTCCTGCGCGTCCTCACCGCCCGCCGCCTCGGGCTGCCGCCGTCCGCCGGAGCGCTCTTCCGCCTCGACACGGCGACCGTCAGCCGGCTCGGCACCGAGCACGGCCGGCCGGCCGTCGTCGCGTGGAACGTGGGCCCGGCGTCGTAGGCTCTGAGGCGATCACCGGCAGGTGCTCTCACCAGCTCACAGAAGGCAGGGAAGCATGGCTACGACGCGCACCGCGCACACCGTCTGGCACGGCAATCTGACCGAGGGCAAGGGGGCGGTGACCTTCGACTCCTCCGGGATCGGCGAGCAGCCGGTCTCCTGGCCCTCCCGCGCCGAGCAGGCGAACGGCAAGACCAGCCCCGAGGAGCTGATCGCGGCCGCGCACTCCAGCTGCTTCTCGATGGCGCTGTCGCACGGCCTCACCCAGGCCGGGAACCCGCCCACGCAGCTCACCACGCAGGCCGACGTCACCTTCCAGCCGGGCACCGGCATCACCGGCATCCACCTGACCGTGGAGGGCACGGTGGAGGGCATCGACGAGGCCGCGTTCGTCGCGGCGGCCGAGGACGCCAAGAAGAACTGCCCGGTGAGCCAGGCGCTCGCCGGTACGGAGATCACTCTCTCGGCGAAGCTGGCCTGACGGCGTCCACGCGCTGGAGCAGCCCCCAGGTGAACTCCGCCACGCAGTGGTGGGGTTCACCATTCCCGTCCGGGGCGGTGAAGGCGAGCCGCCAGCGGGTGGGGGCCGAGCCCTCCATCGGCCGGGCGGGCGCGAAGGCCCGCGCCACCTCGTCCACCGTGCAGGACCAGGGCGTCAGGTCCTCGACCGTACGCAGCGGGGGCCCGGCGGCGCCGGGCGCCCGCACCAGCCACTCGTTCCACACCCCGCCGCCCGGGGCGGTCAGCACCTCGAACCGCAGCCCCGGCCACAGCGGCACCGGCCAGCTCAGCGCCTCGCAGGTCAGATCGCCGATCCGGCGGGGGGCGGCCGTCTCGGGCGCGCCCAGCACCGAGCGGTAGTGGCCGATGGCGGACCTGCGCCGGGGCGAGCGCCGCATGGCCTGCCAGCGGCGGTTCGCCTCGCGCATCACGGAGCGGCTGAAGCCCAGCTCCCGCAGTGCCTCCTCGACCAGGTCCGGGTGGTAGTCGGCCATTCTCCGCAGCAGCACCAGCACGAAGGGGAAGGGGGCGGGGAAGGAGTCGGCCGAGGGGTCGAGCGCGGAGTTCATGGCCCCATCGTGGCGCACCCGGCCGTCGCGTACCCGGCCACGGCCCTCCCTGGGCACCCCCGGCCCGTGGCACCCGGGGCCCGCCGGGCCCACCGGGCCATTGCCTGCGGAAGTCACCTCTGCGTAATCTGTTCGCGATACCGGCCGATGGCCGTAATCTCGAACAGACGGTGCCAACTGGACCAGAAGGGGTGGGCGAGCGACATGGGACGCTTGGTGCCCGCGGTGACCCGGGCCCTGGACATACTCGAGCTCTTTCTCGACGGGGACGGCACGCTCTCCGCACCCGAGATCACCCGCAAGCTCGGGCTGCCCCGGACGACGGTCCATGAGCTGGTGACCACCCTGGCCGCCCGCTCCTACCTGGTGCAAGTGCCCGACCAGCCGGGTCGCTACCGGCTCGGCGTGCGCCCGTACCAGCTGGGCAGCCGCTACGCCGAGCAGCTCGACCTGGCCGCCGAGGGCCGGCAGGTGGCCCGCAGCGTCGCCGAGACCTGCGACGAGACCGTCCACGTCGCCATCCTGGAGGGCGCGGACGTCATCTACATCGCCAAGGTCGACTCCACCCACGCCGTCCGCATGGTCTCCGCCGCCGGCCGCCGGCTGCCCGCCCACTGCACCTCGGTCGGCAAGATGCTCCTCGCCTCCCTCTCCGAGGATGCCCTGGCCGCCCGCATCCCGGAGGACCGGCCGCTGACCGCGATGACGGACAACAGCATCACCTCCCCGCAGGAGCTGCGCCGCCATCTCGCGGAGATCCGCGAGCGCGGCATCGCGGTCGAGCAGCGCGAGTCGAACCCGGACGTGAGCTGTGTGGCGGCCCCGGTGCGGGACTCGGCGGGCAAGGTGGTGGCGGCGCTGTCGATCTCGGTGCCGATGATCCGCTGGAGCGAGGAGCGGCAGCAGGAGCTGGCGGAGCTGGCCGCCAAGGGCGCGGGCGAGCTGTCGGCCCGCCTGGGACACCGGAGGCGCGGCGCATGAGCGGCAACGGCCACGGCCTGGAGGTGGCGGTCCGGGCGACCGCCGAGCTGGGCGAGGGCCCGACCTGGGACGCCGCGGCGAAGCGGCTGATCTGGGTGGACATCCTCTCCTCCCGCGTCCACACCTGGGACCCCGCCACCGGCCGGCGCACGGTCCTGGTCACCGAGCAGCACGTCGGCGCGGCCAAGCCCCGGGCCGGCGGCGGCCTGGCGGTCAACCTCCGCGACGGCGTCGGGCTGTACGGGGCCGACGGCGGGTTCTCCTGGCTGGTCCGCGAGGCGGTCCCCGGCCGCCGCGGCAATGACGCGGCCGTGGCGCCGGACGGCTCGCTGTGGGCGGGCACCATGCGCTACGACGAGGCCACGGGCGGCGGCACGCTGTCCCGTATCGCCCCGGACGGCTCCCGTACGGAGATCCTGCCGGACGTCACGATCAGCAACGGCATCGGCTGGAGCCCGGACGGCCGTCTCATGTACTACGCCGACACCCCGACCCGCCGGATCGACGTCTTCGACGTGGCGGGCGCGGAGGTCACCGGCCGCCGCCTCTTCGCGCGGATCGAGGACGGCGCGGGCTTCCCCGACGGGCTGTGCGTGGACGCCGACGGCGGCGTGTGGGTCGCGCTGTGGGACGGCGGAGCGGTCCGCCGGTACGCCCCGGACGGCTCGCTCGACCGGGTGGTGGAGCTGCCGGTGCGCCGCCCTACCGCGTGCGCCTTCGGCGGCCCGGACCTGACCGACCTGTACGTGACCTCCGCGCGGGTCGGGCTCGGCCCCGCCGAACAGCCGCTCGCCGGGTCGGTGCTGGTGCTCGCGGGGGCGGGGCAGGGGCTGGCGCAACCGGCTTTCGCGGGCTGAGGCGTTCGCGGGCCGAGGCGTTCGCGGGCCGAGGCGTTCGCGGGCCGAGGTGTTCACGGGCCGAGACGGACAATTTCGGCCAAGCAGGGGCCCGGGCGGCGAGAAATCGATCCTTGCACAGGATCCTCACAATCTGCGGTTTCTCCACTACCCGGGGGTCACATAACCTGCCCGGCGACATGGATTACTGCCCTTCCTGCCGCCGCCACCTCAACGGCGCTGTCTCCTGCCCGGGTTGTGGTGCGTACGCGGGGGAGTACGCCTACCCCGCGCCCGAAGGCGCCCCCTTCGATGCCGACGCCGACGCGGATGGCGAGCCGTCCCCCGCTGCCGAGGCCGAGGCGGCCCCGACGCGTGCGGAGGCCCCCGAGGCGGCCTCGACGCGCGCGGACCGGCGCAAGGCGGCCCGCGGAAAGCCCAGGCCCCGCGGCATCGTCGGCGGGCGGGCGCGGCGGGCGCGCCGCGGGCGGCGGCGCCGGGTGACGATCATGGCGGCGGTGCTCGGCCCCGTGCTGGCCGGGCTGTTCGTGGCGGAGATCGCCACCGAGGGCGGCATCTTCCACGAGCCCTCGTCCTCGTCCGGCCCCGACACCTCGCAGGTGGACCACGGCCCGGACGCCGGGGGCTCCAGCGGGCCGAGCACGCGGGAGAGCGGCGCACCGGGCGCGGGCCCCTCGGTCGGCGCGGACGGGGCGAGCGCGGACGAGGACGAGGGCGCGGACGGGGACGGGGACGCCGCAGGCAAGGACGGCAAGAAGTCCAAGGACGGTGAGAAGTCCGAGGACGGCGAGTCGCCCGGCCCCGACGACCCCTCCTCGGCCGGTGGCTCCGGCGGCCCCTCCGCCACGCCCGCGGCCACGGGCGGCGGCGGAGGAGGAGGCGGCTCCACGCAGGACCCGACCTCGCCGTCCGACCCCGGCCCCACCACCGTGGCGCCGACCACCCCCGCGCCCACGCCCACGGAGAGCTGCGACCGCTTCCTGTGGTGGTGCACGTAGGACCGGTGGTGCGCCCGGGGCGCCGGCCGGGGCCGGGGCCGGGGCCGGGGCCGGGGTCGGGCTCGCGTCAGGATCGGATCGGATCGCCTTCCGACCGCGTCAGACCGCCGGCAGCTCGCCGTCCGGCCCCACCATCCGCTTGAGCAGGTCGCGCAGCACCGTGCGCTCCCGCTCCGACAGCCCGGCCAGCGGGGCGCGCGCGAAGCCGAGCGAGCCGCGCAGCCGGTCGGCGGTCTCCTTGCCCCGGTCCGTCGCGGCGGCGAGCTTGACGCGGCGGTCGGCCGGGTCGAGCCGGCGCTCGGCGAGGCCGCGGGTCTCCAGGCGGTCGATGATCCCCGTCACGTTCGACGGCTCGCACTTCAACTGCTGGGCGATGCGGCGCATGGGCGTCGGGCCCCGGGACAGCAGCCCGAGCACCCGCGCCTGCGCGCCGGTGAGGGAGTGCTTCGCGGCGGCCTGCTCGTATTCCTCGTGATAGCGCGCGACGATGGTGCCGATGAGCTCGACGACTTCGAGCGTCAGCGGATCAGGAGGTTCGTTGCTGGAGGTCATGGGGTCCAGGGTACCCATTTATTTGACACCATGAAATATCCAGCACCATCATTGTTTCACTATCTGAAACATCCTGAAGCATCTGAGGAGGCTCACCCCCATGACCGCCACCACCCCCACCTCCGGGATACCCACCACCGGCCGTGAATGGCACCTCGTCGCCCGCCCCGAAGGGTGGCCGAAGCCGGAGGACTTCGCGCTGCGCGAGGTGCCCGTCGGCGAGCCGGGCCCCGGCCAGGTGCTGGTCCGCAACCTGTACATGTCGGTGGACCCCTACATGCGCGGCCGGATGAACGACGTGAAGTCGTACCTCCCGCCCTTCAAGCTCGACCACCCGATGAACGGCGGCGCCGTGGGCCAGGTCATCGCCTCGAACGCGGAGGGCGTCGCCGTCGGCGACCACGTCCTGCACTTCGCCGGCTGGCGCGAGTACGCGACGGTGGACGCCGAGCACGCGGTCACGGTGGACCCGGCCGCCGCCCCGCTCTCCGCGTACCTCGGCGTCCTCGGCATGACCGGGCTGACCGCGTACGCGGGCCTGCTCGAGGTCGCCTCCTTCAAGGAGGGCGACGTGGTCTTCGTCTCCGGCGCGGCGGGCGCGGTCGGCAGCGAGGTCGGCCAGATCGCCAAGCTCAAGGGCGCCTCGCGGGTCATCGGCAGCGCGGGCTCGGACGAGAAGGTCCGGCTGCTGACCCAGGAGTACGGCTTCGACGCGGCGTTCAACTACAAGGAGGGCCCGGTCGCCGAGCAGCTCAAGGAGGCCGCGCCCGACGGCATCGACGTCTACTTCGACAACGTCGGCGGCGAACACCTCGAGGCCGCCATCGGCCGCATGAACGTGCACGGACGCATCACCATCTGCGGCATGATCGCCCAGTACAACGCGACCGAGCCGCCCGCCGCCCCGCGCAACCTCGCCCTCGTCATCGGCAAGCGGTTGCGCATCCAGGGCATGCTGGTCCAGGACCACCAGCACCTCCAGCAGCGGTTCGTCGAGGAGGTCGGCGGCTGGCTGCGCGAGGGCAAGCTGCACTACCGGGAGACGGTGGTCAAGGGCATCGACAGCGCGGTGGACGCGTTCCTGGGCATGCTGCGCGGCGAGAACATCGGCAAGATGATCGTCGCACTGAACGACTGACGGCTCTCCCCAGGGCCCGCCGCCGGGCGGCGCTCACCGGCTGAGCATTCCACGGCCCCCGGCCACGCCGGGGGCCGCTGCCATGCCGGCAGGTCCTCGCGGCCGCCCTCGCGGACAACGGATGCCGTGAGGCGGACGGTAAGCGCTTGCCGAGGCCGGGGTCAAGAGGGTTGCGGGAGGTGGGGCGAGTCCTGCGCAAAGCGTTGACGTGCACTCCACGGCGGCTTATCTTCCGTCCGAAGTTACGAGCGGCATTCGAAATCACGAACAAACGCTGCTCTGGTGCAGCAGGAATGAGCCGCAATGCAACGATCCTCCCCGAGCCGCCGAAGCGTGCTCACCGGTCTCGGCGCGCTCGCCGCCGCCGGCGCCCTGGGCGCGGGCGCCACCGCCTGTGCCGCGCCCTCGTCGGTCGCCGAGGGCAAGACCCGGCTGCGCTACTGGCACCTCTTCGGCGGCGGCGACGGCGTCAACATGCGGGCGATGCTGGACGCCTACAGCGCGTCCCATCCCTCGATCGGCCTGGAAGCCGCCACCCTCCAGTGGGGCTCGCCGTACTACACCAAGCTCGGCATGGCGGGCGCGGGCGGCCGGGCCCCGGAGGTGGCGGCGCTGCACCTGGCCAGGCTCGCGGGCTTCGCGCCCGGCCGCCTCCTCGACGCCTTCGACCTCGACCTGCTCGCCGAACACGGCGTGACCCCCGCCGACTTCCCCGAGGGCATCTGGAAGCGCGGCGCGGTGGAGGGCAAGCAGTACGCCATCCCGCTCGACACCCACCCCATGGTGCTCTTCTACAACACCGAGGTGTGCGAGAAGGCCGGGCTGCTCGGCTCCGACGGCAAGCTGGCGCCGATCCACGGCGCCGAGGAGTTCACCGCCGCCCTGCGCGCCGCCAAGAAGGCCACCGGGCAGCCGGGCATGGTCACCGAGACCATCGGCGGCGACGTCATCGGCCCCTGGCGGGTGTTCTCCACCTTCTACTCCCAGACCGGCGGGAAGGTGCTGTCCGCCGACGGCCGCCGCCTCGCCCTCGACGACGCCAAGGCGCTGAAGGTGCTCCGGTACATGCGCATGCTCGTCGACGAGGGGCTGTGCGTCCGCCGGGTCGACTACCCGGGCTCCGTCGGCGTCTTCAACGGCGGCAAGACCGCCTTCTACCTCAACGGGGAATGGGAGGTCAGCTCCTTCCGCACCACCGAGCTGCCGTTCTCCATGACCCGGGTGCCGGCCCTCTTCGGCCGCCCCACCGCCCAGGCCGACTGCCACTCCTTCGTGCTGCCCCACCAGAACGACCGGGGCGGCGCCACCAACGAAGCGGCCCATGAGTTCGTGGCCTGGATGCTCAAGCACACCGTCGAGTGGGCCAAGGGCGGCCATGTGCCGGCCTATCTGCCGACGCTGAAGAACCCCGCCTACCTCAAGCTCCAGCCGCAGTCCGAATACCGCTCGGTCGTCAACGACGTCGCGCTCGACGAACCCGCCTGGTTCACCGGCTCCGCCTCCCTCATGTGGATCGCGCTCGGCTCGGTGTTCTCCGGGGTGTTCACCGGCTCCCGTACGCCCGAGGGCGCCCTGAAGGAGGCCAAGTCCCGGCTGCGCGAGCTCCTCGACACCCCCAACCCCTTCGGAGGTGCGAAATGAGCGCGCCGACCGTGACCGCGCCCCCGCCCGGCTCGTCCCCGGCCACGCCTGCCACCACCCCGCCCAGGACCGTGCGCCGCCCCTGGACCGAACACGGGCTGGTGTTCGTCGGGCCCTTCCTCGTCGTCTACGCCCTCTTCCTCCTCTGGCCGCTGCTGTACGGCGTCAAGATGAGCCTCGGCGACGACAACATCACCGGCACCGACAGCCACTTCATCGGCTTCGACAACTACGCCGAGGCCCTGCGTGACCCCGACGTGTGGTCCTCGCTGTGGAACACCGTCTGGTTCACCGTCCTGTCCACCGTCCCCCTCGTCCTCGTCGGCCTGGGCCTGGCGCTGCTCGCCCACCATCTGCGGGTGGTCCAGTGGCTGTGGCGGCTGAGCTGGTTCGCGCCCTTCCTGCTGCCGTCCGGTGTCGTCGGGCTGCTCTTCCTGTGGGTGATCTACCCCTCCGACTTCGGCTTCGCCGACCAGGCGCTGGCCTCCCTCGGCCTGCACCCCGGCATCGGCTGGCTCACCGACGAGCGCTACGCCATGCTGTCGATCGTCCTGACCACCGTGTGGTGGACCGTCGGCTTCAACTTCCTGCTGTACCTGGCCGCGCTCCAGGCCATCCCGCAACACCTCTACGAGGCGGCGGAGCTGGACGGCGCGGGCGCCTGGGCCCGGCTGCGGAACATCACCCTGCCGATGCTGCGGCGGACCACGGGCGTCGTGGTCATCCTGCAGATCCTCGCCTCGCTGAAGATCTTCGATCAGGTCTACATCATGACCGGAGGCGGCCCCGACGACGCCACCCGGCCGATCCTGCAGTACGTCTACCAGTCCGGCTTCACCGGCTACCGGATCGGCTACGCCTCCGCCGTCTCGTACCTGTTCTTCGCCCTGATCGTGATCGTCTCCCTGGTCCATCTGCGGCTGACCCGCCGCGCGAGTGAGGAGGGCGCGCGGTCATGAGCGCGGAGACAGCCGTGAAAGACGTGACACAGGTGAAAGCGGGCGCCGACGCGGGCCGCAGGGTCCGCTGGTCCCCGGGCCGGATCGGCATGCTGCTGGTCGCGCTCGCGCTGGTGGCGGTGTGGCTGGTGCCGCTGGCGTGGGCGGTGGCCACCTCGCTCAAGCCGGAGGGCGAGACCACCACCACACCGCTGAAGTGGATCGGCTCGACGATCACCTTCGACGCCTACCGCGAGGTGTGGAAGTCCGGCGACATCGGACAGTGGATGTTCAACTCCGCCTACATCTCGATCATGACGACCCTGCTGACCGTGGTGCTGTGCGCGATGGCCGCGTACGGCTTCTCGCGCACCGAGTTCCGCGGCCGCAAGGCGCTCTACGGGCTGGTGCTGGCCGGGATCATGGTGCCGCCGCAGGTGCTGATGGCCCCGCTGTTCGCGGAGATGGTCTCCATGGGGCTCGTGGACACCTACTGGGGCGTGATCCTGCCGCAGGTCGCCGTGCCCGCCATGGTGTTCATCCTGGTGAAGTTCTTCGACGGGGTGCCGCGCGAGCTGGAGGAGGCCGCGTTCGTGGACGGGGCGGGGCGGTGGCGGGTCTTCTGGACCGTGGTGATGCCGCTGTCCCGGCCGGTGCTCGCGGCCGTGGCGATCTTCACCTTCATCTCCACGTGGAACAACTTCCTGTGGCCGTTCCTGGTCACGACCGATCCCAACGGGATGACCCTGCCGGTGGGGCTGGTCAACGTCCAGTCCTCGTACGGGCTGCGCTACGCCCAGATGATGGCCTCGGTTGTGATCGCGGGCCTGCCGCTGCTGGTGGTCTTCGCGCTCTTCCAGCGCCAGATCGTGCGCGGTGTGGCCCACACGGGGCTGGCCGGCCAGTGAGGATCCCCCCACGGGGGCTTGGTGCGCCCGGCCGGGCGCACCGGGCTCCCCGCCGGTCACCTCCCCAGCACCACCGTGGTCAGCGACCGCGCGGGCAGCTCCACGCCCAGCTGGCCGCCGCGCACCCGCGCCGTCGCCACCCGGCTCAGCGAGTGGGTCTCGTCCGTGCGGTACACCGAGCCGCGCCCGGAGGCGCCCGGGCCGCCGTCCACGGCGTACTGGGCCCGCACCGGCTCCTCACCGGTGTTGAGGATCTCCAGCACCCGCGACCCGTCCCGGTTGCGGAACGCGGTGATCCTGACGTCCTCCGTCCCCGAGGACGCGGCCACCCGTACCGCCCCCGGCCGGATGAACCTGCTGTACGCGGCGAGCGCCCACAGCCGCTTGGAGACGTGGTAGTCCGCCCCGTCCAGCTGGATCAGCCCCCGCGTGGCCCCGATGGACGCCCCGAACCAGTACACGTACGCGCTGGCGCGGGCGTCCGCGAGGGTGGTGTGGATGGCCTCCGCGACCGCCAGGCCGTCATAGCCGGAGCGGTCGTCCCACGCCTCGTTCCACGTCGGGCCGTTGGGGCTCCACTCGGACATCCAGGTGCGGCGCCCGGCCGGCAGCGGCTGGTCGGAGGGGGTGACGTACGGGTGGCCGGTGTGCACGCCGACATACGCCGCGGCCCGCGGGTCCTTCTCGATCGCCGCGCTGAACTCCGCCTGCTCGTCCCACCCGGCGGCGTCGCAGCACACCAGGTTGATCCCGGCGCGGCGCACGGTCGGCCCGAGCGCCTTGACCGTCTCCACCGCCTGCTCGGGCGTGAACCGCATGGAGGCGTACGAGGTGGACAGGTCCGGCTCGTTGGTGAAGCCGAGGTCGGTGACGCGGATGCCCTCCTGGCGGTAGAACCTCGCGTACTGGACCAGGTAGTCGGCGTAGGCCCGCCGCCACTCGGGCCTCAGCGTCCCACCGTTCGCGTCCGTGCCGTTGGTCTTCATATAGCCGGGGGCGCTCCAGGCGTCGGCGTAGAAGCGCTTCACGCCGTACGCCTTGGCCTCCTTCGCCAGCCACACCTGGCCGCCGTCGTCGCCGTCCCACTGGTAGCGGGGCGTGGCGTCGGGTCCGCCCGGGTCGGTCGGCTGGATCGACTTCATGTGGTCGTACACCTCGTCCGAGGACGAGCCGATGCCCAGCCGCAGAATGCTCAGCCCGGCCCCGGATGTCCGGTCCAGCAGCAGATCCAGGACCTCCCGCTGGTGTTCGGGGGTCAGTCCGCGCGCGCCGTGCATGAGGTCGGCGCGCTGGAAGGCCTGGGAGAAGCCGAAGCCGTCGATGGGCTGGAGGCGGTGGCCGAAGTCCACCCGGCCCAAGGCCCCCGCCGGGGCGCCGTCGCCGGCACGGGCTTCCGGCACGGTCGCCGCCGTCCCCAGGAGGGCGACGGCCAGTGCGCCCGTCACAGCGGCGCGCATCACCTTGATCACGAGAGCGTCCCTTCCTCTGCCACCGAAAAACTTCCGGAACGTCACCGAAACGTCCGGGGGAAAGTAGAGGCAGCTGAGGGGCGAGTCAATCCCCCGGGAGAGGGGAGGTGTTGAGGCCAGTCGGCGCGGCGTGTCGCGCCATGTGTTTCGGAGGGGCACCGAAAACATTCCGAAGGAGAGCCGAATGATCCACCTCAAGTCGAGGCGTGCCCGGGCCGCCGCCGGCCGGTCCGGGGCCCGGCGACTCGCCGCCCTCGCGGCCGCCACGGCCCTCGCGCTGCTGCCGACGAGCGCCTCCGCCTACCCCAACCCGGGGCGGGTGACGGGCGACATCGTCGTCCACGACCCCACCATGATCCGCGCCACCGACGGCACCTATCTGCTCTACTCCACCCACGGCGGCCTCGAGGCCCGCACCTCCACCGACCGGATCGCCTTCAGCCGCTCGGGGAACGCCTTCAACACCCCGCCGTCGTGGTGGAAGAGCTACTCCGCCGGCAACGACCCCTGGGCGCCCGACATTTCGTACCAGGGCGGCAAGTACCTGATGTACTACGCCGTCTCGTCCTTCGGGTCGAGCAACTCGGCGATCGGGTTCGCGACCTCGCGGAGCGGCAAGGCGGGCACCTGGACCGACCAGGGCATCGTGCACGCCACGACCGGCAGCAGCGACTACAACGCCATCGACCCCAACCTCTTCGTCGACGGCGACGGCACGTGGTGGCTGTCCTTCGGCTCGTGGTGGTCGGGGCTGAAGATGATCCGCCTCGACCCCTCCACGGGCAAGCAGTACGCGGGCGACCGGACCGTCTACTCCATCGCCTCCCGGCCCACCGGTACCAAGGCCGTCGAGGCGCCCACGGTCGTCAAGCGCAACGGGTACTACTACCTGTTCGCCTCGTACGACACCTGCTGCGCGGGCGCCAGCTCCACGTACAAGATCAAGGTCGGCCGCGCCACCAGGCCCACCGGGCCGTACCTGGACAAGAACGGGGTCAACATGATGAACAACGGCGGCTCGGTGGTGCTGGAGTCCCACGGCCGCTACATCGGCCCCGGCGGGCAGTCCGTCATGAGCGACGTGGACGGCGACCTGCTCGTCTACCACTACTACGACGGCCAGGACAACGGCACCCCGAAGCTCGGCGTCAACCTGCTGAGCTGGAGCGGCGGTTGGCCCACCGCGTACTGATACGTCCCGACCTGACATGAACCTGACGTCAGAGGCGGGTGTATCGGCGGCGCATCCGGAGAACGACTGATCTACGCCCGTAGCGCCCCCGCCCCCGCTCCCGCCCGCGCCCGCACCGGCGACGCCGGCCGGGGGCGGGGGCGCCGCGGACCCACCCTCCCCGAGAGAAAGCGGAGATCATGACGCGAGACCGCACCTGGAACCGGCGCCGGCTGCTGAAACTCGGCGGAGGAGCCGCGGCGGGAGCCGCGCTCGGACCGGTGGCCGGGGCGGCCGGCGCGACCGCCCGCGCCGGCGAGGCCGCCCCCACGGCCGTGCCGGCGTCCAAGCGCTTCGACCTGACCCAGCCCTCGTACGACCTGTTCCGCCACGCGCGCCTGCACAACGCGAGAGTCCAGCAGTCCTTCACCTTCGACAACGTCAACCGGCGCCTCTTCGTGGCCCAGCTCAAGGACGGCTCCCCGGACGACAGCGGCGACCTGTGCATCACCCAGCTGGACTTCTCCGGCAATCAGCTCGGCTACATGTATCTGCTGGGCTTCGGCCACGGCGTGTCCATCGGCGCGCAGGCCGTGGGGTCCGACACCTATCTGTGGACCGAGGTGGACGTCAACAGCGGCGCCCGCGGCAGACGGCTGGCCCGCTTCCGCTGGAACAGCGGGGCCACCCTCTCCAACACCTCCTCCGCCCTGACCAAGCACTCGCCCGTCTCCGACGCGACGGAGACCACCTGCGCGATCGACCCGGTGAACAACCGGATGGCCATCCGCTATCTGAACACCGCGGGCAGCAGGCGGTACGCGATCTTCAACGTGAACGAGGTCGCGGCCGGCAACTACACCAACCGGCTCGCGGACTTCGCCCAGCCCAGCGACCCCGCCGTCTTCCAGGGCTACGCGCTCTACGGCTCCTACGTCTACCAGCTGACCGGAACCGCCTACAGCGACACCAACCCGTCCCCCGGCAACGCCTACACCTCCAGCGTCAACGTCAACACGGGCGCGCTGACCCAGCGGGCCTTCACCGGGGCGGGCTCGACACTGACCTACCGCGAACCGGAGGGCATGGGGGTGTACCGGACGGCGGCGGGGGAGGTCCGGCTCTTCCTCGGCTTCGCCTCCGGTGAGGCGGGCGACCGCCGCAGCAACCTCTTCTACAAGAACGTGCTCGTCTGAGTTCCGCGAGGAACTCCTCCGAGCCGGGCCCGCCGGGGGTTCCCAGCGGGCCCGGCTCGGACCGTCAGTCGTAGTACGTCACCGTCTTGGTGCCGGGATCGTTGGTGACGATGTACAGCTCGGCCCGGTTGTTGTCGCCGTCGACATACGCGTCGACGTCCCAGGTCTCGCACCCGCCCGCCGTCTGGGTGCGCGTACTCCCGACCTGCTCGTCGCCGTTCTCCGCGTCGTATTCGAAGAGGGCGTATCGGGCGTCGCCGGCGTAGGAGGTCTTGATGCACGCGTGGAACTCGCCACCGTGCGACAGGGCGGCGTCCTTGCTTCTCCAGACCTTTGAGCCCAGGTAGTCGAACCCGGTGGTGAACATCAGGTCCCAACTGGGGGGAACGTCGGCCGCGGCCGAGGGCGCGGACCCGGCCGTCACCGCGATGGGGCGCTGTTCCGCGGCCGGGCCGAACGTCGACGGCGACGCCAGGCGCGGACCGGACGAGTCGGCTGCCGCCGAGGCCGGTAACACGAGGGCTGCGACCGCCACAGCGGGCGCGAGGCGCATGGCCTTGCGAAGAGCTCTGGTCACGTGAGTACTCCTCCTGGTGGGAAGAAGCGCGAATGCTTCGATTCCAGGGTGTGGGAGATCCACCGACGAGTCCTTGACGAAGCGTGGACGGTGCTTGACGGCGCGTCTCCTCAATGAGGGGCGAATACTCAGCGGGCCGGGCTCGCGCCCAGCGTCTCGTGTCGGTAGTCGCTGGGCGGAAGCCCGTATGTGGCGCGGAAGGCGCGGGTGAAGGCGGCGTGGTGGGGGAATCCCCAACGGGCGGCTATCCGGTGGACGGGGACGGCGCGCTGCGCGGGGTCCGCCAGCTCGCGGCGGGCACGCTCCAGGCGCTGGCGGCGGATCCACGCGGCGACCGTGGTGTCCTGGGTCCGGAAGAGCCGGTGCAGATAGCTGACGGAGATGTGGTGCGCGGCGGCCACCGCGCTCGGCGTCAGCTCGGGATCGCCCAGGTGCTGCCGGATGAAGGCCTGGACGCGCAGCGCCAGATTGCGCTGGCGCGTCTCCGGCGGGAGGGCGGCTTCGTGGTCCAGGTGGTGGGCCAGCACCGCGGTCACCAGGTCGACCAGGACCGTCTCCAGGCGGGGGCCGTCGGCCGGGCCGTAGGAGCCGGTGTCCTCGGTGAGCCGGGTGAGGAACCCGGCCAGCAGGGCACCGACTCCGTCCCGCCCCGACAGCCGCCGGGTGAGCAGCCGGTCCACCCGGTCGAGGGGCAGCGGCAGGAGCCTCTTGGGGATCTCGAGCCCCACCGCCCTGGCGCGCCCGGGAGCCAGTACATGGACCTCGTAGGGCCGCGACGAGTCCACGATGTGCATCTCCTGGGGGGTGAGGGTGCCCTCCCGGCCGGCCTGGACGATCCCTTTGGTGCCCCGGAGCGCGTAGGTGAGGTGGTAGACCTCCGGATCGCACTGCCGGATCATCCTCGGGGTCCGGCACATGCGCATGGGCCGCATGCCCGCGGGCCACACGCGCGCGGCGCCGAGCCGCATGAGGCGTATCTCCGCCCAGTAGTCATCGGCATGGTCACTGCTGATCTCCGCGGGCGCCGCCGCCTTCGTCTTGGTCAGGACCTCCCGCCACAGATCGAACCGATCCGCCACCGGCACGGCATCGGTCCTGAACACCGTTTCGATCATTGCTCCCCCGTCGACCACGAGATCTGAATGCCAAAGGTAAAAGATCGGTAAACGCTCGATGGGGAAAGGGGCAAGCATGGCGCGATATCGCCCCTTGTGCCGAGGTTCGGGCCCGGCCGGGGCGGCTGGCAGGCCTGCTGTGCGGCCTGGGGTGGTCGGGGGCGGCCCGGGGGTGGCCTGATGGCGTAGGGCCGGGCGCTCGGGGTACCTGAGGGGTCCGTCCACCGACCGTTCGCCGACGAAGGGAACCGTCCGTGACCGACCGACGACTGGAAGCGCCCGGAGATCACCTCCACGCCATACCCAGGGACATGCCCGACCAGCAGGTGCACGAGGGCCCCGACCCCCTGGACGTGGACCGCTCCGGCTCCACCTATGAAGGCCCGGACGACCGCGACGACGACGTGCCCGACCTGGACGAGTCCGGCACCGGGCGGCGGGGCAGCCCGCAGCCCGGGGGCACGCGCCCGGACCATCCGATTCCGGACGAACCATCCGGGTGAAAGCGCGCGAAAGCTGCGAACATGAAAGACAAGGACTATCGCTCAGCAGCGAAGAAGGTGTCCACCATGGCCAATGTGGAAGGGCATGCCGAGCACGTTCTGGTGACCCTCAGCGGAATCTCGCGGGACGACGCCGACACGGTCTTCACTGTGCTGCACGGGTGCTACCGCTCCGACGACGCGTACGCCGGCCTGCCGCAGCACCCGCTCGAGGAACACCCGGTGGTGTGGACCTCGACCTTCGAGGTGACCCCGACCCGTACGGAGCCCGAGCCCACCGCCCTGACCGCACCCGTCACGGCCGACCTGCAGGGCTGCCCGTGCCAGGTCGAGCAGATCCGCGAGGTCCTGGCGCGCGCCTTCGTGATCGAGGACCGGGGCAAGGTCCCGGGCGACCAGGAGCGCGAGGTCGAACTCCGGCTGGTGCCGCGCGAAGCGGGCCTGGAACGCGGCTGAAGGACCCGAAGGACCCGGGGACGGGGCTCCTCGTCCGGAGGAGCCCCGCCGCGTCAGGTCCCGACGGTCCCGTCGATGCCCTCGCGGAGCAGGTCGGCGTGGCCGTTGTGCCGCCCGTATTCGAGGATCACGTGCTGCATCACCGTGCGCAGCGACACGTCCGTGCCCCATCGCGCGGCGTGCGCCGTCACATCGAGCGACTCCGCCTCCGCCTCGATCCGCCGCGCGTGTGCCATCTCCGCCTCCCAGGCCGCGAACGCCTCCGCCCGCGTGGCCTCCCGCGCGTCGTAGGCCGCCTGGAAGTCGAACGAGTCCGACCACACCAGCGGGATGTCCTCGCCGCCCATCACCCGGCGGAACCAGTTGCGCTCCACCTCGGCCATGTGCCGGACCAGCCCCAGCAGCGAGAGCGTCGAGGGCGGCATCGACTGCCGCCGCAGGTCTTCGTCAGAGAGCCCGTCGCACTTCATCGCGAGCGTCGCCCGGTGGAACTCGAGGAAGCCGCGCAGCGTCTCGCGCTCGTCCGCGATCATGGCTATGCGGGGGCGTTCGGTGGTCACGGTGGCTCCCTTTCAGTGCTCTTCGGCCGGGGTCAGTGAATCACGGAGTCCGGGGCCGGTGGCGGTCGTCGATCCAGTTGCCGTGGAAGCCGAACGGCACCCGGGCCGGCAGATGGACCGTGGCGACGGGCCCGGCGGCGAGGTCGTCCGCGTCCAGGACGACCAGGTCGCTGCGGTCGGTGGCGGCGTCGTGGACGTACGTCATGAGCCAGCCGGGGCCGCCGGCCACCTCGTCGGCGGGGGCGAAGGCGGCCTCGCCGGGGGTGCGGCCGGGACCGAAGTCGTAGGCGGTCGTGGCCCCGGTGGCCAGGTCGTAACGGACCAGTGAGCGCTCGCAGGTCAGATGCCCGTGGGCGGAGGCGAGCCCGGTCAGCCGGTCGTCGATCCGGGGGAACTCGCCCGGCCGGTCGTCGCACTGCTCCTCGCGGACCGTCCCGGCCGCCGGGTCGATCGTCCACTTCCACAGGACCGCGTCCCGGGGCGGGGTGACGCCGTGGTCGGTCCGCCGCCAGATCTCCGGGTAGCGCATCACATGCATCACGAGGGTGCCGTCCGGCGCGTCGTAGGCGTTGAGGGAGTGGAAGACGTAACACGGGTCGATGGCGAACCACCGCACCTCGCCTTGCGGGTCGTCGCGGCGCAGCACGCCCAGCCGGGCGCCGTATCCGTCGTCCCAGCGGTAGGGCATGGTGCGGCCCGCCAGGGCGAGGTCGGGGTCGAAGACGACGGGCAGGTCCATGAAGACGACGTGTCCGGCGGTCAGGCAGAAGTCGTGCAGCATGGTCGGTCCTGGCACCTCGACGGCCCTGCTGACGACCAGTTCGCCGGAGGCGTCGGCCCGGTGGTAGGTGAGGTGGGTGGGTTCGAGCATCCCGTAGCCGAAGAAGTGCAGCTCGCCGGTGGCCGGGCAGGTCTTGGGGTGGGCGGTCATGGCGGTGTGCAGCCTGCCGCCGAAGTCGTAGGGGCCCTTGGTGTCCAGGTCGGGGGTCAGCTCGTAGGGCAGGGTCGTCTCGGCCAGGGCCAGCGTGCGGCCGGCGTGCCGGACGACGTGGGTGTTGGCCGGGCCGGCGGCCAGGTCGCGGTGGCCCCGCTCGTCGTGGATCCGCGCCCCGTCGGTGAGGCTGCGGGTGCGCACCCAGCGGTTGCGGTAGGAGACGGCCCGCCCGGCCTCGAGCCGCAGCCCGTGGATCATTCCGTCGCCGAAGAACCAATGTCCGGAGGCGGCGTCGGCCGGGTTGGGCCCGTTGCGCAGGTACCAGCCGGTCAGCTCGGGCGGGATCGTGCCGGTCACCGGCAGGTCGTGGGCGGTGAGTTCCTCGGAGACCGGGGCGTAGTTCCCGGCGAGGTGCCGCGGGGTCATCGGGCCGACTGCCCGGCGCGGGCCTGGACATGGGCGACGTAGCGGACGGTGAAGACCATCGGGACGGCGAAGCCGGCGACCTGCACGAGCGTGGCGGGGGTCGAGTGGCCGTGTCCGGACTGCGCCTCGAAGGCGAGTGCGAGGGCGGTCAGGGCGAAGGCCGCGGTCCATGCGGCGGTGATGACGACGTTGGTGCGGACGAACGGCCTCAGGCCCCAGACCTCGCGCGGGGTGGTGCGCTTGGCGATGCCCAGCGTGAACGGCTTGCCGATGGCCAGCGAGACCCCGGCGATGACCGCGAGGGTGCCCGAGGAGAGCGCCGCCGAGTAGTCATGCACCCCCGAGTCGTGATCGGCGAAGGCGACGACGGCCAGGACGGCGAAGAAGACCGCCGAGCCCAGCTCGATGATCAGCGCGTCGAGCCCGACTCCGGCCCGTACCTGTCCGGCGATCAGCGCCACCGCGACCACCAGCGCGGCCGACGCGCCCCACTGCCAGCTCCCGGAGGGCAGCGCGGCGAAGACGATCCACGGCAGGAACGTGCGCAGGTAGGTCATTGGTCTCCCCGTTCTGAGCTTCTGAGGTTCTGAAGCAAGGTGTCGCTTCTGACATGTCAAAAGTAGAAGGTCGAGCCGCGACATGTCAATTGTGGAAGGTAAGCTGGAGCGCATGAGCCTTCGACACGCGCTGCTCGGCCTGCTCGCGGAGCGCCCCGCCAGCGGATACGACCTGCTCAAGCGGTTCGAGACCTCGCTGGCCACCGTCTGGCCGGCGACCCAGAGCCAGATCTACACGGAGCTGACCAAACTCGCGGGCGGCGGCCTGATCACGGTGGCCGCCGAGGGCCCGCGCGGCCGCAAGGAGTACGCCATCGCCGACGCCGGGCTGGCCGAGTTGCGCCACTGGCTGACGGAGACCAAGCCGCAGCGGAACACCCGCAGCGACATCCTGCTGCGGGTGTTCTTCCTTGGGGTGCTGAAACCCGAGCAGGCGCGCGCCTACCTGACCGGGCTGGCCGAGATGTCCGAGCAGGGCCACGAGGACCTGAGCCGGCTGGCGGAGTCCATCGACTGGGGCGACGACGACCTCTCGGTCTACGGCCGGATCGCCCTGGAGTACGGCCTGCGGTTCAACGCGATGCGCCGCGAATGGGCCGAGTGGGCCGCCGAACAGATCACGTAGGGACCGGTCCGCCTCGGCGGACCCGCCGGGGTCGCGGTGCGCGAGGCGTTGACGCGCGGGAGGCTAGATCTTACGGTCTCGTTCGAAGTCGCGATCGACATCCGAGATTTCGGACACTGTGACGCGCGCCAGCGCAGGAGAGAGACGCCGCCATGCAGCCGACGCCCCCCAGCACCACCCCCGCCGACACCCCCGCTCCCGCCCGTCCGGCCCGCTTCGCCATCGACCCTGCCTTCGCCGTGGGGGACGTCGACCCCCGCGTGTTCGGGTCGTTCGTCGAGCACCTCGGCCGCTGCGTCTACACCGGCGTTTACGAACCCGGTCATCCCAGCGCCGACGAGGCCGGCCTGCGCACCGACGTCCTGGAGCTGATCCGCGAGCTCGGCGTCACCGTCATCCGCTACCCGGGCGGCAACTTCGTCTCCGGCTACAAGTGGGAGGACGGCGTCGGGCCCGTCGAGGAGCGCCCGCGCCGCCTGGACCTGGCCTGGCGGTCGACCGAGACCAACCGGTTCGGGCTCGCCGAGTACATCGACTTCCTCCGCAAGGTCGGCGGAGAGCCGATGATGGCGCTCAACCTCGGCACGCGCGGGGTGGCCGAGGCGCTGGAACTCCAGGAGTACGCCAACCACCCCTCCGACACCGCCCTGTCCGACCTGCGCGTGGCACACGGCGACAAGGACCCGTACGGCATCCGGCTGTGGTGCCTGGGCAACGAGATGGACGGGCCCTGGCAGACCGGCCACAAGACGGCCGAGGAGTACGGGCGGCTGGCCGCCGAGACCGCCCGCGCGATGCGGCAGATCGACCCGGACGTGGAGCTGGTGGCCTGCGGCAGCTCCTCGCAGGCCATGCCGACCTTCGCGGAGTGGGAGGCCACCGTCCTGCGGGAGACCTACGACCTGGTCGACTACATCTCCCTGCACGCCTACTACGAAGAACTCGACGGCGACCGCGACTCCTTCCTCGCCTCGGCCGTCGACATGGAGTCCTTCATCGAGAACGTGGTCGCCACCTGCGACCACGTGGGCGCCCGGCTGAAGTCCAAGAAGAAGATCAACCTCTCCTTCGACGAGTGGAACGTCTGGTACCTGACCCGCTTCCAGGACGCCGAGCCGCCCAACTGGGAGGAGGCCCCCCGGCTCCTGGAGGACAACTACTCCGTCACCGACGCCGTCGTCTTCGGCTCGCTGCTCATCGCGCTGCTGCGCCACGCCGACCGGGTCACCGTCGCCTGCCTCGCCCAACTCGTCAACGTCATCGCGCCGATCATGACCGAGCCGGGCGGCCCGGCCTGGAAGCAGACCACCTTCTTCCCCTTCGCGCAGGCCTCGCGGCACGGGCGCGGACGGGTCCTCCAGGTCAACGTGGACAGCCCGACGTATGAGACGGCCAAGTACGGCGAGGTGCCGCTGCTGCACGCCACCGCCGTCGCGGACGAGGAGACCGGCGAGGTCACCATCTTCGCCGTCAACCGCGCCCAGACGGCCCCGCTGCCCCTGGAGGTGGACCTGCGCGGCCTGTCCGTGGCCCGCGTCGTCGAGCACAGCGTCCTCGCCGACGCCGACCCCGAGGCCCGCAACACCCTGGCCGAGCCCGAGCGCGTCGCCCCGCACGCCGCGACCGGCACGGAGCTGGACGGCGGGCTGCTGCGGGCCACGCTGGAGCCGATGTCCTGGAACGTCATCCGGCTGGGGTGAGCGGGCCGGGGCGCAGACGATGGCGGAGCCGGAGTGGGCCCTTCACCGGAACGGGTGATTCGGTGGGGGAATGTCAGTCCGGACAACTACGCTGAGTGGCAGGATCAGCCCTCGGCAGGAGGCATGCGGTGACCATCATGATCGATCGCCCCACGGAGACGATGAAGGCATCGAGCGGAGGAGAGGCATCGAAGGCAGGGTCCTTCGAGGAGCTGTGTCGGCTGCTGCCCGAGTTGCACGTGCCCGATGGCTACCGGGCGGAAATCATCAGGGGGAGCATCGTCGTGTCGCCGTGGTCTCAGGGGTACTACGCGCCGATCATCTGGGCGATCTGCGAGCACCTGCAGCCCTTCGCACCGGAAGGGCACAAGGCCGCGAGCACTCCGTACCTCTTCACGTTTCCCGCATCGGAGCGTGCCTATGGGCCGGACGTCTACGTAGCCGATGCCTCGGCCTTTCGGACGAGGTCCCGCTACATCGAAGGGGAAGCTCTCTCGCTCGTCGCCGAGCTCACGTCCATCGCGACCCGCGCCAACGACCTGAGCGACAAGGCAGAGGTCTACGGCAAGAGCGGCGTGCCCGTGTACCTGCTGCTCGACATGCAGAACGAGACGACGACCGTCTTCTGGACACCGTCCTCGAGGGGCTATGTCTCCCACCTCACCGTTCCGTTCGGTGAGAAGGTGCACATTCCCGCTCCGTTCGACTGTGAGCTCGACACCGCGTCCTTCGCGGCTCCCGAAGACGAGAGCGAATCGTAAGACGCGTGTGCCTGACCCCGCCGGGGCCAGGCACACGCGGTCACCGCGCTGCCGTACCCGCTGGAGGGGCCGGTCAGGCGTTCCGGTTCACGCCGACCGTGAGGTTGCCCCGGTAGCCGGCGGACGGCGACAAGGCCAGCCTGGTCGGACACGGCGACAACAACGCCAGTGAGGACACCGGCCATCTGAAGGTGACGTACCACCACAACTGGTTCAGCAACGTCTACTCGCGGATCCCGAGCCTGCGGTTCGGCACCGGGCACTTCTACGAAACCCGACCGCACCGCCCCACCGGAGCCGACTCCGGTGGGGCGGTGCTCCCCGCGCGCCGTACGCTCTTCAACAGGGGTACAACCCGGCCCACTAAGCTACGGCCCCATGCGTGATCTTGCGGCCGGGTTCGGCTATCTGGTGAAGGGGCAGCGCTGGGTCGCCCGGCACGGACGGTGGTGGGGGTTCGGGATGATTCCCGCGCTCATCACCCTCGTCGGGTACGCGGCGGCACTGGTCGCGCTGTTCTTCTGGACCGACGACCTCATCGGGTGGGCCACCCCCTTCGCCGACGGCTGGCCCTCGCCGTGGCTCGACGTCTTCCGGGGCGCGCTCGCCGTCCTCTTCGTCGGTGTGTGCCTCTTCCTCGCCATCCTCACCTTCACCGCGGTCACGCTGCTGGTCGGCCAGCCCTTCTACGAATCCCTCTCCGAGCAGGTCGACATCACCGAGGGCGGCACCGCCCCCGAGTCCGGCCTGCCGCTGTGGCGCGAGCTGTGGATCGGCCTGCGGGAGGCCATCGCGCTGGTGATACGGGCGGCGATCTGGGGCGCGCTGTTCTTCGCCCTCGGCTTCGTGCCGGTGGTCGGCCAGACGGTGATCCCGGTGCTCGCCTTCTGCGTCACGGGCTTCTTCCTGGCCGAGGAGCTCACGTCGATCGCGCTGCTGCGGCGCGGGGTGCTCCTCAAGGAGAGGCGCCGGCTGCTGAAGGGCCGCCGGATGTTCACCCTCGGCTTCGGCGTCCCGCTGGCGCTGGCCTTCCTGCTGCCGCTGGTGGCGGTGTTCCTGATGCCGGGGGCGGTGGCGGGCGCCACGCTGTTCGTGCGGGACCTGATGGGGGAGCAGGCGCGCCAGGACGACGACGACGGAACCGGGGACGACGACCGCACGCAGCCGGGCCACCCCGCGGCGCCTTATTCCGGGGCGCAGTCGTAGCGGCTACGGGGCGAAGCGAACCGTCACGTTCGCCCAGCCATCCGGACTCGCGTACCGCCATTCGCCGACTTCATCAGCCGACAGCATCGCCTCGGAGTACAGGACTGCGACGAGGAGTTTCCAGGGCTCGTCCCGCTCGGCGGTTTCCTCGAGGGCCAGGTCCCGTAGCGATGCGGAGGCCGCATTGAAGATGGCGGTGCGGATCTCGAAATACCGTGTGCGGTCGGCTTTTCCTGTGGTGACGCCGGATGTGCTGATGAACGTCCATTCGGCGTGCCAGGGGCCGTCTGCCATGGGGGCTCACTCCGGCGAAGGGCTCTGCGTCATGACTTTGTGGTGAGTATGAGACGACGACACGCCGACGCCACGGCGTGTCGTCGTCTCATACTCACCACAAATGGCGATCTTGGCCGGTCCCGGCCATGCCTCGTTGGCGCTGGGCGTGAAGCTTGGCGATGGCGCGTAGCTGCCGCCGCTCGTACTGCGTAGCGGGGCGCACCGACGCACAGTGCGTTCGCCATTCGAGCCCGGTGGGGCGGGTGAGGCAGACCATGGGGCCGTCGAAGTCGGCGATGGTCGCAGGCATGTCGTAGTGCCGGTCGTAGACCACCATGCCGACCGCGAGACGGGGCAGGATGGTGGTCCAGTCCGCGCGCTTCACTTCGCTCCCCGCGCCAGATGCTGAGCGATCTGTTCGCCCAGGGCCACCGACTGCTGCCGCAGTTCCTCCAGGGTCGGCCGTTCGTCGTTGCCCTGCGGCCCCTGTTGTTCGTCGGCCTGTCCTGGCGGATTTGTGGTTTCGCCTGCCATCGATCACTCCTCTCCGTAGTGTTTCCACTACTGGGAGCGCCCAGCGTGGTCTACAGGCGGGGTGTCTTCAACGTTCCAGGCACGGAGGACACATTGGTAAACCTGAAGGAGTTGAACCCGGACGCCTCCCCCCAAGCGGCCTACGGTGCGCGTTTACGCAGCAAGCGGGAAGCACGCGACTGGACTCAGGACCAGTTGGGTGAGCGGATGGGCTACTCGGGGAGGCATGTTTCGGCGGTCGAAACAGGCTGCAAACCGCCAACGCGCCGGTTCTCGCGGTGCGCGGACACGGCCCTCGGGCTCACCGGGACCTCGGACTCGTTTGAACGCGCGTGGGGGGAGCTTCGGAACGGCAGTCTGCTGGAGGGCTTCCCGGAGTACGTCGGGTACGAGGCCCAGGCAGTGGAGATCCGCCTCTACAACATTGGGATCATCCCCGGCTTGTTGCAGACGCCGGAGTACGCACGAGTGTTGGCCGACAGCGCCGTGCGGCGGGGCGCCATCACACCCGAGCAGGCGGATGAACGTGTCTCGTTCCTGGCGGAGCGACAGGCGGCGCTGGTGCGTCCCCGGCCACCCATGCTGTTCGTCACCATGGACGAGAGCTGTATCCGTCGGCCCGTCGGCGGGGCCGAGGTCATGGACGCCCAGTTGGCCCATCTGGTCGAGTTCGCCACTTTGCCGAACACGCTGCTCCAGGTGGCGCCGTACGAGATAGGGGAGCGCCGGACGTTCGATCTGCCCGTCAACCTGTTGACGCTGCCGGACCGGTCCGTGATGTGTTACGCCGAGTCGCAGGCTCAAGGAAACCTGGACCGAGAAAGTACGTCCGTGGCGCCCATGCTGACGGCCTACCATCAACTACAGGCTGAAGCCTGCTCGCAGGCGGAGTCTGTGGCCATGATCGAGCAGGTACGAAAGGGCATCTCGTGACGACCGATTCCCCCCGCTGGTTCAAGTCTTCCTACAGCAACAACGGCGGCGACTGCGTCGAGGTCGCCGCCAATCTCGTCGCCTCGCGCGGCATAGTCCCCGTCCGTGACAGCAAGGAGCCGCACGGCCCGGCGCTCGTCTTCGAGTCGTCCGCCTGGTCGTCGTTCGTCGCCGCCGTGAAGGGCGGGGAGTTCTCCGCCGCCTGACCACGAAGCAACGCGCGAACTCCCTCCTGCCCCGCGCTGCGAAGCCGTCGCGCGGGGCAGGAGGGAGATGAAGGCCGAACTCAGCGCGTCGAGAACGAGTGCACTGTCGTCGACCGGTAGGTCTGCCCCGGCCGCAGCACCGTGGACGGGAAGTCCGGCTGGTTCGGGGAGTCGGGGAAGTGCTGGGTCTCCAGGCAGAAGCCGTCGCCCTGGCGGTAGACCTTCCCCGAGGTGCCCGCCAGGGTGCCGACCAGGAAGTTGCCGGAGTAGAACTGCACACCCGGCTCGGTCGTGGCGATCCGCATCACCCGTCCGGACTCCGGCTCGCTGACCGTCGCGATGTGCTCGGGACGGCTCGTGATGCCCTTGTCGAGGACGAAGTTGTGGTCGAACCCCTGCCCGTAGAGCACCTGCTGGTGTGCCTCGCGGATGTCCCGGCCGATGGCCTTCGGCCGACGGAAGTCGAAGGGGGTGCCGGCCACCTTGGGCAGTTCGCCGGTCGGGATGAGGGTCTTGTTGACGGGGGTGTAGCGGGAGGCGGCGATCTCCAGCCGGTGGTCGTAGACGGAGCCGGTGCCCTCCCCTCCCAGGTTGTAGTAGGTGTGGTTGGTGAGGTTGACGACGGTGGCCTTGTCGGTGGTGGCCTCGTAGTCGATGCGGAAGTCACCCGTCGGCGTGAGGGTGTAGTCGACGCGCACGGTGAGCTCGCCGGGGTAGCCCATCTCGCCGTCGGGGCTGACCCGGCGCAGGGTCAGGCCGACGTTGCCGGCGCGCTCGAACGGCTCGACGGACCACACCCGCTTGTCGAAGCCCTTGTCGCCGCCGTGGAGGCTGTTGGGGCCGTCGTTGACGGGGAGCTGGTAGGTGTGGCCGTCGAGGGTGAACCTGCCGTTCGCGATGCGGTTGCCGTAGCGGCCGATCAGGGCGCCGAAGTACGGGCTGCCGGCGACGTACGAGTCGAGGTCGGCGAAGCCCAGGGAGACGTTGGCGAGGCGGCCGTGGCGGTCGGGGATCTCCAGGGACTGGACGATGCCGCCGTAGCTGAGGACGGACAGCCGGGTGCGGCCGTTCCGAATCGTCCAGCGGTCGACCCGGGTGCCGTCCGCCAGCGTGCCGAAGTGTTCCTTCACCGCGCGTCCGCCGTCCTTCGCGTAAGCCGTGCCCGTGCCGGTGGCGACGGCCGTGGCCGCCAGCCCGGCGGCCGCTGCCGCCGTCATCAGTGTGCGTCTGCTCGTGGTCATGTGCGGCTCCATCGGTTCCATCGGGGGTGGTGGGAGACGGACTTACGAACCGACCCTGCGCTTGTTCCAGATGTCGAAGCCCACCGCCGCCAGCAGCACCAGGCCCTTGATCACCTGCTGGTACTCGGTGCCGATGCCCACCAGCGACATGCCGTTGTTGAGCACGCCGAGCACCAGACCACCGATGATCGCGCCGAGCACGGTGCCGACGCCGCCGCTGGCCGAGGCGCCGCCGATGAACGCGGCGGCGATGGCCTCCAGCTCGAAGTTGAGGCCCGCGCTGGGGGTGGCGGAGCCCAGTCGGGCGGTGAAGACGAGGCCGGCGAGCGCCGCCAGCAGGCCCATGTTGACGAACACCATGAAGGTGACGCGCTTGTCCCGGACACCCGACAGCTTGGCCGCGGGCTGGTTGCCGCCCAGGGCGTACACATGCCGTCCGACCACGGTGTTGCGCATCACGAAGGCGAAGATCGCCAGCAGGCCGCACAGGATCAGCAGGCCCACGGGCGCGCCGTGCCAGCTCGCGAGGGTCATGGCGAAGGCCATCACCGCGGCCACGATCGCGGCGCACTTGGCGTAGAACAGGCTGAGCGGCATCACGTCCAGCTCGTACGCCGCACGCTGCTGCCGGCTCCGCCACTCCTGCCAGACGGCCGCCGCGCACACCGCGAGGCCGATGACCATGGTGGGGTTGTGGTACTGCGTGTACGGGCCCATCTCCGGGATGAAGCCGATGCTCATCTTCCGGAAGCCCTCCGGGAAGGGCGACAGGGACTGCCCGTCCAGCAGGATCTGGGTGCCGCCGCGGAAGACCAGCATCCCGGCCAGGGTGACGATGAAGGACGGGATCCCGACGTAGGCGATCCAGAAGCCCTGCCACGCCCCGGCCACCGCGCCGACCAGCAGACAGAGGACGACCGCGAGTGGCCAGGGCACATCGTGGTTGACCATCAGCACGCCCGCGAAGGCGCCGATGAACGCGACCAGCGATCCGACCGACAGATCGATATGACCCGCGATGATCACGATCATCATGCCGATCGCGAGAATCAGGATGTAGCCGTTCTGCTGAACCAGGTTGGTGACGTTGAGCGGCCGCAGCAGGATGTCGTCGGACCATATCTGGAAGATGACGATGATCAGCGCGAGCGCCACCAGCATCCCGTACTGGCGCACATTGCCCCGCAGGCTCTGCACCAGCAGCGCCCCGATGTTCGGGGAACCGCCCTCCGGTGGTGGGGCCGGGCTCTTGACGTCCTGGGTCGCCGTGCTCATCGTTCGTCTCCTCTGTCCCTGGTCATGTGGCGCATCAGTACCTCCTGAGTCGCCTCGGCACGCGGGACCTCCCCGGTCAGCCGCCCAGCCGCCATCGTGTAGATCCGGTCGCACATCCCCAGCAACTCGCCCAGCTCCGAGGAGATGAAGACGACGGCCTTGCCCTGGGCCGCCAGGTCGTTGATGACCGTGTAGATCTCGTACTTGGCCCCGACGTCGATGCCACGGGTGGGCTCGTCGAGGATCAGCACCTCGGGGCCCACGTGGATCCACTTGCTCAGGACGACCTTCTGCTGGTTGCCGCCGCTGAGCTTGCCCACGTGCTCGAAGACCGTGGGGGCCTTGATGTTCATCGTCTTGCGGAACCGCTCGGCCACCCGCGACTCCTCGTGCTCGTTGACCACGCCGCGGCGCGCCACCTTGGCCAGCGAGGAGAGGGTGATGTTGCGGGCGATGGTGTCCTCGAGGTTGAGCCCGTAGTGCTTGCGGTCCTCGGTGACATAGGCGATGCCGTGCTCGATCGCCTCGGGGACGGTGCGGGTACGGACCTCCTTGCCGTCGCGGTAGACGCGGCCGCCCACGTACCGGCCGTAGGCGCGCCCGAAGACGCTCATCGCCAGCTCCGTGCGGCCCGCGCCCATGAGGCCCGCGATGCCCACGATCTCGCCGCGCCGCACGTTCAGCGACACCCCGTCCACGACGTTGCGCTGCTGGTCGATGGGGTGGCGTACGGTCCAGTCCTCGATGGCCATGGCCACCTCGGAGGCGTCGTCGCCCTCGTACCGGGTGCGCTCGGGGAAGCGGTGGTCGAGGTCCCGGCCGACCATCCCGCGGATGATGCGGTCCTCGGAGACCTGCGGCTGTGACTCCGGCGTCTCGCGGACGACCATGGTCTCGATGGTCTGGCCGTCGCGCAGGATGGTGACGGAGTCGGCGACCCTGCGGATCTCGTTCAGCTTGTGCGAGATGATGATGCAGGAGATGCCCTGGGCCTTGAACTCCAGCAGCAGATCGAGGAGTTTGCCGCTGTCCTCGTCGTTGAGCGCCGCGGTGGGCTCGTCCAGGATGAGCAGCTTCACCTCCTTGGAGAGCGCCTTGGCGATCTCCACGAGTTGCTGCTTGCCGACCCCGATGTCGGCGACCCGCGTCTGCGGTGACTCCGTCAGCCCCACCCGCTTGAGCAGCGTCTTGGCGTGCTTGAGGGTCTCGTTCCAGCTGATCAGGCCGCCCTTGGCGTGTTCGTTGCCCAGGAAGATGTTCTCGGCGATGGACAGGTACGGGATCAGGGCCAGTTCCTGGTGGATGATGACGATGCCGCGCTGCTCGCTGGCCTTGATGTCCTTGAACGCGCACACCTCCCCCTGGAAGTGGATCTCCCCGTCGTAGGTGCCATGCGCGTAGACCCCGCTGAGCACCTTCATCAGGGTCGACTTCCCGGCGCCGTTCTCCCCGCAGATGGCGTGGATCTCGCCCTCGCGGATGCGGAGGTTGACGTCGGACAGCGCCTTGACCCCGGGGAAGGTCTTGGTGATGGAGCGCATTTCGAGAATGTGGTTCATGTTCCCGGCCTCCATCCCTACTTCAGCTGGCCGGCGGTGTAGTAGCCCTCTTTCACGAGGAGCTGGGTGTTGGACTTGTCGATGCTGACCGGGTTGAGCAGATAGGCCGGCACGACCTTCTTGCCGTTGTTGTACGACGTGGTGTCGTTGACCTGGGGCTTGCCGCCGTCCAGCTTCGCGGTGGCCATCTGGACGGTGGCCTTGGCGAGCTTACGGGTGTCCTTGTAGACGGTCTGGGTCTGCTCGCCGCGGATGATGGACTTGATGGAGGGCAGCTCGGCGTCCTGGCCGGACACGAACGGGTAGGGCTTGGACTTCGTGCCGTAGCCGACGCCCTGCAGCGCGGACAGGATGCCCATGGACATGCCGTCGTACGGCGAGAGCACGGCGTTGACGTCAGCGTTGCTGTACGCCTTGTTGAGCAGGTTCTCCATGCGGTCCTGGGCGGCCTTACCGCTCCACTTCTCCGTGTACAGCTGGTTGAGCTTCGTCTGGCCGCTGCGGACGACGAGCCGCCCGTCGGCGAGGTACGGCTTGAGCACGCTCATCGCGCCGTTGAAGAAGTACCGGGTGTTGTTGTCGTCCGACGAACCGGCGAACAGCTCGATGTTGAACGGGCCCTTCTTGCCCTCGGTCAGTCCGAGCTTTTTGACGAGGTACGAGGCCTGGAGCACGCCGACCTTGAAGTTGTCGAAGGTCGCGTAGTAGTCGACGTACTTCGAACCCAGGATCAGCCGGTCGTAGGAGATCACCGGGATGTTGGCGTCATGGGCGCTCTGGAGCACATCGGTCAAGGCGGTTCCGTCGATGGGCGCGATCACCAGCAGCTTGTACTGCTTGGTGATCATGTTCTCGAGCTGCGCCACCTGGGTGCGGACGTCGTCCTCGCCGTACTGGAGGTCCGTCTTGTAGCCCGCCGCCTGGAACTGCTTGACCATGTTCTTGCCGTCGGCGATCCACCGCTCGGAGGTCTTGACCGGCATCGCGATGCCGATCGTGTTGCTGTTGCCGCCTTTGTAGCGGCTGCCGCCGACCGCCTCCTGGCCGCAGGCGGTGGCGGTGAGCGAGAGCGTGAGCAGGGCGGCGAGGGCCGCCAACGCTCGTACCGCTCTGGCCTTACGCATGATCATCGGGTCGTCCTTCCCTAGTGCGTCCGTGGCTCAGGATTCTTGGGGAGCGGGCTGTGCCTGGCTCACGGCGAAGCGCCGCAGCGGGCCGGGCAGCCGAGAGCCCAGCGGGGACATCCCGCCGTCCGCGCCCAGCCGGGCGAGCATGTCGAGCACGAGCCGTCCGCGGCGCACCCGCTCACGGGCGCTGTTCAGGGCCAGGTCGCGCAGCTGAGCGCCGTACGGGTAGATGCCGGGGGACTTGCTTAGCCCGAACTTGAGGTAGATGGGGGCGCCGCGCCGGATCAGCTCGGCCGCGTCGTAGACGCGGACGAAGCCGCCCAGGTCGTCGGGGGCCTCCACGTAGAAGTCCATCGGGGCGCGGGAGACCCGGCGGATCTCGGTGAGGTGCTCCAGCGTCAGGTCCGAGGGGATGTTGATGGAGTCGGCGCCGAGCTGCTCGTACACCGCGAACGAGGCCGGGTTGACCGGGCCGACCAGGGCGGACAGCTTGAAGGTGGTGTCGGCCGGCAGGTCGCCGCGCTCGCGCAGCTGGTGCAGCAGCCACAGCACGCCCTCGTCCGCGACCAGCAGGCATTTCACGCCCAGCGCGGTGGCGCGCAGCGCGTCCTCGACACAGCCGGCGACCGCGTCGTGGCCGCGGGCGCGCAGGCCACCGCCGCCGGAGTCGGTGCGGGTGGCGGCGCCGATGTCCCAGGTGCCGCGCGGGCCGGTGAACAGGCACAGCTCGGCGTTGCGCTCAGCGCAGGACTCCACCATCTCGGTGATCTCCGCGTCGGTGAGCATCCACACGCCGCTGCCCTGGCTGATCCGGTGGATCGGCACCTCCAGGCGGCTCGCCTCCTTGAAGACGGTGGCCAGCGCCTCGGGCCCTTCCACGGAGGGGATCTCGGTGCGCCAGGTGCCGCCGTCCGGGAAGGAGTGCGGGGAGGCGTCGGCGGGGTCGGCCTCGGGCCCGGCGTGGCCGAGCTGCGCGAGGGCCGAGGCGGCGGGGCGGCGGGGGCCGGGGGTGGTGGCTGAGGCGGCGGTCACGGTGCTCCCTGTGGAGTGGTGGGTGGTGCTGAGCAGCACCGGCTGAGAACGTTTCGGGGTCGTTCGAGGTGTTCGGTGTCCGGAATCCCGGACGACATTCGGAAGATTGGGTGCACGCCGGTACGGATCGCGTCAGGGCGACCCGTACCGGCGCGCGGCTAGGAGGTGCCCCCCGGGCGCAGCAGGACCTTGCCGACCTTCGGGTCGGCGCCGCCGACCAGCTCGATCGCGGCGCCGAAGTCGGCGAGCGGCAGCTCGTGGGTGACCAGCGGCAGCAGGGACAGCAGCCCGGCGTCGAAGACCCGCACCGCGTGCGCCCACGCGGCGGGCGGGGCCCCGAAGACCGTGCGCACCTCGATCTGGCGCACCACCAGGTCGGTGGGGTCCAGGCCGTCCGCGCCCGGCGCCGGGATGCCGGTGAGCACCAGCCGCCCGCCGCGCCGCAGCAGCGCCGCGGACTCCCGGGCCGCGGCAGCGGAGCCGGCGGTCTCGATGACGACGTCGTACGTCCCGGCCGCGCCCTTGGGCAGGGCGTCCCGGGTGTGGAACGAGGTCGCGCCGAAGGACAGCGCCATCCGTTCCCGGTCCCGGCTGACGCCGACCACCAGCAGCTCGGCCGGGGAGACCGCGGCGAGGAACTGCACCGCGATCATGCCGAGGGTGCCGGTGCCGACCACCGCGACCCGCTGCCCCGGCCGGGCGTCCGCCTTGAGCGCGGCGGCCGCGACGCAGGCGGCGGGCTCCAGCAGCGCGGCGGCGGTGAGGTCGGCGTCGTCGGCGAGCGGGTGGAGCAGGCGGGCGGGCAGGGTGAGCGTGGCGGCCATGGCGCCCGGCTGGGTGAAGCCGGTCTCCTCGTAGCCGGCGGCGCACAGCGTGGTGTCCCCGGCGTGGCAGGCGTCGCACACCTGGCAGTTGCGGAACCCCTCGCCGACCACCTTCCGGCCGGCCAGCGAGGCCGGCACCCCGGCCCCGACGGCCTCGACCGTGCCGGACCACTCGTGGCCGGGGGTCACCGGGTAGCGGACGTACCCCTCGGGCCGGTTGCCCTGGTAGATCTCGCGGTCGCTGCCGCAGATCCCGGAGGCGTGCACCCGCACCCGCGCCTCCCCGGGGCCCGGGTCGGCCACGGCGCGGGCCGCCAGCCGGTGGCTGCCCGGCCCGTCGAGTACGAGGGCCTCTTCCATGCCGCTCACCTCCGCTCCGTCGCCGCCGGTGGTCACTTGCGGCCGGTCCCCGAGGGGTCGCGCTTCTCCCAGCCCTCGGCCCACAGGTCGAAGCGGGCCTGCTGCTGCGGGAACTCGGCGGCCGCGTCGGTGTCCAGCTCGATGCCCAGGCCCGGGGCGTCGGAAAGCTCGAAGTAGCCGTCCACGACCTGCGGGGCGCCCTTGACCACCTTCTTGATCTCCGCGTCGGCGAAGTCGTTGAAGTGCTCGAGGATCTTGAAGTTGGGCGAGGTGAAACCGACCTGGAGGGAGGCGGCGGTGAGCACGGACCCGCCGACGTTGTGCGGCGCGACGAGCATGTAGTGGGTCTCGGCGGTGGCGGCCAGCTTGCGGGTCTCCCAGATGCCGCCGATGTGGCCGACGTCCGGCTGGATGATGTCCACGGCCTGGCTCTCGAAGAGCTCGCGGAACTCGATGCGGTCGTGGATCCGCTCACCGGTGGCGACCGGGATGTCCACCTTGGCCGCGACCTTCTCCAGCGCCTTCAGGTTCTCCGGCGGCACCGGCTCCTCCAGCCAGGCCGGCTTGAAGGGGGCCAGCTCGTTGG
Source organism: Streptomyces sparsogenes subsp. cuspidosporus (assembly GCF_039532705.1). Classification (NCBI taxonomy): domain Bacteria; kingdom Bacillati; phylum Actinomycetota; class Actinomycetes; order Kitasatosporales; family Streptomycetaceae; genus Streptomyces; species Streptomyces sparsogenes. The sequence continues at coordinate 292,037 of NZ_BAAASD010000005.1, read as the reverse complement.
CCAGGCGGACGGCGGTGGCGGGGGAGAAGCGGCCGTGCATCTCCAGCATCAGCTCGGCGTCCGGGCCGATCGCGTCCCGCACGGCCTCGATGAGCGAGACCGCGTACAGGGTCTCCTTGTGGTCCAGCTCGAAGTGGCCGGTGCCGAACGGGTCGATCTTCAGCGCCTTGTAGCCGCGCTCCATGACCCCCTGGGCGGCCTTGTGGTAGGCCTCCGGCGTCCGCTCGGTCGTATACCACCCGTTGGCGTACGCCTTGACCTTGTCGGTCACCTTGCCGCCGAGGAGCTGCCAGACGGGCACGCCCAGCGCCTTGCCCTTGATGTCCCAGCAGGCCATCTCGACGCAGGCGATGCCCGACATCACGATCTCGCCCGCGCGGCCGTAGTCGCCGTACTTCATCCGCCGCACCAGGTCCTCCACGGCGAAGGGGTCCGAGCCGGCGATGTGGTTGGCCTCGGCCTCACGGAGGTAGCCGAGCAGCGCGTCGGTGTGCCCGAGCATGCGGGTCTCTCCGACGCCGGTGATGCCCTCGTCGGTGTGCACCTGTACGTAGGTCAGGTTGCGCCATGGGGTGCCGACGACATGCGTGCTGATTCCGGTGATGCGCAAGGCGGTCTGCCCTTTCGCGATGGTTCGTGTTCCGGGTCGGTAGTCCGTTCGTGTTCGATATTTCGTCACACGTTCGAAATCCTGGCGTGACGGTAGTCACCGGGCGTAAGGGGTGTCAATGGTCGGGGGAAACGGTTGTCGAATGATTTTCTACTTTGTTGATTTTCTGCCGTGCGCGGGAGCCGGGGCGGGGTGGTCGCAGGTTCGTTGTCGAACGGATATCGGATCGGGCCCTGCGTCCCTCTTGCGCTCCGTGGGTCCCCGTGCGTGGGGGCGAGACCCGGTGGGCCGCTATGCGGGGTCGTGGTCAGGCCCGCCGCGCGGGTGGGGCAGGCGGTGGGTCATGAAGGGCCTGCTGGTGATGAACTCCCTGAACCTCAGGGCGGCTTCGGCCAGGTAGGTGTCGCGGTTCCACACCAGGGTGAGCACCCGGTGGCAGCCGGGCGCGTCCAGGTGCACCCAGGCGACCGGGACGATCGCGTCCGTACCGGTCTGGCGGGACATCGCCGGGATGAGGCCGATGCCGAGTCCCGCGCTGATCATGTCCTGGCTGGAGGCCGGTTCGTCGCCTTCGCACGACAGCAGTGGCCTGAGCCCCTCGGCCGCGAACAGCCGGTCCAGGAGCGCGCGCTGCCAGTGGCCCGGGCGTGTGGTGACGAACGGCTCGTCGGCGATCTCGGGGATCGTCACGCTCTCCCGCCCGTCGAGCCAGTGTCCGCGCGGGACCGCGAGCAGCACCTCCTCGCGGGCGAGCTGGATCGACTCCAGGTTGCTGCCGGTCAGCGGCTGCGAGGCCACACAGAAGTCCACCTCTCCGGCCCGCAGTTGGCGGGCCATGTCCTCCGCGTTCGACTGGTAGAGCCGAACGTCGGCGCGGGGGTAGGCGGCACGGAAACTGCCGAGGGCATGGGTGATCGTCAGGAGGGTCTCGGAGGCGACGCTGACCCGGCCCAGCCCGGTGTCGCGGGCGTCGCGCAGGGCCCTGCGGCCGTCGTCCAGCTCGCTCAGGGCGCGCTCGGCATGGCGCAGGAAGATCGCTCCGTACTGGTTCAGCCGGATACGGCGGCCCTCGCGGTCGAAGAGCGGGGTGCCCAGCTCGGCCTCCAGGCGCGCGATGGTGCGGCTGAGCGAAGGCTGGGCGACGCGCAGCTCCTCCGCGGCGCGGCTGATGTGTTCGTGGCGGGCGACCACCTGGAAGTAGCGCAACTGCAGCAGATCCACGGTCCACCCTTCGCTCATGCCTTCTCGGGCATCTTCACATAGCGAAACCGGTCCCTCGCGGGCGTTCGCACGCCGGCTGTGGTCGGCGCCGGCCGAGGTGGTACACCGGAGCCATGACCACCGACGACCCGACCAACGACCCCACCGCGCCGTCCGCCACGCCACCCACCGCGCCGCCCGCCGCGCTCCCCGGCCTCGGCGAGGAGCCGCTCCCCGCCCGTCGCCGCGTCACCTGCCGTATGTGCGGGCGCCCCTTGCGGGGGCGGGAGGCGCGGCTGTGGGGGCTGGGGGACGAGTGCCGGGCCAAGCTGGCGGTGCGCGGCGCCCCGAAGCCGCCCGCGCACGACGTCGAGCAGGACACCCTGCCCGGGATCTGACGCGGACGGTGCGCCCTGGCGTCGGCCCGCCGGAGTGCCGGTGGGACGATGATCCGCAAGGGCCGGTGGAGGGCCGGCCGGCGGGGCTGAGGAGCGGGTTCGTGAGGTTGGTCCCTCGTTCTCGGAGGGCGCGCGTCGCCGTGGGGGTGGCCGCTGCCGGGCTGGTGGTCGCCGGCGTGTACGTGGCCCGCGTGGTGACCTCGCCCGCGTACGGCGTGGCGGCGGCGCCCCGGGGCGACGCACCGGAGTGCGCGCGGATCGAGAAGGGGTACCCCGACGACCTGGCCGGCCGGGAGCGGGCGCCGGGAGGGGCGGCCGGGGTCGCCGTGTGGGGGGACCGGGCGGTGGTGTCGCGCTGCGGGGCGGTGCCGCCCGTTCCGACGCCCGACCCGTGTGTGAATGTCAACGGGGTGGACTGGGTGGTGCGGGAGACCGCGTCCGGGGACGGCCGGAAGGTCGTCATCACCTACGGCCGGGACCCGGCGGTGGAGGTCTTCGTCTCCGACCGGGTCGCCGAACTCGACGCGGTCCTGGTGGACCTGAGCAAGGCGGTGAAGCCGATCCGGCAGGACCGGAAGTGTCTGTCTCTGAGCGACGTGCCACGCGGAAGCGCTCGGCCGTCGCACGAGCACTGACCGCCGCCGTCAGCGCGAGCCGCGCTTCTCCCAGTCCTCGCGGTCGCGTTCGTAGACCTCGTCCGGGGCGAGCAGGCCGGTCGCGCCGGTGGCCCGCAGGAAGTCGGGGTCCAGGCAGTTGTCCCAGTCGTCGGCGCAGCGGTGCTGCCAGGTGGGGCCGTCCCAGTCGTCCTCCTCGCGGGCGCGGTGGACGACGCGGCCCCGCCAGCGGTATTCGATCCAGGTGGCGTCGGGGTGGTCGTCGGCGAACGGGGCGAGCCAGTGGGGGTGGAGGGCGGCGAGGGCCTCGCCTTCGTCGTTCGGGGTGGTGGGCGTGGGCAGGGCAGCCGGCGGCGGGTCGGGCAGGGGAGTGGTCGGCGTGGCCATGGGGCCGACGTCGGCGTAGCGGCAGTTGCCGGTGCGGTAGCTGCCGGCGACGGACAGCCGCCAGGAGCCGTCCGGGTGGCGCCGCCAGGGGGCTTCGGGGCCGACGGGCGGGCGGTCGCCGGTGGTGGTCGCCACGCGCACCTCGTCGAATCCGTAGCGGCAGTACCGGTGCGGGCCGTCGTTGACGTCTCCCTGCCAGATGATGTCCTGGTCACCGCCCTCGTTGTAGTGCCGGCCCCAGAGGGAGCCGTAGAGGTACGGGGCGTGGTCCTGGCTGAAGTTCACGATGTCCGGGCTCTTGCCCGAGCCGTACTGGATGTCGACGTAAGCCCCCTCCGGCCCGCGCCGGGTCACCACCGGGACGTGGTACGAGCCGTGGCGGCCGAGCAGCATCCAGGTGATCCACTGTGCCTCGACACCGGTGATGCGGTCGTCGGGGCGGGCGTAGACCCGGATGGCGTCGGTGAAGATGTTCGACATGCGCCCATGGTGTCAGCCGCGCCGGCCGTGCCGACCGCGTCGGCCGGTGGCGCGGAGGGGTGCGCCAACGTCGTTGGTGGCCAGGGGGTTTGCATATGATGCGGGCGGCCTCGCAGCCGCGGGGCCCGCGTGTGTTTCTTGTGAGAAAGGCGGACCACCACCGTGGCCGATGACCAGGACGATGTAGTCCACGAGGTGCTGGACGAGCTGGAGGACGCCCTGGAGGACATGGGCATCGACATCGAGCTCGACGGCGACTGAGCGGCGGACCGAGCGGGGAGGGTAGCCGACGGCCGTTGGCTACCCGTTCCGCGTGGGGCTCACCGTGGGGTGGCCGGGGCGCTCGGGCGGGGCGCGGGGGTCTCGGCGGGCTTGGCGAGGGCGCGCCAGGGGCTGACGCCCAGCTTGCCGGTGTTGCCGAGGTCGATCAGTTCGGTCACGGTCTGCCGGGGGCTCCCCTCGGCCGGGGCCACGTCCAGCGCCTCTCCGTTGACGGCCGGGTTCGTCGCGTCGGTCACGGTGTTGCGCCACGCCAGGCCCGCCACCGCCGTCTGGCCGGGGCGCAGGGTCACCTGTCGGGGCGCCGCGTCGAAGTCGTCGAGGGTGGCGATGCCGGCGGACCCGTGTGCCACGCGGATGTCCAGGGGCTTTCCGTCCCCGTCCAGGACGCGGACGGTCGGGTAGCCCTTCACCGTGTAGGGGCGCTTGCCGCAGTTGGTCAGCTTCAGGGACATGACGCGCAGGCCCATCGCGGCGCCCGGCTCCTCCCCCTGGACGACCACCCCGGACCTTGGGCAGGGGGGCGGCGTGGCGGGGGTGGGGGTCGGCAGCTCGCCGTAGCTGGGAAGGTCCTTGGGGAGTTCCTCGGCTTGGACGGGGCGGGAGGGGGCGGGGGGCGGGGCGGGTGCCCCGGCGGTCTCGGAGGCGGGCTTGGTGCCGCAGGCGGCGAGGAGGCCGAGCAGGGCCGCCGTCGTGCCGAGGGCGGCCAGGCGGGGGAGCGTGGATCCCGGCCGTCCGACCGGGTCCGGGTCGGCGGGTCTCGCGCTCGTACGGCCAAGTGTGGTCATGTCGGCATCCTCGCACGCTCGACCACGAGTTCGAGGGGTGGGCCGGGAACCCGACGAAAGTAAGACGCGCGCCTGGCGTTCGACAGTGGGGCGGGGGCGCGGTGGCGCGGGAGGGTCTGGGCATGCGATTCAAGACTTCCGCCGTGTCCCGGCTGTCACGGCGTCAACTGCTCGGCGGGCTGGCCGCCACGGGCGCCGCCGTGACCCTCGCCTCCGCCACCGTCGCTTCCGGGGCGGTGTCCTCCGGGGACGGCCGGGGGAAGGGCCAGGCGGGCCGTAAGGGGAAGGGGCGGGCCGAGGGCGGCCTGCGGGTCGAGTTGCCGGCGCCCACGGGCCCGTACCCGGTGGGGATGACCGAGCTGCACCTGGTGGACCAGGGGCGCGAGGAGCGGTGGGGGCCCGGGGCGCGGGAACTCATGGTGAGCGTGTGGTACCCCGCGCGGAAGGACGCGGGCACGGACGCCGGCGGGGGCACGGACGCCGCGCAGGCGCCCTACATGCGGCCGGGCGCCGCGGAGGTGTTCGGGGCGGGCGCCGAGCGGATCCTGAGGGTGGAGCACGGGGCCGTCGACTGGGGCGGGTTCCCCACCCACGCCCGCGAGGGGGCGGCCGTGGCGCGCGGCCTGGGGCGCAGGCCCGTCGTGCTGTACTCGCCCGGGATGTACAACGAGCGCACGCTGGACACCGGCGCGGTGGTGGAGCTGGCCGGGCAGGGCTATGTCGTGGTGACGGTCGATCCCACGTACGAGGCGCACGCCGTGGAGTTCCCCGACGGGCGGGTCGTCGAGCCGTCGCCGGAGATCGGCAGGATCGAGCCGGTGGCCGAGCGCAACAAGGCGGCGCTGGAGGTGCGGGTGGCCGATGTCCGCTTCGTGCTGGACCGGCTGGAGGTGCTGGCGCGCGGCGGCAACCCCGACGCCGAGGGGCGGCGGCTGCCCAGCGGGCTGGGCGCGGCGCTGGACATGGCGCGGGTCGGCATGTTCGGGCACTCGCTCGGGGGCATGGCGACGGCGGAGGCCATGCGGCTCGACCGCCGGATCCGGGCCGGGGCCAACCTGGACGGGCCGCTCGGCTACGACTGGTCCGACCCCGACCAGTTGCTGCCGGTCGCGCACAGCGGGCTGGACAGGCCGTTCCTGCTGATGGGGGCGTGGCTGACGACCACGTCGGAACGGGTGCCGCACACCCACGAGCACTCGCCGTCCTGGCGGGCGCTGTGGCAGAACTCCACGGGCTGGAAGCGCGACCTGTGGGTGAGGGAGGCGGAGCACAACGCGTTCACCGACTACGAGACCGTTCTCCCCGCGCTCGCCGAGCACCTCGCGCTGCCGGAGGGGTTCCAGAAGCAGATGATCGGCACCGTGGACCCGGCCCGCTTCACGGCGAGCCGGCGGGCCTACCTCACCGCCTTCTTCGACCGGCATCTGCGGGGGCTGCACCGGCCGCTGCTGGACGGGCCCTCGCCGCGCCACCCGGACGTGCGGTTCATCGGCTAGCGCGAGGCACCGTCGGGGTCCGACGGGTGCGAGGCCTCATCCCGGCGGGGGCACGTAGGTGAAGGTCAGGTTGTTGCTGGTGCCGCCGGTGGCCGTGACGTTGACGTTCGCGGTGCCGGTGCCGGGCGGGGCGACCGCGGTGAGCTGGGTGTCGGAGAGCACCGTGTACGCGGCCGAGACGGCGCCGAAGTGGACGGAGGTGGTGGTGGCCAGGTTGGTCCCGGTGACCGTCACGACCGTGCCGCCGCTCTCCGGGCCCAGGTTCGGGTTGAGACCGGAGAGGGCCGGGGCCGCCACATAGGCGTAGGTCAGGTTGTTGCTGGTGCCGCCGGGGGTGGTGACGTTGACGTTGGCGGTGCTGGTGCCGGGCGGTGCCGCGAAGGAGACCTGGCTGTCGTTCAGGACGGTGAAGGGCACCGACGCGGCGCCGATGTGCACGGCGGTGGTGAGGGTGAGGCTCAAGCCGTTGATCACCACCGTGTTGCCCCCGTTCGCCGGTCCGCTGGGCGGGGACAGGGAGGTCAGCGCGGGCGGTGCCACATAGAAGTAGAACGCGCCCGGACTGCTGGTGCCGCCCGGGGTGACCACGTTCACCGCCACCGCCCCGGCCACCCCGGCCGGGGCGGTGGCGGTGATCTGGGTGGGGGAGTTGACGGTGAAGGAGGGGGCCGGGGTGGTCCCGAACAACACCTGGGTGGCGCCGCTGAAGCCGGTGCCGGTGATCATCACGGTGTTGCCGCCGGCGGTCGGGCCCTGGCCGGGGCTGACCGTGCCGACCGTGGGGATGGCGGAGTAGGTGTAGGTCAGGTTGTTGCTGGTGCCGCCGGGGGTGGTGACGTTGACGTTGACCGAGCCGGTCCCGGGCGGGGCGGCCGCGGACACCTGGGTGCTGGAGAGCACGGTGAAGGCGACCGAGGTGGTGCCGAAGTGTACGGAGGTGGTGTTGGCCAGGTTGGTCCCGGTGATGAGGACCGTGTTGCCGCCGGCCTGCGGCCCCGCGGACGGGGACAGCGAGCTGATGGCCGGGCCGCTGACGTAGGTGTACGTGAGCGTGTTGCTGCTGCCGCCGGGGGTGGTGACCTTCACCTGCACGCTGCCGCTGCCGGCCGGGGCGGTGGCGGTGATCTGGGTGGGGGAGTTGACGGTGAAGGAGGGGGCCGGGGTGGTGCCGAAGAGCACCTGGGTGGCGCCGGTGAATCCGGTGCCGGTGAGGACGACGGTGTTGCCGGCGCCCGTCGGTCCGGAGGCCGGGTTGAGCGAGGTGAGGGTCGGGGCCGTCGCCGTGGCGTAGGTGAAGGTGACGTTCTGGGTGCTGGTGCCGTTCGGCGTGGTGACGGTGATCTGCACGGTGCCGCTGCCCGTCGGCACGGTCGCGTTGATCTGCGTGTCGGAGACCACGGTGAAGGAGGACAGGGCGGTGCCGAACCTGACTTGGGTGGCCCCGGTGAGTCCGCTGCCGGTGATGACGACCGCCGTGCCGGCCGGTCCGCTGCTGGGGCTGACCGAGGACACCACGGGCGCGGCCGCGACGGCGCGGGCATCGGTCCGGGCGGCGGCCTCGGGGTCGGCGGCGGGTGGCCGGGACGAGGGGGCGGGTGGCGTGGGCACGGCTGCGCCTTTCTCGTCTCCGTGGTCGGAGGCGTGGATCCGGGTCGGGGTCGCGGTGTGCCTGAGGGAATGGCGGGATGAGGGTGGGGAGCGCGCGGCGAGGGGCGGGAGGCGGCAGGGCCGCCTCCCGCCCCGGGGAGCCGATCAGGTGGGCGGGGGCACGTAGGTGAAGGTCTGGGTGGAGTCGGTGCCGCCGGGGGTGGTCACGTTGACGGTGACCGTCCCGGTGCCGGGCGGGGCGTACGCGATGAGCTGGCTGTCGCTGTTGACCACGAAGGCGGCCGAGGCGGTGCCGTAGGTCACGCTCGTGGTGTCGCTGAGCCCGGTGCCGGTGATGGTGCTCGCGGTGCCGCCGGCCTCGGGGCCGCTCGCCGGATCGATGCCGGTCGTGGTGGGCGCGCCCACGTACGAGAAGAACAGCCCGTTGGTGGAGCCGCCCTTCGTGGTGACGGTGATCGGCACCGTCTGGGCGGTGCCGGAGGTCGGGGCCGTGACCGTGATGGTGTTGTCGTTCACCACGGTCGGGGTGGCCGAGCCGACGGTGCCGAAGCTTACCGACGAGGCGGTGGACAGGTTGGCGCCGGAGATGGTGGTGGTCGCGCCGGCCAGCGGGCCCGAGGTATTGCTGAGGGTCGTCTTGATCGGCTGCGGGACGTAGAAGTAGTTGACGGGGCTGGTGGTGCCGCCGGGGGTGGTCACCGTCACGCCCACCACGCCGCTGCCGGAGGGGGCGGTGGCGGTGATCTGGGTCGGGGAGTTGACGGTGAAACTCGCGGACTTGTTGCCGAATTTCACGCTCGTCGCGCCGGTGAAATTGGTGCCGGTGATGACGACCGAGTTTCCGCCCGACGAGGGGCCTTGGGTGGGGTTGAGTGTTGCCATGGGGGGCTCCTTTTGTGGGGTGCGGCATGTCCCCGGGGCCGGGCGGCGAGGGCGTCTCCGTGGCCATGGATCGCGGAGCTGCCGAGCCGGACCCCTGCGGGCCCGCTTGCGCCCGTGGATGGGGAAACCGCTGGACGAGAGGGGGATGGGGGACCTCGTTGCCGGCGGATCGAGGCTCGCGACCGTGGCTTGCAGCCGGTATCGCCACGAGACGGCCACCTCTCTGGATCGATTGAACGAAATACTCGATCGGGTGAGAAGGGCGCATACAATACCCGTGGGGGTGAATATGACTGTATGAAAAGGCGACGCCCGGGGGAATTCCACGCCGTAGTGCCTCGACAGGTGGCGATAACCCCTTCACCGGTCGGCCACCGGCTGCTGCAATTCTTGTGATCAGGAGAAGAAAAGGGGGGTGTCTCTGCGCGGGCCGTGCCGGACACAGCGGAGCCGCGCGGAAGGAGCTCTCATGTCACTCCCCGCGACGGCGCCGCAGGCACCCGCCCCGTCGGCCGATCCGCTGACCCGGATACCCGTCGGCCTCGGCCCCATCGGCATCGCGATGGCACCCGACGGCGCCCACGCCTATGTCACCAACTTCGGCTCGGGCACGGTCAGTGTCATCGACACCGCCGGACCGTGACCGCCACGGTCACGACCGGCGCCGGCCCCTGGGGCATCGCGGTGTCCCCGGACGGGACCCAGGTCTACGTCGGCGACTTCGGCGCCGGCACGGTCGGCGTCATCGACACCGCGACGAACACGGTGGTCGCCACCATCGGCGGCGTCACCAGCCCGGTCGGTATCGACTTCGCGCCGGGCGGCCAGTTCGCGTACGTGGTCAGCCAGGGGACGGACACGGTCCTGAAAGTCGACACCGCCACCCGCGCCGTGGTGGCGACCGTGCCCGTCGGCACCAGACCGTACAACGTCCTCATCACCTCCGACGCCACCCGCGCCTATGTGAGCAACTTCGGCGGGGACACGGTCAGCGCCATCGACACCGCCACCGACACCGTGCTGACCACCATCACCGGTTTCGACCTGCCCCGGGGCCTGGCGTTCACGCCCGACGGCCTGCGCCTGTACGTGACCGACTACGGCGGCAACACGGTGTCCGTCGTCAGCACCTACAGCAACACCGTCGTCAGGACGATCGGCGGAATGTCCATCCCGTTCTTCGTGGCGGCCGCCCCCGCCGGCGGGCGCGCCTATGTGAGCGTGGACGGCACCAGCTCCGTACAGGTCGTCAACATCGCCACCGACGCCGTCACGGCCACCGTGCCGGGCTTCAACGTGCCCAACTGGCTCGCGGTCACCCCCGACAGCCGGTACGTGTACGTGGTCGACAACGGCGGCGACTCGGTCAGCGTGTTCCGCTCCCCGCCCGGTGTCGTGCTCGACCAGGGCCCGATCGGCGGCGGCACCACCGTGACCATCACCGGCCACTACTTCACCGGCGCCACCACCGTGAGGTTCGGCTCCCGGCAGGCCAGGAGCTTCACCGTGCTGGACGACAACACCATCACGGCGGTGACCCCCGCGGGCACCGGGGCGGTGACGGTGACGGTGACCACGCCCGGCGGAACGGGCCCCCTCGGCCACTTCTACTACATCCCCCCGCCCCTCCTGACCGCCCTGTCGCCCTCCACCGGCCCGGTGGCGGGGGGCAACACCGTGGTGATGACCGGCCGTTACCTCAGCACCACCACCGAGGTGAGATTCGGCACCACGCGGATGTTCCCCACGGTGGACTCCGACAGCCAGATCACCGTGATCGCCCCGGCGGCGGCCGGGCCGGGGGACGCCCAGGTCCAGGTGATCACACCGGGCGGGCCTTCCAACATGCTGTCCTACACCTACGCGTAGCGGCCGTCAGCCGCGCGGCGCGGCCGACCGGCCCAGCAGGGTGAGGAAGGATCGGAAGGCGGCGGGCATGTCCACGCCCTCCGGGTCGTGCAGCCACTGGTACTGCAGCCCGTCCATCACCGCGACCAGCAGCGGCGCGGCCTCCTCGGGGGTGAGCCCTCCGGGCAGCCGGTCGCCGAACTCGCCGCGCAGCGTGGCCGCCATCTCGGCGCGCACCCGCTCGTAGCGGCGGGTGAAGAACTCGCGGGCCGGATGGTCGTCGGTGACGCTCTCGCCGAGGAGGGCGGAGAAGGTCTGCACGACGCCCGGCCGCATGGCGTTGTACTCCACCAGCGAGGCGAGCAGGTCCAGCGGCCAGCCGCCCGAGGCGGTGGGCCGGGTGGAGCCGGTGTCCCACTGGTCGCGCTCGTCGAGCACCGCGACCAGCAGCGCTTCCTTGGTGGGGAAGTAGTGGAGCAGGCCCTGCTGGGTGAGGCCGACGCGCTCGGCGACCGCGCCCAGGGTGGCGCCGCGGTAGCCCCGCTCGGCGATCACCTCGAGCGCGCGGCGGACGATCTCGGCGCGCCGCTCCTCGCCGCGCGCGCCGTGTCTGGTGCCGTCGCCCCCGCCGCTCCGCGTCCGTTCGGCCATCGCCGTCTCCGCCCTTCCCGCTCGCCGTCCTGAACGCCGCCTTGAACGCCGTCCGCCTTGGACGCTCGTCCGCCGCTCGCCGACCGTACGACATCCCCGCGCCCGCGCCGCCCCCACGGGGTTGCATAACGAAAGGGTAACTATACCTACCGGCTTACAGGGAAGCGCGGGCGGCCGGGCCACCATGGCCTGAGCCAACGGGCATGACGACGAGGAGGTGGCGCCGTGGACGCCGTGGAGAACGCGCTCGGCAAGCTCGACCTGGACACCAAGGCGCGGTTGCTCTCCGGTCAGGACATGTGGTCGCTGCCCGCCGTCCCGGAGATCGGGCTGCGGTCGCTGGTCATGTCGGACGGCCCGATCGGCGTGCGCGGCGTGCACTGGACCGCCGACGACCCCTCCATCGCCCTGCCCAGCCCCACCGCGCTGGCCGCGACCTGGGACCCCGCCCTCGCCCGCCGCGCCGGCCACCTCCTCGCCCAGGAAGCGCGCCGCAAGGGCGTGCACGTGCTGCTGGCGCCGACCGTGAACCTGCACCGCTCGCCGCTGGGCGGCCGCCACTTCGAGGCGTACAGCGAGGACCCGTACCTCACCGGCGAGATCGGCACCGGCTACGTGACCGGCGTCCAGGAGGGCGGGGTGGGCACGACCGTCAAGCACTTCGTCGCCAACGACGCCGAGACCGAGCGCTTCACCGTCGACAACCGGGTCGGCGCGCGGGCGCTGCGCGAGCTGTACCTCGCCCCCTTCGAAGCCATCGTCAAGAACGCCCGCCCCTGGGGCGTCATGGCCGCCTACAACGGGGTGAACGGCTCCACGATGACCGAGCACCGCGAGCTGCAGCAGGGGGTGCTGCGCGGCGAGTGGGGGTTCGACGGGTTCATCGTGTCCGACTGGCTGGCCGCCCGGGACACCGTAGGGGCCCTGCTCGGCGGGCTCGACGCCGCCATGCCCGGCCCGCGCACCGTCTACGGCGAGGCGCTGGCCGCCGCCGTACGGGCCGGTCGGGTCGCCGAGGCCGACGTGGACGAGGCGGTGCGCCGGGTGCTCCGGCTCGCCGCCCGCGTCGGGGCCCTGGAGGGCGTGGGCCCGGCGGTGCCGGTCGCCGACCGGCCGGAACCCCTCGGCGACGGCGGCGGCCCGGCGCTGGCCCGCGAGATCGCCCACCGCTCCTTCGTGCTGCTGCGCAACGAGCCCGGGCCCGACGGCCGTCCAACCCTGCCGCTGGACCCCACCCGGGTGACGGGCGTGGCGCTGCTCGGCGCGGCCGCCCGCGACGCCCGGGTGCTCGGCGGCGGCTCGGCCCAGGTCTTCCCCGAGCGCGTCGTCTCCCCGCTGGAGGGGCTGCGCGAGGCGCTGCCGCCGGGCGTGCTCACGTACGCCGTCGGGGCCGACCCCACCGACGAGCTGACCCCGGCCGCCCAGGGGTTCGAGCTGCGCGCCGTCGTGCGCGACGGGGACGGGCGGGTGCTGGGGGAGTCGAGCCTGCCGAGCGGCGAGGTGCGGTGGCTCGGCGACCTGCCGGAGGGGGTGACGTACGAGGAGCTGCACACCGTCGAGATCACCGGCACCTTCACCCCGCGCGAGAGCGGCCCGCACGCCTTCGGCACCCGGGGCCTGGGTGGCTTCCGGCTGTCCGTGGGCGACGCGGTGCTCTTCGAGGGGGCGCAGGACACGGCGGACGCGCGCGACCCCTTCGAGGCGTTCTTCGGCGAGCCCGCCCCGCGCGGGACCGTCGAGCTGACGGCCGGACTGCCGGTACGGGTCGGCCTGACCTGCCGGGTCGTCAAGCTCGAGGACGCGCCCCTGCAGGCGGTGTGCGTGAGCCTGATGCACCGCGCTCCCGAGCGCGACGCGGACGAGCTGATCGAGGAGGCGGTGGCGGCGGCCGGAGCCGCCGAGGCCGCCGTGGTGGTGGTCGCGACGACCGAGCGCGTCGAGAGCGAGGGCTTCGACCGCGCCGACCTGCGGCTGCCGGGCCGTCAGGACGAGCTGGTGCGGCGCGTCGCCGCGACCGGAACCCCGACCGTCGTGGTCGTCAACGCGGGCTCGCCCGTGGAGATGCCCTGGCGCGAGGACGTCGCGGCGGTGCTGCTGAGCTGGTTCCCGGGTCAGGAGGCGGGCGCGGCGCTCGCGGACGTCCTGCTCGGCGCCGAGGAGCCCGGCGGGCGGCTGCCCACCACCTGGCCGGCCCGCCTGGCGGACGCCCCGGTGAGCCGGGTCCGGCCGACGGACGGCCGGCTGGGCTACGACGAGGGCGTGTTCATCGGCTACCGGGCGTGGGAGCGGCGCGCCGCCGAGCGGCCGGAGGCCGCGCCGGCCCCCGCGTACTGGTTCGGCCACGGCCTCGGCTACACCGAATGGGCCTACGAGGAGGCCGAGTTCACCCCGTCCGCGGAGCCGGGCGACACCCTGGGCACGCTCACCGTCTCGGTCCGCAACACCGGGGCGCGGGCCGGCCGTGAGGTGGTCCAGGTCTATCTCGCGGTGCCCGGGGGAGACGGCGAGGAGCGGCCGGCGCGCCGCCTCGCGGGCTTCGCCTCGGTGACCGCCGGGCCGGGCGAGCGGGCCCGGGTGGCCATCGCGCTGCCGCGCCGGGCCGCGGAGGTCTGGGACGAGGCCGCGCACGCGTGGCGGCTGGTCCCCGGCACGTACACCGCCCAGGCGGCCCGCAGCATCGCCGACCCCCGGCTGTCCGCCCCGGTGACTGTGGTCTGAAGCAGCAATTTGTGGTGAGTATGAGACGGCGACACGCCGACGCGACGGCGTGTCGCCGTCTCATACTCACCACAACCTCCCGCGCGGGGACTATGGCGTGGTGATGCGGCGGTAGGCCATGGCGGCCAGTTGCTGCTGACCGCGCTTGCTCGGGTGGAACCAGTCCCATTTGCTCAACTCGTCCGTCGAGAAGCGGTAGTCGTGCACCGCGCCGTCGTAGCGGCACAGCGCGTCCCGGTCGCAGACGGACTTCAGCGCGCCGTTGTACGCCTCCACCCGGTCCGCGACCCGGCGGCGCCGCTCCACCGACGCCGGGTCGGTGGCGTCGGAGTCCTTCAGCATCGACGGGCAGATCCCCAGCTTCCAGATCTGCTTGCCGAGCACGTTCTTGCGCCCCTCGGACCACAGCCGCTTCAGGTCCGGCACGCTGGCCACGTACACCTGGGCCTTGGGCAGCTCCTGGCGCAGCGTCCTGAGCGCCGCGCTGAAGTCGGCCCGGAACTCGGCCGTCGGCGTCATGGCGTCCACCGAACTCCGGCAGGCGTCGTTGGCGCCGATCAGGATGGTCACCAGCTCGGGCTTGTGGGGGATCGCGGATTGGAGCTGGCCGGACAGATCGGCCATCACCGCGCCCGTTTTGGCGTAGTTCCAGCTGCGCGCGGTCGAGCGGGAGGCGGCGGGCAGCAGGCGGCGGGCGAGGCTGTTCACCTCCGTGCCGGTGGACCAGGACACCTCGGGGCAGTCGGCCAGCACCGAGCAGGCGTCGAAGCCGCGGGTGATGGAGTCGCCGAGCGAGGCGATGGAGTCGGGCCGGGTGTTCCACAGGATGCTGGGCTTGGCGGCGGGGCGCTTGCCCGCCCGGGGCCCGCCCGGATGTGAGGCGTCGTCCGAGCCGCCGAGGCAGCCCGCCGACGCGAGCACGGCCCCCGTGGTGAGCAGCGCCACAGCGGTACGGACGGCGGCACGCGCGGTGGTACGGATGGTCGTCGACGCGGCCGGGCCGAAGGCGTACCGGGCGTCAAAAGACGGCCGGCCCCGCCGTGCTGCGCTGCCCCGCATGGCTGTTCCCCCTCCGACTGATGGGTGATTCTGTCCAGGACCGACGGTACGTCACTCCTCCGGACGCACCGCGCGGTAGCGTTTTCCCGTGCCGGCCCCGCTCACACCCTGGCGGGAACGGGAGCATTGCGGTACGGGCACATTACCCGGCGTCACACACTGTCCGTTTTCATAAGAATTCTGCCCAAAAAATTTCACTGCAGGTAACCTCGGGGCTGGTGCGAGGGTGATCATTAGGGCAGAATGTCTAGTGCTGTCCCGGGCGTCACCGGTACGGGCACGAGGCCGCTGGGGAAGGCGTACCTCGAACCGCACAGGAGGCCCAGGTGACGACACGTGGAGTTCTGTACGTTCACTCCGCCCCGCGCGCGCTGTGCCCACACGTCGAATGGGCCATCGCGGGCGTACTCGGCGTGCGCGTCACCCTCGACTGGATCAAGCAGCCCGCCGCGCCCGGCACATGGCGCGCCGAGTTCTCCTGGCAGGGCGAGGTCGGCACCGCCTCCAAGCTGGCCTCCGCGCTCCGCGGCTGGCACCTGCTGCGCTTCGAGGTGACCGCGGAACCGTGCGCCACGGCCGAGGGCGAGCGCTACAGCTCCACTCCCGACCTCGGTATCTTCCACGCGGTCACCGGCATGCACGGCGACATCCTGATCCCCGAGGACCGGCTGCGCGCCGCGCTCGGGCGCTCGGCGCGCGGGGAGAGCGACTTGCAGGCCGAGGTCGCCAAGCTGCTCGGCAAGCCCTGGGACGACGAGCTGGAGCCCTTCCGCTACGCGGGGGAGGGCGCGCCCGTACGCTGGCTCCACCAGGTGGTCTGAACCCCGCGGCTTGGCCTGGAGCTCGCTCGAAGCCCTAGCGTGCGGGCATGACCGAAAACCTCCCCACCCCCCGTCCCGCCCGATCCGTCGCCGTCCTCGGCACCGGCACCATGGGCTTCCCCATGGCCCGCAACCTCGCCGGGGCCGGGCTCGAGGTCCGCGCCTGGAACCGCACCCGCGCCAAGGCCGAGCCACTGGCCGCCCACGGTGTCCGCGTCACCGACACCCCCGCCGAGGCCGTGGACGGCGCCGATGTCGTCCTGACGATCCTCCACGACGGCCCGGCCACCCTCGACGCGATGCGCCAGGCCGCCCCCGGGCTGCGCCCCGGCACGGTGTGGGCCCAGTCCACCACCGCCGGTCTCAGCGGACTCGACGACCTCACCGCCTTCGCCCGGGAGAGCGGACTGGTCTTCGTCGACGCCCCCGTCCTGGGCACCAAGCAGCCCGCCGAGAGCGGACAGCTGGTGGTGCTGGCCGCCGGCCCCGAGCCGGCCCGTACCGTCCTGGCCCCCGTCTTCGACGGGATCGGCAGCCGGACCCTGTGGGTGGGCGACAGCGGAGAGCAGGGCGCGGCCAGCCGGCTCAAGCTGGTGGCCAACAGCTGGGTGCTCACCGTCACGAACGGCACGGCCGAGGCGCTGGCCCTCGCGGAGGGGCTCGGCGTGGACCCGCGCGCCTTCCTGGACGTGGTCGCGGGCGGGCCGCTGGACATGGGCTATCTGCGGACCAAGGCGGAGATGCTGCTCAGCGGCCACCTGGAGGCCAGCTTCGCGACCAGGACCGCGGAGAAGGACGCCCGGCTGATCGTCGAGGCGGGGCAGCGCGCGGGGGTGCGGCTGGATGTGGCGGCCGCGGGCGCGGAGCGGTTCCGGCGGGCCACCGAGAAGGGGCACGGCGACCAGGACATGGCCGCGTCGTACTTCGCCAGCTTCGACGGCTGAACGCGCGGCTGCGGCAGGCGGCGGCCGGAACACGCGAGTGAGACACGCGGCCGGAACACGCGGCGGCAACACGCGGGGCTCCGCCCCGGACCCGGCGGGCACCCTGAGGTGTGCCGGGGTCCGGGGCGGAGCCCCGGTGGTGGATCAGACCGTCCGGAAGGCCAGCACCACGTTGTGGCCGCCGAAGCCGAACGAGTCGTTGAGCGCCGCGATCGCGCCCGCCGGCAGGGGCCGGGGCTCGCCGCGCACGATGTCCCCGTCCGCTTCCGGGTCGAGGTGGTCGAGGTTGATCGTGGGCGGGGCCAGCCGGTGGTGCAGGGCCAGCACGGTGGCCACCGTCTCCACACCGCCCGCGCCGCCCAGCAGGTGGCCGGTCATCGACTTGGTGGCGGAGATCGCCATGTGGTCGACGTCGTGGCCGAAGACCTTGCGCAGCGCCTTCAGCTCCGCCACATCGCCCTGCGGGGTCGAGGTCGCGTGCGCGTTGACGTGCGCGATCTCGGCCGGCTTGAGTTCGGTGGCCTCGACCAGGTTCTGCAGCGCGTGGGCGATGCCGTTCCCGGAGGGCTCGGGCTGGGTGATGTGGTGCGCGTCGGCCGAGATGCCCTGGCCGATGGCCTCGGCGTAGACCCGCGCGCCGCGCCGGGCGGCGTGCTCGGCCGACTCCAGGACGATGACGCCGGACCCCTCGCCCATCACGAAGCCGTTGCGGCCGGTGTCGAACGGACGCGAGGCGCCCTGCGGGTCCTCGTTGTTCTTCGACATCGCCATCATGTTGCCGAAGGCCACGATGGGCAGCGGGTGGATGGACGCCTCGGTGCCGCCCGCGACCACCACGTCGGCGCGGCCGGTGCGGATCATCTCGATGGCGTAACCGATGGCCTCGGCGCCCGACGCGCAGGCGCTGACCGGGGTGTGGACACCGGCGCGGGCGCCCACCTCCAGGCCGACGTTGGCCGCCGGGCTGTTGGGCATGAGCATCGGCACGGTGTGCGGGGACACCTTGCGGACGCCCTTCTCGCGCAGCACGTCGTACTGGTCGAGGAGGGTGGTCACACCGCCGATGCCGGAGGCCACGACCGCGCCAAGACGGTCGGGGTCGACTGTCGGGTCCTCGCCCGCCCGGGCGGTGAAGCCGGCGTCGGCCCAGGCCTCCCGGGCCGCGATCAGCGCGAACTGCGCCGAGCGGTCGAGCTTGCGGGCCTGCGGACGGGGGATGACGGTACCGGGCTCCACCGCGATCCGCGCGGCGATGCGCACGGGCAGGTCGGCCGCCCAGTCCTCGTCGAGGAGGCGTACGCCGGAACGACCGGCGAGCAGTGCCTCCCAGGTGGCGGAGGCGTCGCCACCCAGCGGCGTCGTGGCACCAACACCGGTGACGACCACGGTGCGATTGGTCGAGCTCACAGGATTCCTATTCCACGTGTTGAAGGTGCTGGACCCGCCACCGCTCGGGTGGCGACAAGCGCTCGGACTCAGCCCTGGTGCTTGAGGATGTAGTCGGCGGCGTCGCCGACGGTCTTGAGGTTCTTGACGTCGTCGTCCGGGATCTTCACGTCGAAGCGCTCCTCGGCGGCGACGACGACCTCGACCATGGACAGCGAGTCGACGTCCAGGTCGTCCGTGAAGGACTTCTCCAGCAGGACGTCCTCGGTCGGGATACCGGCGATCTCGTTGACGATCTCGGCGAGACCCTCGACGATCTCTTCCTGAGTGGCGGCCATTGCGGCGCTCCTTCTTCGGGTGTTTGCGGTGAGTGCGCAGCGTCCGACCTGTTCGGGGCTGCGTGGGATCTTGACTAAGGGAGGGTAACGACCGTCGCTGCGTATACGAGACCCGCCCCGAAGCCGATGACGAGCGCGGTGTCGCCGCTCTTCGCCTGTCCGGTCGCCAACAGCCGCTCCATGGCGAGCGGGATGGAGGCGGCCGAGGTGTTGCCGGTGGTCTCCACGTCACGGGCGACCGTGACGTGCTCCGGCAGCTCAAGGGTTTTGACCATCGAGTCGATGATCCGCATGTTGGCCTGATGGGGGATGAAGACATCGAGGTCCTGGGGGCTGACCCCGGCCTCGTCCAGGGCCTGCTGGGCGACCTTGGCCATCTCGTAGACCGCCCAGCGGAAGACCGACTGGCCCTCCTGGGTGATCGCGGGGAAGCGCACCTCGGCGGCCTTCTCGTCGCGGTACACGTCCCACGGCAGCGTCTGGGTGATGGTGTCGGACTTGTCGCCCTCCGAGCCCCAGACGGTCGGGCCCATCGCGGGCTCCTCGGACGGGCCGACGACCACGGCGCCCGCGCCGTCGCCGAACAGGAAGGCGGTCGCGCGGTCCTCCAGGTCCGTCAGGTCCGAGAGCCGCTCCACGCCGACGACCAGCACGTACTCGGCGGTGCCGTCGGTGACCATGCCCTTGGCGAGGGTCAGGCCGTAGCCGAAGCCCGCGCAGCCCGCCGAGATGTCGAAGGCGGCCGGCTTGCCCGCGCCGAGCCGGTGGGCGATCTCGGTGGCCACCGCCGGAGTCTGCTTGAAGTGCGAGACGGTCGCGACGACCACGCCGCCGATCTGCTCCGGCGTCAGACCCGCCGCGGCGATGGCCTTTCCGCCCGCCTCGACGGACATGGTGGCCACCGTCTCGTCCGGCCCGGCCCAGTGCCGCGTGGCGATCCCCGAGCGGCTGCGGATCCACTCGTCGGAGGAGTCGATGTGCTTGAGGATCTCCTCGTTGGGGACCACGCGGTGCGGACGGTAGCCGCCGACACCGAGGATGCGCGCGTACGGGGCGCCCTTGGTGGGCTTGATCTTCGCGGTCATGCTCTGGGAGCTCCTATTCGGCCGGGGTGTCGGCGACCGGAACAGCGTGCTCGGCGATCAGCGCACGGGCCGCCTCGAGGTCGTCGGGAGTCTTGAGGGCCAGCGTCTTGACGCCCGGCAGGGCGCGCTTGGCGATGCCGACGAGCGTGCCGCCCGGCGCCACCTCGATGATCGCGGTGGCGCCCAGCCGCTGGAAGGTCTCCATGCACAGGTCCCAGCGGACCGGGTTGGACACCTGGGCGACCAGGCGCTGGGCGATCTCGGCGCCGGAGTTGACGACGTGTCCGTCCCGGTTGGAGACGTAGGGGAGGCGCGGGTCAGCGAAGGGGGCACCCGCGACCAGGGTGTCCAGGGCCGAGACCGCCGGGGCCATATGGTCGGTGTGGAAGGCGCCGGCCACCGCCAGCGGAACCACCCGGCGCACCCCTTCGGGCTTGTCGGCGGCCAGCGCGGCCAACTGCTCGGCGGTTCCGGCCGCCACGATCTGGCCCGCGCCGTTGACGTTCGCCGGGGTCAGCCCGAGCTTGGTCAGATGGGCGACCACGTCGTCCTGTTCGCCGCCGAGCACCGCGGACATGCCGGTCTCGGCCTGGGCCGCGGCCTCCGCCATGGCCAGCCCGCGGCGGCGGACCAGCACCATGGCGGTCTCCTCGGTCAGCACCCCGGCGACCGCGGCCGCCGCGATCTCACCGACGCTGTGGCCGGCCGTCGCGCCGAGCACGGCCCGGGCGCTCCCGGGGAGCCCCTCGGCGGAGTTCCCGGCACCCTCGGCGCCCGCGGCGTCCTTGGGGAACAGGGCCCGGGCGGAGACGAGGGCCGCGGCCACCAGCAGCGGCTGGGCCACGGCGGTGTCCCGGATCTCCTCCTCGTCGGCCTTGGTGCCGTAGTGGATCAGATCCAGGCCGGATACGGCGGACCACCAGGTCAGCCGTTCGGTGACACCGGGGAGGTCGAGCCAGGGGGTCAGGAAGCCGGGCTTCTGGGCGCCCTGGCCGGGAGCGACGAGTACGAGCACCCTCACACTCTCTCTTGTGGTCGGTCTCGCCCGCCCGTGAGGACAAGGACGAAGAACCGTGAAGGGAATTGTTGGACTCCGACAAAGAGCTAGGCCTGGGGGTCCGCGTCGGCCAGACGCCCCAGGATCAGGGCTATGCGCAGAGTAAACGCCGAGCGCACGTCGGAGGGAGACCACCCGGTGACGTCGGTCACACGTCGTAGCCGGTAGCGCACGGTGTTGGGGTGAACGAAGAGCATGCGCGCCGCGCCTTCCAGACTGCTTGCCTGTTCCAGATATACGCTCAGAGTTTCCAGCAGGGCGGAGCCCGCTTCCTCCAGCGGTCTGTAGATCTCCTCCACCAACTGCTCACGCGCCGCCGGGTCCGCGGCCATCGCGCGCTCCGGCAGCAGATCGTCCGCGAGCACCGGCCGCGGCGCGTCCGGCCAGGCGGTGCACGCCTTCAGCCCGGCCGCGGCGGCCGCGGCGGACTTGGTCGCGGCCAGCAGGTCGGAGACCACCGGGCCCGCCACCACAGGGCCCGCCGCGAACGGCCCGATCAGCGCCTTCGCCGTCTGGAGCGGATTGTCGGAGCCGCCCGCGACCACCACCAGCCGGTCGCCGAGGACACCGGTGAGCACCTGCAGCTTGGCGTGGCGGGCGGCGCGCCGGATCGCCTCCACGGTCAGCTCGCTGTCCCCGTCGGGCGCGGTGCCCAGCACCACGCACACATGCTCCGGCGAGTTCCAGCCCAGGGCCGCGGCCCGGGACAGCGCCCCCTCGTCGGCCTCCCCGGACAGCACCGCGTTGACCACCAGCGACTCGAGCCGGGCGTCCCACGCGCCCCGGGCCTCCGCCGCCTGCGCGTACACCTGTGCCGTGGCGAAGGCGATCTCCCGCGCGTACACCAGCAGCGCCTCGCGCAGCACCGACTCGTCGCCGGGGGCCGCTACCTCGTCGATCGCGGACTCCATGACCTCGATCGTGGTGCGGACCATCTCGACGGTCTGCCGCAGCGTGATCGCGCGGGTCAGCTCGCGCGGCGCGGTGCCGAACACATCGGTGCTGATGGCCTGCGGGGCCTCGGGGTGCCGGAACCACTCGGTGAACGCCGCGATGCCCGCCTGGGCGACCAGCCCGATCCAGGACCGGTTCTCCGGCGGCATCGCGCGGTACCACGGCAGCTGCTCGTCCATGCGGGCGATGGCGCTCGCTGCGAGCTTCCCGGAGGACTTCTCCAGGCGGCGCAGGGTGGCGCTGTGCGGATGAGGGCTGTTCGCGGCTGGTTCTGGCACGAGGACAAGACTGCCTTATCGGGTGACGGGGTCGTGGGTGTGGGTACCGTGGTCCGGGTGATCTGGGTACAGCGGGCCGGTGAACGGTATCGGGGCGGAGACGGGGCAGGCATCGAGACGCGCCACGCCTTTTCCTTTTCTGGGTATTACGACCCGGAAAATGCGCGATTCGGATCACTCGTGGCCTGCAACGAGGAGCGGCTGGCCCCGGGCGCGGGCTTCGCGGAGCACCCGCACCGCGACCTGGAGATCGTCACCTGGGTGGTCGAGGGGGAGCTCACCCACGAGGACTCCACCGGCGGCCGCACCGTGGTGCGCCCCGGCGAGCTGCAGCGGCTCAGCGCGGGCGGCGGGGTGCGGCACAGCGAGCGCAACGAGGGCCGCGAGCCGCTGACGTTCCTGCAGATGTGGCTGGCCCCGGCCCCCGGCTTCACCTCGGCGGAGGCGGGCGCCGAGCCCGCGTACGAGGTGGTGCGGGGCGTCGCGGACCGTGGGCCGGCCGAGCCGTACGCCCTGGAGCGGGCGGGGGCCGCGCTCGCCGTGCGGCGGCCGGCCGCCGGGGAGCGGGTGGCGCTGCCCGCCGCGCCCTGGGTGTACGCCCATGTGGTGCGGGGTGAGATACGTCTCGCCGGCCACACGCTGACGGCGGGGGACGCGGCGCGGATCACCGATGGCCGGGACCTGGCGGCCCACGCCCTGACCCCGGCGGAGCTGCTGGTGTGGGCGATGCGCGCGGAGCCCTCGTACGGCTGACGGGCCGCGCCGGGCTGTCGGGCGCGGCTGCCGGGCGCGGCTCAGGCGCGCAGCTCGGCGAGGACCGCGTCGGTCAGCGCGGGCCAGGCCTCGATCGCCCAGGGGCCGAAGGCCCGGTCCGTCAGGGCCACACAGGCCGCCCGCGCGTCCGGGTCCACCCATAGGAACGTCCCGGACTGCCCGAAATGCCCGAACGTGCGGGGTGAGGACGCGGCGCCCGTCCAGTGCGGGGACTTCCCGTCGCGTATCTCGAGGCCGAGCCCCCAGTCGTTGGGCCGCTGGTGGCCGTAGCCGGGCAGCACCCCGCCCAGCCCGGGGAAGGCGACGGCGGTGGCCTCCGCCAGCGTCCGGTCGGCCAGCAGCCGCGGGGCCTGCAGCTCGGCCGCGAAGCGGGTCAGGTCGGCGACGGTGGACACGCCGTCCTTGGCGGGGGAGCCGGACAGCTCGGTCGAGGCCATGCCCAGCGGCTCCAGCACCGCCTGGCGCAGATACTCGGCGAAGGGGATGTCCGTGGCCTTGGCGATGTGGTCGCCCAGCACCTCGAACCCGGCGTTGGAGTACAGCCGGCGGGTGCCGGGCGCGGCGGCGGAGCGGTGCTCGTCGAAGGCGAGCCCGGAGGTGTGGGCCAGCAGGTGGCGGACCGTGGACCCCTCGGGTCCGGCCGGCTCGTCCAGCTCGACCGCGCCCTCCTCGACGGCGACCAGCGCGGCGTACGCGGCCAGCGGCTTGGTGACCGAGGCGAGGGGGAAGCGATGGTCGGCGGGGCCGTACGATCCGGCCACCGTGCCGTCCGCGCGCACGACGGCGGCGGCCGCCGTGGACACCGGCCAGTTCTCGATCATCCGCAGGCTCTCCATGGTCCAGAGCCTAAGCGACCCCGGGGAAGTAGAGGCAGGCCCCCGCGCCGCCTGGCACGGCGCCCCCAGCTACCGCTGGGAGGTGCCCCCGGCTGCGTTGTCGGAGTCGCCCGCCACGCCGCGGCAGCGGCATATCGACCGCAGCGCCCAGTACGAGGGCGATCCTCCGCCTTGCGATGCACCGCACCAGACGACGCGGGAACCCACCCCTACTTCCCCGGGGCCGCTTGGCCAAGGGCCGCCGGCGGCCGGACCCCGGGAAGGGGAGCCAAGAATTCCTCAAATCTGGGCTTGCTTGGAGTGCACTCCAAGTCAATAGCGTTGAGGACGTCGTGAGGCTTTACGGATCAGCGACGGCGAGAGGTGGAGCGGCATGACCGTGTTGGAGAGCGCGCCGGTGAAGGTGCGGACGTGTGCGGGGCGGGTCACCCACCCCCGGCCCACCGGGCAGGACCGCTACACGATCAGCGAGGTCGCCGCCCACACCGGGCTCTCGGCGCACACCCTGCGCTGGTACGAGCGGATCGGGCTGATGCCGCACGTGGACCGCACCCACACCGGCCAGCGCCGCTTCTCCAACCGCGACCTCGACTGGCTGGAGCTGGTGGGCAAGCTCCGGCTGACCGGGATGCCGGTCGCCGACATGGTCCGCTACGCCGAGCTGGTGCGCGAGGGCGAGCACACCTTCAGCGAGCGCGAGGCGCTGCTGACCGCCCACCGGGAGAACGTGCGGGAGCGGATCGCCGAGCTGCAGGACACCCTGCACGTCCTCGACTTCAAGATCGAGATTTACGCCGGCGCCCGACGCTCGGCGGAGAGGGCCTGAACACCATATGACCACCGCGGACAGCGAGAAGCTCGACACCGTCGCGCTGGGCACCGACGGCCCCCAAGTCGGGGTGCAGGGCCTGGGCTGCATGGGCATGAGCTGGGCTTACGGACCGACGGACGAGGCGGAGGCGCGGGCCACGCTGGAGCGGGCCCTGGAGCTGGGTGTCACCCTCCTCGACACCGCCGACGTCTACGGCCTCGGCGCCAACGAGGAGTTCCTGGCCCCCTTCGTCCGGGCCAACCGGGACCGGGTGGTGCTGGCGACCAAGTTCTCCATCGTGCGCTCGCCGGACGACCCCTACGGGCGGACCGTGATCCGCAACGACGCCCCGTACATCCGCGAGGCCATCGAGAACAGCCTGCGCCGCCTCGGTGTCGACCATGTGGACCTCTACTACATGCACCGGCGCAACCCCGACGTGCCGCTGGAGGAGAGCGTCGGCGCCATGGCCGAGCTGGTGGCCGAGGGCAAGGTGAGGCACCTCGGGCTCAGCGAGGTCACCGGCGGCGAGCTGCGCGCCGCGCACGCGGTGCACCCGATCGCGGCGGTGCAGTCGGAGTGGTCGCTGTTCAGCAGGGACGTCGAGCAGGGGGTGGTCGGCGCGGCGCGCGAGCTGGGCGTCGCCTTCGTGCCCTACTCGCCGCTCGGCCGAGGCTTCCTGACCGGGTCGTTCGCCAACGCCGACCGGGAACTGCCCAGCGACGACTTCCGCCGCCGGCAGCCCCGCTTCACGGGCGACAACGCGGCGGCCAACGCGGCCCTGCTGGAGCCCGTGCGGAAGGTCGCCGAGGCCCACGGGGCGACGCTCGCGCAGATCGCGCTGGCGTGGGTGCAGCAGCGGGCGCGGGTCCACGAGGGCCTGGCCGTGGTGCCCATCCCGGGCACGCGCAGCCGGCGCCGCCTGGAGGAGAACACGGCGGCGACGCGGATCGAGCTGAGCCAGGAGGAGCTGGCCGCGCTGGAGCCGATCGCGGGCCGGGTCGCGGGGGACCGCTACGAGGACATGACCTTCACCAGCGCGGGCCGGGAGTAGCGAATGCGCGGCCGGGAGTGGTGAACCCTTGAATCACGAACAAACGTTCCCTTTGTGATCGGCACCGCTTAGGATCACCGGCATGTTTATTCGTCGCGTTTTAAGGGCAACAGTAGGCCTCGCCGTGGTCGCCAGTGTGGCCTTCGCCGGGTCCGCCCAGGCCGGCGCGCAGACGGCGCGCCACACCGAGAGCCGGGCATCGGCCGATGACCAGCTCCTCTTCTACAACCACTCCTACGGCGTGCTGGACCGGGAGACGGCCGACGCCGTCGAGAACTCGCAGTTCCTGCGCGAGTTCGGCGCCTTCGAGGTCCGCACCACCACCGGTGGCGACCTCACCTGGAAGGGCCGCTACCTGTACGGCAGCCAGACCTACGTCGAGCTGTTCGGCGCCGGCGACCTGCCCGGCCAGGACGCCAACTTCGGCTCCTCGGCGGTGGCGTACTCGCCCGAGCACGAGGGCGACCTGGCGAAGGTGACCGAGGGGCTGAAGGAGCGGGGGGTCGAGAAGCCGGACGAGTTCCTCCAGACCCGTGACTTCGGCGACGGCGTCCGGGTGCCGTGGTTCAACGGCGTCCAGATCCCGATCACCGCCTACGACGCCTTCGGCTCCTGGGCGATGGAGTACCGGCCGGAATACTTCGCCGACCCGCGCAGCAAGACGGGCCCGGCGAGCTACCCCGGTGACGTCAGCCGGCAGCGCTACCTTCCGGACACCTACAAGGACCACCTGATGCGGGACCTGACCCGCGTCCGCTTCGCCGTCACCGAACGCGACCTGAAGCAGCAGCTTCCGCTGTACGAGGCGGGCGGGCTGGACATCCGGCACGTCAAGGGTGGCGTCCTCGTCAAGGACGGCCTCACCACGGTCCAGTTCGACGTGGTTCCGGCCGACAAGGTGGGCCTGAAGCAGATCACCATGGCCCTCAACAAGTCGGTGGACTACCGGCACACCGAGCGGATCGGCAACTCGACCCTGGTCGTGGGCCCCGGCGCCCGCGCCGTCTGGACCTTCGACAAGCCGTAGCCGCAGCGCGTGACCCGCACCCCGACGCCGGCCCGGACCCGTCCGGGCCGGCGTCGCCGTGCCCGCCGCTGTCCGCTGCCGATCCCACCCGCCTAGGGGGAGCCGATGTCCAGGAGGGCCGCCGCGCATATCGCGAGGGAGGCGACGACCGCGGTGGCCGCGCGGAGCAGCAGCGCCCGGCGCTCCCCGGGCGGCGGCTCGTCGCCGGGATCCTCGCCGGGCTCCCCACCCTCCCGGCCCAGGGCGAAGAGATACGCGCACAGCACCGCGAACCCGGACGGCGGGGGCTCAGCCGAGGTCATGGCGGCAGTCGCGGTCGTAGCCCGCGCCGTCGGCGCAGCGGACCGCGGCGAAGTGGCCGACGGCGATCCGCGCGAAGTTGCGCAGCGACTCGGTGCCGGGCGCGAAGTAGCCGGTGTGGCCGTGGGCCCCGGCGGCTGAGACGACCCGCGCGCCGAAGGACGGGTCTGTCGGGTCCTCGCCGTGGCCGAGCCCCAGGAAGTCGAAGCCGGTGACCCGCCGCACCCAGTCGGAGCCGTCGCGCGCCGCCCACACCCGGGCGGCCGGGCCCAGGTCCGCGGCGTCGTCGGCCCGGACCCCGGGGCTGCCGAAGACCACCAGGTCGGAGATCTCCGCCCGGTCCAGGCCGGAGGCCGTCAGCCCGCAGACGACCGAGCCGTAGCTGTGGCAGAAGACGGCCGGCGGGGCCTCCAGGGCCTCGCCGGCCGTCGCGGCCAGACCGGCGAGGAAGCGGTCGAGGCGGGGCGCGCCCGCCTTGGCGAGGCGACCGGTGGCGGCGTCCGGGCCCAGGCCCAGCGGGGTGGTGTAGCCGACCCAGACCACGACGGCCGAGCGGACCCCGGGCGCCTCCCGGGCCATCTGCGCGCGCAGCGACCTGGCCATGCCCGCCGCCGAGCCGTACGAGGCCCTGACGCGGTCGAAGTCGCCCAGGTCGGTGTCGGAGCCCGGCACGAGCACCGCCGTGCGCTGCGCGGTCGTCAGGTCCCCGTACACCTCGGCCACTTGGCCGCGGCCGCGCGGGTCGAAGGCCAGGATCCGGCGGCCGGGGGCGAGGAGCCGGGTGTAGCGGTCGATGAGCGGGCTCTCGGGGTCGTCGGCCCGCTCCCTGTCGCGCTCCGCCCGGATCGCGAGGGCGTTGGCGGTGTAGCGCAGCGCCACGGGCGCGCCGTCGAGGTTGCCGACGACCAGCGGATGGCGCAGGGCCAGGGTGTGCTGCTGGGCCGCGGTGAGCCGGGCGAAGAAACGCGCGACCTCGGCGGGGGAGGCGTCGGCCGGGTCGGGCAGCCGGCCCGCGGCGCCGGGGCCCAGGGAGTGGTCCGCGCGCCAGGCGGCCGTGCCGGGCGGCGGGCCGGTGATGGCCTGCTGCTCATGGGCCACGGTCCAGCCCGCGGTGCCCGCCATCACGGTGACCATGAGCGCGGCGGTGATCAGGCTGCGGGCCCGGTGTCGGCCGACCGATGTGTGCGACATGGTCGCGTCCCCCTCTGTCGTTCGCTGGCGGAGGGAAACGTAGGAAGACGGTGGATGGCGAAGCGTCACACCCCGGAGCCAACTGCCGGGTCATACCTGGGTAGGGGGTGGGGGCAGGGAAGACGGCGCGGGCTGCGGGCTATTGACCCGGCGTCACCAGGCCCGATTCATAGGCGAAGATCACTGCCTGGGCCCGGTCGCGCAGCCCCAGCTTGGCGAGCACCCGCCCGATGTGCGTCTTGACGGTCTGTTCGGCCAGCACCAGCGACTCCGCGATCTCCTGGTTGGACAGCCCGCGGGCGATCAGCTCCAGCACCTCGGTCTCGCGCGGGGTGAGCCCGCTGCGCCGCACGGCGAGGTTCTTGCGCGGCGCGGGCCGCTGCCGGGCGAAGTCGGCGATGAGACGGCGGGTCACGGACGGGGCGAGCAGCGCCTCCCCGGCGGCCACGACCCGCACCGCCGAGATCAGGTCGGCGGGCGGGGCGTCCTTGAGCAGGAAGCCGCTGGCGCCCGCGCGCAGCGCCTCGTACACGTAGTCGTCCACGTCGAAGGTGGTGAGCATCAGCACCTTCGGGCGGTGGGTGACCCCGGGCGGCGGGTCGAGCAGGCGGCGCGCCGCCTCCAGGCCGTCCATCTCGGGCATCCGGACGTCCATGAGGACCACGTCCGGATGGGTGCTGCGGCTCACCTCGACCCCCTGCTTCCCGTCCGGGGCCTCGCCGACGACGTCGATGTCGCTCTGCGCGGCGAGCAGCGCGGCGAAGCCCGCGCGCACCATGGCCTGGTCGTCGACGATGATCACCCGGATGGTCATGGAGCGTGGGGGTTCCTCTCTGCGCCTGTCGCGCCTTCTGTGCTCGCTGATTCCGCTGCGCTCGCTGATTGTGCTGTGTCTGCTTCTGCTGTGGGCCGGGCCACCTCGACGAGCGGGAGCCGGGCCGCCAGGCGGAAGCCGCCGTCGGGCAGCGGGCCGGTGTCCAGGGTGCCGCCGACCAGCCGGACGCGTTCCCGCATGCCGACCAGGCCGTGGCCGGTGCCGGTGGTCTCCAGGGGCGGTCCGGGCGTGCCGCCGGCCGGGCCGTTGACGACGAGCACCGTCAGCCCCGTACGGTCCGCGGAGGCCAGGATCGACACGTTCGTCGGGGCGCCCGGGGCGTGCCGCACCACATTGGCCAGCGCCTCCTGCACGATCCGGTACGCCGACAGGTCCACCGCCTGCGGCAGCGGCCCGAGCGCGGCCACGTCCTTCGCGATCGACAGCTTGGTGGGTATCCCGGCCCGTACGGTCGCCTCGACCAGCTGCGGCACCCGGTCGAGACCGGGCTGCGGCGCGCGCTCCCCGCGGGTGTCCTCGCTGCGCAGCACGCCCAGCAGCCGCCGCATCTCGGCCAGGGACTCACGGGCGGTGGCCGCGATGGTGCCGAACTCCCGCTCCGCCTCGGGCGGCAGGCCGCCGATCCGGTACGGGGCGCTGTCCGCCTGCACCGTTATTACCGACATGTGGTGGGCGACCACGTCGTGCAGTTCGCGCGCGATCCGGGCGCGCTCCTCGAGCAGCGTGCGGCGGGCCCGCTCCGCCTCGCTGATCGTCTCCTGCTCGGCCAGTCGCCGCTGGACGTCCCCGCGCTCCCGCAGCGCGCCGCCGACCAGCAGCACCACGCCGCTGAGCACGAACAGCAGCACGTTGCTGCCGTCGCTGTACCTCGCCCCCGGTATCCCGAAGAGCACCCCCACACCGCCGGTGATCAGCCAGACCGCGACCAGGGTGTGGCGGGTCTCGCGCAGCGCGAGGGCGAGGAGGAGGAAGAGGTAGCCGATGATCCCGGGCGGCGTCCACGGCCAGCTGCGGGCCGGGAGGTGGGGATAGCCCAGCACCGCCAGCGCGCAGACGCTGTCGGCGATGAAGACGATCCACCAGGCGGGCAGCGGGCGGGTCACGGCCAGCAGCAGCGGCGCGGCCTGGGCGGTGGCCAGCACGCTGGCGAAGCCGCCGTTCACGCCGTAGTCGTTGGTGAGGAGCTGCGCCGTGACCGGGACGAGGACGAGGGTGAGGATCCCCGCGACCGCGTACGGCAGCCGCCGCAGCCAGCGCCGGGAGGACCGGGCGAACAGCGGGGTCGCCGGGTAGGCGGGCGTCACGAGCGCCCGCGCGAGGGCGGAGGTGTGGCGGCGGGTGGCCGCCAGCAGGCTCTCGTGCGCGGCGGACGGCACGGCGGTGGCGTGGCCGGGCGCGGACGGCGTCGAGGCGGGCGAGGGCTGGGACATGGCGGCTACAGCGTAGGGGGGCCGGGGTGCCCGCACGTCATACCGGGGTATCGCATACCGGGGTATGGCCTGAGCGGCCCGGAGTCACAGCTCCGCGAGCAGTTCGGCCTTCTTCGAGCTGAACTCGTCGTCCGTCAGCAGCCCCGCCGTGTGCAGTTCGCCGAGGTGGCGGATGCGGTCCGCGATGTCGGCGGGGTCGCGGCGGCCGGGCGGGGCCGTGGGGCGGGCGCGGCCGGCGGACGGGTCCGGGGTGGTGGCCCGTACGGCCTCGAGCACCGCGGCGGCGAACGGCAGCGACTCGTGGACCATGCCGTAGCCGAGGCCGAAGACGACGGCGGCGGGGTCGTGGTCGGGCCGTGTGGCCACGGCGGTGCCGTCCGCGCCGGACGGTCCCGTCAGGCCCGGGGAGCCCGACGCACCCGCGCCCGCGCCGGGGCGCGCCGTGCTCGCGCCGACGCCGCCCGCGCCCCGGGGCGCGTCCTGCGCGCCGTGCGGCAGCAGCCGCAGATAGCCGCTGCGCCCCTCCTTGGGGGAGCCGCTCCCCTTGGACTCGGGCGAGCGCCACTCGACGCCCGACAGCTCGTCGACCCGGAAGCGCTGGTCCCCGGCCTTCCACTTGGCCGAGGAGGCGCCGGTCCAGAACCAGCGGAAGGAGACGGCCTTGCCGTCGAAGGACGCCTTGCCGTCGTACGCCTTGAACGACAGCGGCGGGGCGGGCGCGGCGACCAGGTAGGAGTCGGCGGGGGTGGCGGCCGCGGGGCCGAGGGCGGCGCGTATCTCCTCGGCGTAGTACTCGGCGAGCGTCCCGCGCTCGGCGGGGAGCACCAGCCGGTACGGGTCGCCGCCGTCCCGGAGCTGGCCGTCGGCGGCGTCCATCAGGGGGTCCGCGCCGGGTCTCGGCACGGCGCGGAGCACCACCGTGCCCCGCTTGCCGGGAGTGACCTCCACCGCGGACAGCGCCTCGTAAGGGACGCGGCGCTCGCCGAGCGCCTGCAGCAGCTTCGGCGTACGGATCCCCCGTTCGAAGCGGATGAGCACGGAGTCGGTGTCGAACTCCCAGACGGTCTGAAAACCGGCCAGCACATCACCCATGCGGCTCATCGTATGCGGCGGGGGCCCGCCCGTCCCCCTTCGGAGGTTACGCGCGTCAAATGAATGTGCGCCGTGAGCTAATTTTCAGCCGTCAGCGTGAGTTTCAGCCGTCAGCTCAGGCCGGACCGGCAGCTGTCGCCGTTCGTGCAGCTCACGGTCCCGACGGAGCCGACCCCGACCCGGGCGAAGTTGGCGAGGCTGGTGGTGCCGGGCTCGAAGTACCCGGCGTGGCCCTGTGCCCCGTCGGCGGACAGGATCCGGGCGCCGAAGCCGGAGGAGACCGGGTCCGCGCCGTGTCCGAGCCCGCCGAGCTCGACGTGCGGAATGTCCTGGATCCAGTCGCCGGAGTCGCGCATGGCCCACACCCGGGCGCTGGTGCCCAGGTCGGAGGCGTGGTCGGCGCGCATCCCGGGGCTGCCGGCGACGGCGATGTCGGTGACTTTGGGGGCCAGGTCGCGGGCGGCCACCCCGCACACCACCGAGCCGTAGCTGTGGCACATCAGCGAGACGCGGGTGAGCTCGGGCAGCCCGTTGACCAGCGCGCGCAGCCGCAGGGCGCCCTGCGCGGCGAGCTTGCCGGTGGCGGCGTCCATGCCGACGCCGCTGGGGGAGGTGTAGTCGGCCCAGGCGATGACGGCGTTCTTCCCGTTCGGGTCGACGGCCCGCTCGGCGTCGTAGAGGGCGCGCGCCATGCCGACCACGGCGGTGTAGCCGCGCTCGGACTTCTGGAAGGTCAGGATGTCGGTGTCCACGCCGGGCACCACGACCGAGACCCGGCCGGCGTGTTCCAGGTCGCCGAAGACCTCGGCGGCCCGCCCCGAGCCGCTGGGATCGAAGGCGAGGATCTGCCGTCCTTTGCCGAGCAGCTCCTCGTAGCGGTGCATCCGGCGCCCGGCGTCCTGCCGCCCCAGCGGGGTCAGCTCGCTGTCGTGCATCCGCTCGCGCTCGACGTTCCGGGCCTGGACGAGGGCGATCCGGTTGGCGCGGTAGCGCAGCCCGGCCGGGGCGCCGTTCATGTTGCCGATGACCAGGGGGTAGCGGCGGGCCAGGCGCTCGCGCTGGGCGGCGGTGAGCGAGTCCAGGTAGCGGGCCAGGCGGCGCGGCGGGCCGGAGGGGTCGGGGAGGGCGTGGCCGCCCAGCGTTCCCTTGTGCCAGGCGGCGAGCGACGCGGCCAGCGGGCCCTCGGGCCCTCGCTGGTTCCGCATGGTCGTCCAGCCGGTGGTGGCGAGCAGTACGAACACCACCGCCAGGGCGAGCAGCGCACGCCAGGCGGTGGAGCCAGGGGAGGGGGAGCCGAGCTCAGAGAAGGAAGTCACCGCGGGCCACCCTAGGAGAAGCGCGGTGGTGGCTGCCAAATGCCGTGACACTTCTCACGTTTGAACAGACCCGGGGCGGCCTCTTTGTCCTATTTAGGGCTGTTCATTCCTGCTGTTCATTCCTGCCGTTCACTCCAGTGTCCGGTCAGGGCCGCCCCGACGTGGTCGAGGTGGAACGCGGTGAGTTCCCGCAGGGCCTCCATGCTGGTGTCCTCGCCCTCGCTCCACAGCCGGCCCGCCACCCTTATCACCCCGCTGAACGCCGCGACCACCAGGCGCGGCCGCGGGTCCGTCTCGATGTCGAGGCCCTCCCGGCGGGCGATCTCCCGGGCCAGCCGCTCCTCCAGTTCGGCGGTGCGGCGCAGATGGACGGCCAGCAGGGCCGGGGTCGACTCGATCACGCTGTACATGCGCATGTAGAGGTCCGGGGAGACCAGTTCCGTGACGGCCTCGCCGATGGTGTCCCAGGCGTCGAGGGCGGCGCCGCGCAGGGCGGCGAGCGGTGCCTCGCCGGCGGGCCGG
The DNA here is from genome assembly GCF_039532705.1 of Streptomyces sparsogenes subsp. cuspidosporus. Lineage (NCBI taxonomy): Bacteria > Bacillati > Actinomycetota > Actinomycetes > Kitasatosporales > Streptomycetaceae > Streptomyces > Streptomyces sparsogenes. Next base: position 258,968 of record NZ_BAAASD010000005.1, on the reverse strand, counting down.
GCGGTGAGCGCGGCGAAGAAGTGGGAGTCCGTCGCCTCCTGGGCCGCGAAGGCGACCTCCTCCTTGTTGGCGAAGTACCGGAAGAAGGTGCGCTGGGAGACGTCGACCGCCTCGGCGATCTCGTCGACCGTGGTGTGGTCGTAGCCGTTCCGGGTGAACAGCTCCAGGGCCGAGCGCACCAGGGCGGCCCGGGTCCGCCGCTTCTTGCGCTCCCGTAGTCCCGCCGATGGCGGTGCCACCGCCTGGTCCGTTGTCACCTGTCGGCTCGCTTTCTGGTGCTCAGGGGCTGCTCACCATACCCGCGGCAAAAATGACAGTTACCGAATGGTGAAGTTGTTTGTCAATTGTCAGTCGCTGACACTAGCCTCTCTCCATGACGTCTGAGACCACCATCGCCCACGGGGCGCCGGAACCTCCCGTACCCGATCCCCCGAAGGGGCTGCGTGGACACCCGTGGCTGACGCTGCTGACCGTCGGCTTCGGGGTGACGATGGTCGCCCTCGACGGCACGATCGTCGCCATCGCCAACCCCGCCATCGCGGAAGACCTCCACGCCTCTCTCGCCGATGCCCAATGGATCACCAACGGATATCTGCTCGCCCTCGCCGTCTCGCTGATCACGGCAGGCAAGCTCGGTGACCGCTTCGGCCACCGCCAGACCTTCCTGATCGGCGTCGTCGGCTTCGCCGCCTCCTCGGCCGCCATCGCCCTGTCCGGCAGCGTGAGCCTGCTGGTGACCTTCCGCGTGCTCCAGGGCCTGTTCGGCGCCCTGCTCATGCCCGCCGCGCTCGGACTGCTGCGCGCCACCTTCCCGGCCGAGAAGCTCAACATGGCCATCGGCATCTGGGGCATGGTGGTGGGCGCGTCCACCGCGGGCGGCCCGATCGTCGGCGGTCTGCTCGTCGAGCACGTCAACTGGCAGTCCGTCTTCTACATCAACGTTCCCGTCGGCGCCCTCGCCCTGGCCTTGGGGCTGATCATCCTCAAGGACCACCGCGCCGAGAACGCCCCCCGGTCCTTCGACATCCCCGGCATCGCGCTGCTGTCGGGCGCGATGTTCTGCCTGATCTGGGCCGTGATCAAGTCCGGCGACTGGCAGTGGGGCGACTCCAGGACGCTGGGGTTCCTCGCGCTCTCCGCGGTCTGCTTCGCGCTGTTCGCGTTCTGGGAGACCCGGTCCGGCGAGCCGCTGCTGCCGCTGCGCATGTTCCGCTCCATCCCGCTGTCCGCCGGCACCGTGCTGATGGTGCTGATGGCCTTCGGCTTCATGGGCGGGCTCTTCTTCGTCACCTTCTACCTGCAGAACGTGCACGGCATGAGCCCGGTCGACAGCGGGCTGCACCTGCTGCCGCTGACCGGCATGATGATCGTGGCCTCGCCGGTGGCCGGAGGGGTGATCACCAAGGTCGGACCACGGATCCCGCTGGTCGTCGCCATGCTGCTCACCGCCGTGGCGATGTTCGGCGCCTCCACCCTCGACGTGGACTCCTCCACCGGCGAGATGTCCCTGTGGTTCGGCCTCCTCGGCCTCGGCCTCGCCCCCGTGATGGTCGGCGCCACCGAGGTCATCGTCGGCAACGCGCCGCTTGAGCTCGCGGGCGTCGCCGGCGGCCTCCAGCAGGCGTCCATGCAGGTCGGCGGCAGCATCGGCACGGCCGCGCTCGGCGCGGTCATGGCCGCCAAGGTCGATGACGCGCTGCCCGGCTCCTGGCAGCGCGCCGGGCTCCCGCCGCTGACCGGAACCCAGCTCGACCAGGCGTCCGAGGCGGTCGAGGTCGGCAAGCCGCCGATCGCCCCGGGCACCCAGCCGGAGATCGCGGCGAAGATCACCGGTGTCGCGCATGACACCTTCGTGTCCGGGATGAGCCTCGCCTTCGTCGTCGCGGGCGTCGTCTCGCTCGTCGCGGCCGGGGTGGCGGCGTTCACCAAGCGCGGCGCCAACGCGGAGGCGGGCGCCGGAGCCGCGCACATCTGACCCGTACGCCACGGCGGAGTACGCCGCGGCAAGTACGCCCCGGCACGGCAAAGCGCCGGGCAGGCCGTTACCGGCCCGCCCGGCGCTTTCGCCTGTGCGGCCCCGCCCGGCTACCAGGCGGGGCCGTGACCGTTTACGCGTCGCCCCCGGCCGGGCCCGGGTCCGCGGCGGACACGTCGAGCAGCTGGTAGCGGTCGATCGCCTGCTTCAGCACCGAGCGGTCGATCCGGCCCTCCCGGGCCAGCTCGGTGAGCACGCCCAGAACGATCGACTGCGCGTCGATGTGGAAGAAGCGGCGCGCCGCCCCGCGGGTGTCCGCGAAGCCGAAGCCGTCGGCGCCCAGCGACTGGTACGTGCCGGGCACCCAGCGGGCGATCTGGTCCGGAACGGCCCGCATCCAGTCGGACACGGCCACCTTCGGGCCCTCCGCGTTCGCCAGCTTCCGGGTCACATACGGAACGCGCTGCTCCTCCTCCGGGTGGAGCAGGTTGTGCTCCTCCGCCTCGACCGCGTCGCGCCGCAGCTCGTTCCAGGAGGTCGCCGACCACACATCGGCCTTCACGTCCCACTCGTCGGCCAGGATGCGCTGCGCGTCCAGCGCCCACGGCACCGCGACGCCCGAGGCGAGGATCTGCGCCGGGATCGCGCCCTTCTCGCCCTGCTTGAAGCGGTACAGGCCCTTGAGGATGCCCTCGCGGTCCACGTCGGCGGGCTCGGCCGGGTGCCGGATCGGCTCGTTGTAGACGGTGAGGTAGTAGAACACGTTCGGATCTTCGCCACCGGCAGGCTCCCCGTACATCCGGCGCAGACCGTCCTGCACGATGTGCGCGATCTCGAAGCCGAACGCCGGGTCGTAGGCGACGACGGCCGGGTTGGTCGAGGCCAGCAGCTGCGAGTGGCCGTCCGCGTGCTGCAGGCCCTCACCGGTCAGCGTCGTACGGCCGGCGGTCGCGCCCAGCACGAAGCCGCGCGCGAGCTGGTCGGCCATCTGCCAGAACTGGTCGCCGGTGCGCTGGAAGCCGAACATCGAGTAGAAGACGTACACCGGGATCAGCGGCTCGCCGTGCGTGGCGTACGCCGAGCCGGCCGCGATCAGCGAGGCCGTGCAGCCCGCCTCGGAGATGCCGTCGTGCAGCATCTGCCCGGTCGGCGCCTCCTTGTAGGCGAGCAGCAGCTCGCGGTCCACCGACTCGTAGGTCTGGCCCAGCGGGGAGTAGATCTTCGCCGAGGGGAAGAGCGAGTCCATGCCGAAGGTGCGGTACTCGTCGGGCGCGATCGGCACGAACCGCTTGCCGATCTCCTTGTCCCGCATCAGGTCCTTCAGCAGCCGCACGAACGCCATGGTGGTGGCGATCTGCTGCTGCCCGGAGCCCTTCTTCAGCGACGCGTACGTCTTGTCGTCCGGCAGCTGGAGCGGCTTGGCGCGCACCAGCCGCGTCGGTACGTACCCGCCCAGCGACTTGCGCCGGTCGTGCATGTACTGGATCTCCTCCGAGTCCCGGCCCGGGTGGTAGTACGGCGGCAGGCCGGACTCCAGCTCCTTGTCGGGGATCGGCAGGTGCAGCCGGTCGCGGAAGCGCTTGAGGTCGTCGACCGTCAGCTTCTTCATCTGGTGGGTCGCGTTGCGGCCCTCGAAGTTGGGGCCGAGTGTCCAGCCCTTGACCGTCTGGGCCAGGATCACCGTCGGCTGGCCCTTGTGGGCCTTGGCCGCCGCGTACGCCGCGTAGATCTTCCGGTGGTCGTGGCCGCCGCGGCCCAGGTGCAGGATCTGGTCGTCGGTCATGCCCTCGACCATCTTGCGCAGCCGCTGGTCGTCGCCGAAGAAGTGCTCGCGGATGTAGGCGCCGGTCTCGGTCGCGTACGTCTGGAACTGGCCGTCGGGCGTGGTGTTCAGCTTGTTGACCAGGATGCCGTCGCGGTCCTGGGCCAGCAGCGGGTCCCAGGTGCGGTCCCACACCAGCTTGATCACGTTCCACCCGGCGCCGCGGAACTGCGACTCCAGCTCCTGGATGATCTTGCCGTTGCCGCGCACCGGGCCGTCGAGGCGCTGCAGGTTGCAGTTGACGACGAAGGTCAGGTTGTCCAGGCCCTCGCGGGCGGCCAGGGACAGCTGGCCGAGCGACTCCGGCTCGTCCATCTCGCCGTCGCCCAGGAACGCCCACACATGCGACTGGGAGGTGTCGGCGATGCCGCGCGCCTCCATGTAGCGGTTCATCCGGGCCTGGTAGATCGCGCCCAGCGGGCCGAGGCCCATGGAGACCGTCGGGAACTCCCAGAAGTCCGGCATCGACCGCGGGTGCGGGTAGCTGGACAGACCGTGGGAGGCCTTCGACTTCTCCTGCCGGAAGGCGTCCAGGTGCTGCTCGCTCAGCCGGTCCAGGAGGAAGGCGCGGGCGTAGATGCCGGGGGAGGCGTGGCCCTGGAAGAAGATCTGGTCGCCGCCGTCCCCGCCGTCCTTGCCGCGGAAGAAGTGGTTGAAGCCTACGTCGTACAGCGAGGCCGAGGAGGCGAAGGTGGCGATGTGGCCGCCGACGCCGATGCCCGGGCGCTGGGCGCGGGAGACCATCACCGCCGCGTTCCAGCGGGTCGCGTTCAGGATCTTGCGCTCGATCTCCTCGTTGCCCGGGAAGAACGGCTCGTCCTTGGTGGCGATGGTGTTGACGTAGTCCGTGCTGCGCATCTCGGGCACCGCGACGCGCTTCTCACGGGCGCGCTCGATCAGGCGGAGCATGAGGTAGCGGGCACGTTCCCGGCCTCGCTCATCGACGGCTGCGTCGAGCGAGTCGAGCCACTCCTGGGTCTCTTCGGGATCGAAGTCCGGGACCTGGCTGGGAAGGCCGCCAATGATGATCGGGTTGCGATCGGATCCGGAAGCCACGCTATTCCTTCGCTTTTCGGTCGTGCTGTGCACGCAATGGATTCGTGCTCTGCTGGTGTCGCGCCGATCTCCATCGTGTACCTCGGGTAGGGGATACGTCACCTCTACCGGGGAGTAACCATCACGTGGTGAGACGGTCGCTGCGCGGGCGTCGGAGGTGCGACGGCCAAATCGCAACCATACGCCCACCCCCGACGGGGTCCGCGTACCCCCGTTCGGCCGCTGTCCGGCGTACTCGGCGTATCGTGACGATACGTACGCGCAAAGCGGGCATATGGGAGTGATGTGACTCACTCGTGGCTGTTCGTCCATGATGGGAGTTGCGACGACACTCCCCCAATACTCCGTTGAACGCCGTATGGGGGGACCCCCCACGTTTGGGCGGGATCGCTGGCCAGGTACTTGCGCGATCCGCCCGGCCCGTGTGGACTACGCCCCATGCCCCGCGTACGCGCGTGGCGTACAGCGACTCGAGGAATGAACGCAAGATGACAGGAGGCAATCCGTGAGCGCGACCGCGGACCACGCGGAGGAGCGGACCAGCCCTGCCGTGAGGCTGGGTTTCCAGCCCGATCAGGTGGTCCAGGAGATCGGCTACGACGACGATGTCGACCAGGAGCTCCGCGAGGCCATCGAGGAGATCACCGGCCAGGAGCTTGTCGGCGAAGACTACGACGATGTGGCCGACGCCGTGGTGCTGTGGTTCCGGGAGAGCGACGGCGACCTGACGGACGCGCTGGTGGACGCCATTGGGATGATCGACGACGGCGCGCCGGTCTGGCTGTTGACCCCCAAGACCGGCCGTGACGGCTATGTCGAGCCGAGCGACATCAACGAGGCCGCGACCACCGCCGGCCTGTCCCAGACCAAGAGCTTCAACGCGGGCAAGGACTGGACGGGCAGCCGTCTGGTCACCCCCAAGGCCGCCAAGTCGAAGCGCTGAGCCGGTGCGGCGGGCCGTCGGCGCACGGCCCCGCGACACCCCGCTGAGAGCCCCCCTCCGTACCGATCGGAGGGGGGCTCTGCGCGTAGGGTGGTCCCCGGTCAGCCAATCCGGAAACTCCAGGGAAGGAATGCCATCCATGGCGATAGAGGTCGGTGCGAAGGCCCCCGAGTTCGAACTGAGGAACCAGCACGGGGAGACGGTCCGGCTCTCCGACTTCCGGGGTGAGAAGAACGTCGTCCTCCTCTTCTACCCGTTCGCCTTCACCGGCGTGTGCACCGGCGAGCTGTGCGCCCTGCGCGACGAGCTGCCGAAGTTCGTCAACGACGATGTGCAGCTCCTCGCCGTCTCCAACGACTCGCCCTTCTCGCTGCGCGTGTTCGCCGAGCAGGAGGGGCTCGAGTACCCGCTGCTGTCCGACTTCTGGCCGCACGGCGAGGCCAGCCGGGCCTACGGCGTCTTCGACGAGGAGAAGGGGTGCGCGGTGCGCGGCACCTTCGTGATCGACAAGGAGGGCGTGGTCCGCTGGACCGTCGTCAACGGCCTCCCCGACGCCCGGGACCTCAACGACTACGTGAAGGCCCTGGAAACCCTGTGACGAGGGGAACCGCTCACTAGGATCGACGCGTTGATCCTGATGGGATCACCGGGCGCCCCCGGCCTCACCCGGGCGGCGCCCCCGGCACCCGGCATAGCAACGAAGGGGCACGCAGTGCTCCTGACGAACCTTTTTGGGAGGACTCGTGGGAGTCAGCCTCAGCAAGGGCGGCAACGTCTCGCTGACCAAGGAAGCCCCGAACCTGACCGCCGTCACCGTGGGTCTGGGCTGGGACGTCCGCACCACTACGGGCACTGACTTCGACCTCGATGCCAGCGCCCTGCTGACCAACGCCGAAGGCAAGGTCTCCAGCGACCAGCACTTCGTCTTCTTCAACAACCTGAAGAGCCCCGACGGCTCGGTCGAGCACACCGGTGACAACCTCACCGGTGAGGGCGAGGGCGACGACGAGCAGATCAAGGTGAACCTGGCCGGTGTGCCGGCCGATGTCGCCAAGATCGTGTTCCCGGTCTCGATCTACGACGCCGAGAACCGCCAGCAGAGCTTCGGCCAGGTCCGGAACGCGTTCATCCGCGTGGTCAACCAGGCCGACGGCAATGAGCTCGCCCGCTACGACCTGACCGAGGACGCCTCGACGGAGACCGCCATGGTCTTCGGCGAGCTGTACCGGCACGGGGCCGAGTGGAAGTTCCGGGCGATCGGCCAGGGGTACGCCTCGGGCCTGCGCGGCATCGCGCAGGACTTCGGCGTCAACGTCTGACGTACCGCCCGCAGCACCACCGGCGCATGTACGTCCGCGTACGCACCGCACCGCCCGCGCGTCCGGCGCCGCGCCCCTGCACACCGACAGGAGCGCGGCGCCGGACGCGCTGCTGCTCAGGCCGCTTCCGCGCGCTCGGGGCGCCCCACACGCCGCCCGCGCGCTCCGCGCTCCACGCGCACCTCGCGCTTCACGCGCACCTCGCGACACCAGGGGAGGAACCACGATCATGGGCGTTACCCTCGCCAAGGGAGGCAATGTCTCCCTCACCAAGGCCGCGCCGAATCTCACCCAGGTGATGGTCGGCCTGGGCTGGGACGCGCGCTCGACCACCGGAGCACCGTTCGACCTCGACGCCAGCGCGCTGCTGTGCCAGTCGGGGCGGGTGCTCGGCGACGAGTACTTCGTCTTCTACAACAACCTCAAGAGCCCCGAGGGCTCGGTCGAGCACACCGGCGACAACCTCACCGGAGAGGGCGAGGGCGACGACGAGTCGATCCTGATCGACCTCACCAAGGTCCCGGCGCAGGTCGACAAGATCGTCTTCCCCGTGTCGATCTATGACGCGGACACCAGGCGCCAGACGTTCGGGCAGGTCAGCAACGCTTTCATCCGCGTGGTGAACCAGGCCGACGGCAATGAACTGGCCCGCTACGACCTCTCCGAGGACGCCTCGAGCGAGACCGCGATGATCTTCGGCGAGGTTTACCGCTACGGCGGGGAGTGGAAGTTCCGAGCCGTGGGGCAGGGGTACGCGTCAGGTCTGCGCGGCATCGCTCTAGACTTCGGGGTCAACGTTTCGTAAAGCCGCGTAATAGCGCGCGGGGGAGACCTCACGAAGAAGGATTGGGTTGCCAGTGCTCCTCAAAACCTTTGGTTGGTCGTTCGCCGTCACGGCGGGCGGTCTGGCCTTGGCCGGCGTCCTCTGGGGGTGGAAGGGGCTCGCCATCGTCGGGATCCTCTCGATCCTGGAGATCTCCGTCTCTTTCGACAACGCGGTCGTCAACGCGGGCATTCTCCGCAAGATGAACGCCTTCTGGCAGAAGATCTTCCTGACCGTCGGCATCCTGATCGCCGTCTTCGGCATGCGGCTCGTCTTCCCCGTGGTCATCGTGGCCGTCACGGCGAAGATCGGGCCGCTGGAGGCCGTCAAGCTGGCGATCAACGACAAGGACCAGTACGAACACCTGGTCACCGCCGCGCACCCGGCGATCGCGGCCTTCGGTGGGATCTTCCTACTGATGATCTTCCTCGACTTCATCTTCGAGGACCGCGACATCAGGTGGCTGGGCTGGCTGGAGAAGCCGCTGGCCAAGCTCGGCAAGCTGGAGACGCTCTCCATCGTCGTCGCCCTGCTGGCCCTGCTCGTGACCGGCATGACCTTCGCCACCGACGTGGCGCACAGCGGCGGTGACAAGAGCGCGACGGTGCTGCTGGCCGGTGTGGCCGGTCTGCTCACCTATCTGATCGTGGGCGGCATCTCCAGTTACTTCGAGGACAGGCTCGAGGAGGACGAGGAAGAGGCGGAGGAAGCCGAGGAGGCCGAGAAGGCCGCCAAGGCGGCCTCCGGGGCCCAGAAGGGCGGCCAGGGCGCCACGGTGGTCGGCCTGGCCGGCAAGGCCGCGTTCTTCCTGTTCCTCTACCTCGAGGTCATCGACGCGTCGTTCTCCTTCGACGGCGTCATCGGCGCCTTCGCGATCACCAACGACATCTTCGAGATGGCGCTGGGTCTGGGCATCGGCGCCATGTACATCCGGTCGCTGACCGTCTTCCTCGTCCGCAAGGGCACCCTGGACGACTACGTCTACCTGGAGCACGGCGCGCACTACGCCATCGGCGCGCTCGCCGTCATCCTGTTGATCACGATCAAGTACGAGATCAGCGAGGTGATCACCGGCCTGATCGGTGTGGTCCTCATCGGCGCCTCGTACTTGTCCTCCGTGGTCCGCAACCGCCGGCTGGCGGCAGAGGGCGGCGAGGACGCCAAGAGCAAGACGGAAGTCGCGTCCGGAGTGTGACGCGGGTCCGTTTGAGGAACGCTTCGAGCGGGGCGGGTCGGGAGTCCTGGTCTCCCGACCCGCCCCGCGGGCCGTTGTGAGTAGCTGATTGGTGGGGGTGGCCACGATGCCGTTCTGGAGCAACTGGGGACGGGGCGCATGGCGTGATTTCGACAGTGGTGACGCCTCGGGCGTGGTCCAGCTCACCAGGCGGCACCAGACCATATCGCTGACCAAACAGGGGGCGGTGAGCGGCAACCTGCGGATCAACCTCTCCTGGCGGATGCGGACCTCGGACTTCAACGACAGGCCCGGGCGCGGCGGGCTGCGCAATCCGCTGCGGATGTTCAAGCCGGAGGTGGTACAGGCCCAGGGTCCCGCGATGGTCAACGTCGACCTGGACCTGGCCTGCATGTACGAGCTGCAGAGCGGTGCCAAGGGCGTGGTACAGCCGCTGGGCAACTTCCTGGGCAACCTGAACGAGGCGCCCTACGTCAAGCTCAGCGGCGACGACCGGTTCGGGTCCGGATCCGGCGAGACGATGCACATCAACATGGACCACAAGGACGACATCAAGCGGCTGCTCGTCTTCGTCTACATCTACGACGGCACCCCGGCCTTCGACCGCACCCACGGCATGGTGACGCTCTACCCGAGCAACGGACCACGGGTGGAGATCGAGCTCCACGAGCGCGCCCCGCAGGCCCGCTCCTGCGCCGTGGTGATGATCGAGAACGTCAAGGGCGAGATGCTGGTCCGCCGCGAGGTGAAGTACGTCTACGGCTTCCAGGCGGAGCTGGACCGGCTCTACGGGTGGGGGCTTCAGTGGGGGCGCGGCTACAAGGAGAAGGTCTGAGGGAGAAGGCCTGAGGGAGAAGGCCTGAGGCGGAAGGGCCTGAGGCAGAGAGCCTGAGGGCGCAGCCGCCGGCCGCGCCCGGCCCGTCTACCGGTGCTGGAACTGCGGCCCCTGCGGCGGCAGCGTGAAGTGGGGGTCGGGCGCCGGGGGCGGCGGTATGGGCTGCGTGCGCTGCACCTGCTGCGGATAGCCGTACGCCGGCTGGGGCGGGTAGCCGTACGCGGGCTGCGCCGCCGGGGGCTGCGCGGGGGGCTGAGGGTAGCCGTACGCGGGCTGGGCGGGAGGCTGCTGCGGATAGCCGTAGCCGGGCTGGTGCTGGGGGTGGGGTTGGGCCAGCGGTGGGGCGGTCGGCGGGGGCGGCACGGCGCCGGTCGGGGCCGGGCCGTAGCCGGCCGTGGGGAGCGGTGTGGGCGGCACCATCGGCTGGGTCAACTGGGAGTCGTCCCAGGAGCCCTGCGCGAAGGAGGGGCCGGGGGGCGCCGCCGAGCCGAGCGGGGAGTCCTGCGCCGCCATGGGCGACGGCGGGGTGGTGGACGAGCCCTCGGGCCCACCCCCGTCCGTGCTCCCGGTGCCGCCCGCGCCCGCGCCGGTGGCCGCGCTCTCGCCGGTGCCCGACGCCTCGCCGCCGCCCTCGCCGTCGCCCTCGCCGTCGTCCACCGAGATGCCGTACTCCGTGGCCAGCCCGACCAGCCCCGACTCATAGCCCTGGCCGAGCGCGCGGAACTTCCAGGAGTCCCCGCGCCGGTAGAGCTCGCCGCAGATGAGCGCGGTCTCCTTGCCGGTCTCCGGCGCCACCGCGAACTCCGCGATCGGCTCCGCGCCCGGCGCGCCCGCCGCGTCGTACAGCAGCAGGCTGAGATCCGGCACCTGGCCGAAGCTGCCGCCGTCGGCGGAGGCGGCCAGCACCACCCGGTGGACGGCCGGCTCCAGCGCCGTCAGATCGGCCTCGACGGTGTCCGTCAGCCGCTCCCCCACCCGCGCCTTGGGCAGGTGCCGGACCAGGCCGGAGGGGTGGCGCGGCTGGTTGTAGAAGACGAAGTCCTCGTCCGAACGCACGCGATCGTCCGCGCCCAGCAGCAGCGCCGAGGCGTCCACGTCGGGTACGTCCGTGCCGGGGGTCCAGCGGAGCACGGCCCGTACGGCGGTGGTCTCCAGCGGGATGTTCGATCCCTTCAGCATCGCGTGGGTCATGGCCGCAATCCTGCCCTCCCGGCCCTGGCCGGGACAACGCAGGGGGCCGCTCCGGGGCCGGGAAAGTGTCAGGAGGAGAAGATGGGCCAGTATCCCGGACACGCGCCGGACGCACATGAGTTACGTGATTTTCACGCTCTTGGGGAACTTTTGACCGGTCGCCGCACGTACGATTATCGGCCACCACCGGGCCGGATCGGCCAGCGCGGGCATCGGCAGTGCAGGGAGAGCTATGCGGCATTTTGGACACCTGTCGGCCGAGGTGCGGAAAGATCTCTTCTACCGGGAGCCGGTCGAATTCACCGCCGACTCCCCGGCCCACACGCTCGCCGTCGCGCTCGGCGCCACCCTCTACAGCCCGGCCACCCGGCCCCGCCTCGCCGATGACATCGCCAAGCAGGCAGCTCAGGGCGTTACCTCCATGGTGATCTGCCTCGAGGACTCCATCGACGACAACGAGGTCCCGCAAGGCGAGGAGAACCTCGTACGCCAGCTCGGCGACCTCGCGGCGCGCGGCCCGCACACCCCGCTGCCCCTGCTGTTCATCCGGGTCCGGACCCCCGAGCAGATCGTCGACCTCGTCCAGCGGCTGGGAACGGCCGTTCGGCTGCTGTCCGGATTCGTACTGCCGAAGTTCACCGAGGAGCGGGGTGTCCCCTTCCTCGAGGCGCTGATATCGGCCGAAACCGAGGAGGCCACCGCCGCGCTGGGCGGGCGGCGACTGTATGCCATGCCGGTCCTCGAATCGCCGGAGCTGATGCACCGGGAGACCCGCACCGAGACCCTGGTCGGCATCGGGAGCACCGTCGACAAGTACCGCGAGCGGATCCTGGCCCTCCGTCTCGGCGTCACCGACCTGTGCTCGGCGTACGGGCTGCGCCGCGCCCCCGACATGACGGCCTACGACGTACAGCTCGTGGCCTCCGTCATCGCGGACGTGGTCAACATGCTGGGCCGCGCGGACGGCACGGGCTTCACGGTCACCGGGCCGGTGTGGGAGTACTTCAAGCCCCACGAGCGGATGTTCAAGCCCCAGCTGCGCCTCAGCCCCTTCACCGGCCGCGCCGCGTCCTCGCTGCGCACCGCGCTCATCGAACACGACATGGACGGGCTGCTGCGCGAGATCGAACTCGACCGCGCCAACGGCCTCCAGGGCAAGACCTGCATCCACCCCACCCACGTCGCCCCCGTGCACGCCCTGTCGGTGGTCAGCCACGAGGAATACAGCGACGCCGTGGACATCCTCGAACCGGAGCGCGGCGGGGGCGGGGTGCTGCGCTCGGCCTACACCAACAAGATGAACGAGGTGAAGCCGCACCGCGCGTGGGCCGAGCGGACCCTGCGGCGGGCCGAGGTGTTCGGGGTGGCCCGGGAGCACATCAGCTTCGTGGAGCTGCTGGCGGCGGGGCTGCGGACGGGATGACGGGGCTGAGAGGTTTGATGGGGCTGACAGGGTCGACGGGGCAGATGGGGCGTACGGCGTGATGTGGTCGGGGCAGTGGGTCGCGGACCGGCTGGGAGTCGGGCTCGAGGGCGGCGACGAGCTGCGCGAGCTGCTGGGGCTCGCGCTGCGGCGCAACCCCAAGCGCGCGCATCTGCTGGTCTCCAACGTGCTCGGCAAGCACGTACCGCAGCGTCCGAGCGCCGTCCACGGCGCCGGCGTGCGGCTCGGGCGCCGGGTGCGTGAGCTGCTGGGCGACCGGGCCGCGGCGCGCGCGGTCGTCCTCGGCTACGCGGAGACGGCGACGGGCCTGGGCCACAGCGTCGCCGACGGCCTGGGCCTGGCCCCCTACCTCCACTCCACCCGCCGCCCGGTGGCGGGGGTCGCGCCGGTGGGCGGCTTCGAGGAGGAGCACAGCCACGCCACGTCCCACCTCCTGCTCCCCGAGGACCCTGACCTGCTGGCCACGGACGGCCCCCTGGTCCTCGTCGACGACGAGTTCTCGACCGGCCGCACGGTGCTCAACACGATCGCCGCGCTCCACCGGCGCTTCCCGCGCGAGCGTTACGTGGTGGTCGCCCTGGTCGACATGCGCTCCCCCGAGGACCGCGCCCACCTGGAGGCGTTCGCGGCCGACCTCGGCGCGCGCGTGGACCTGATCGCCGCGGCGACGGGCGCGGTCCGGCTCCCCGAGGGGGTTCTGGAACGCGGCCGACGCCTCGTCGAGGAACACGAGGCCGCCACCGCGCACCCCGGGGCGGGGCCCGAGGCCGCCCCGGTGCTCGCGGGGTGCCCCAGCCGCACCGGGGCGGTCCGGGTCGAGCTCGGCTGGCCGGGCGGGCTGCCCGATGGCGGGCGGCACGGGTTCACGCCCGCTCACCGGGAGCGGCTGGAGGCCGCGCTTCCGGGGATGGCCGCCCGTATCGCCGGAGCGCTGCGTGCCGCCGCGCCGGACGCCGCGCCTCCCCGGCGCGTCCTCGTCCTCGGCTTCGAGGAGCTGATGTACGCGCCGCTGCGGATCGCCGAGGCGCTGGACACCGCGCTGGACACCGGGCCGGCCACCGGGCCGGCCGGTGCCGAGGTGCGGTACTCGACCACCACCCGCTCACCCGTGCTGGCCGTCGACCACCCCGGCTACGCAATCCGTACCCGCCTCGCCTTCCCCGCGCACGACGCGCCCGCCGACGGCCCGGGGGAGCGCTACGCGTACAACGTCGCCCCCGGCGGCGACCCCGCGCGCCGCTTCGACGCGATCGTCGCCGTCGTGGACTCGGTGGCCGACACCCCCGAACTGCACGCGCCCGGCGGGCTGTTGGCCCACCTCGCCGCGCACACCGACCGGCTCCTGCTGGCCGTCGTGCCGTCCTACACGCCGAACACCTCCGCCCGAATCCCCGACCGAACCCCGGCCCGAACCCCCGACCGACAGGCACCCCCCATGTCACGACCGCCGCTGCCGGAACCGCTGCGCGGCCCCGCGTTCTCCTCGTACGCCCCCGAGGACGTGGGCTGGCTGCTGCAGGACCTCTCCGAGGTCACCCTCGAGGCGCCCACCGAGGAGCGCGAGGAGGCGATCCAGAGCGGCGGCGCGCACTACGCGGAGTCGCTGCCCGTCGAGTACCAGCCCACCGAGGAGTACCAGGAGCTGTTCCGGGCCGCGCTCACCACCTCGGCGGCGCGCATCGCCCGCGCGGTCGGCGCGGTCACCGAGACCGTGCTCGCCGAGCGTTCGCCGCGCCCCGTCCTGGTCTCGCTGGCCCGGGCCGGCACCCCCGTCGGCGTGCTGATGCGTCGCTGGGCGCGTCATGCGCACGGGCTCGACCTGCCGCACTACGCCATCTCCATCGTGCGTGGCCGCGGCATCGACACCACCGCGCTGCGCTGGCTGGCGGACCGGCACGACCCCGCCGACGTGGTGTTCGTCGACGGCTGGACCGGCAAGGGCGCCATCACCCGCGAGCTGGCGGCGGCCGTACGCCCGTACCCCGGTTTCGACCCGCGGATCGCCGTGCTCGCCGACCCCGGACGCTGCGTGGACACGTACGGCACGCGCGACGACTTCCTCATCCCCTCCGCCTGTCTCAACTCCACCGTGTCCGGGCTGATATCGCGCACCGTGCTGCGGGCCGACCTGGTCGGGCCGGACGACTTCCACGGCGCGAAGTTCTACCGCGAGCTGGCCGGCGCCGATGTCTCCGGGCTCTTCCTGGACACCGTCACGGCCCGCTTCGACGAGGTCGCCGACCAGGTCGCGGCCGACGCGAAGGAGCTGGCGGCCGCCGACCGCGCCCCGACCTGGGAGGGCTGGGCGGCCGTGGAGCGGATCAGCGAGGAGTACGGCATCCACGACGTGAACCTCGTCAAGCCGGGCGTGGGCGAGACGACGCGGGTCCTGCTGCGCCGCGTCCCGTGGAAGATCCTCGCGGCGCGCGGCGCCGGGGCGGACCTGGCCCATGTGCGGCTGCTGGCCGAGCAGCGCGGGGTGCCGGTGGAGGAGGTGGACGGCCTGCCGTACTCGTGCGTCGGCCTGATCCACCCCCGCTACACGCGCGGCGCGACGGGCGCGGACGGCAAGGCGGTGACCGCGTGATGGCGAGCCACACGCCGAGCCACACGCCGAGCCACACGCCGAGCCACGCCACCGGCCGGCCGGGCCACGAGCCGAGCCCGGGTACGAGCCGCGTGCCGGGGCACGAGCCACCCGTGCTGATCGCGAGCGACCTCGACCGCACGCTGATCTACTCCGCCGCCGCGCTCGCCCTGCGTATGCCGGACGCCGAGGCGCCGCGCCTGCTGTGCGTCGAGGTGTACGGCCACCAGCCGCTGTCGTACATGACGGAGACGGCGGCCGAGCTGCTCACCGGGCTGGCCCGTACCTCCGTCTTCGTGCCGACCACCACCCGCACCCGCGAGCAGTACGGCCGCATCCGCCTGCCCGGCCCCGCCCCCCGCTTCGCGATCTGCGCGAACGGCGGGCATCTGCTGGTGGACGGCGAGTCCGACCCGGACTGGCAGGCGTCCGTACGCGATCGTCTCGACGCCGCGTGCGCGCCCCTGGAGGACGTCCGCGCCCACCTCCTCCGCACCGCGGACCCGGCGTGGCTGCTCAAGGAGCGGGTGGCCGAGGACCTGTTCGCCTACCTCGTCGTGGAGCGGGCCCTGCTGCCCGGGAACTACGTCAAGGAGCTGGGCGAATGGGCCGAGGAGCGCGGCTGGACGGTCTCGCTGCAGGGTCGCAAGATCTACGCCGTGCCGAAGCCGCTCACCAAGAGCGCCGCGGTCGCCGAGGTCGCCCGCCGCACCGGGGCGGGGGAGGTGCTGGGTGCCGGGGACTCCCTCCTGGACGCCGACCTCCTGCTGGCCGCCGACCGCGCCTGGCGCCCGGGCCACGGCGAGCTCGCCGACGAGGGCTGGACGGCGCCGCATGTGACCGCGCTGCCGGAGCGGGGGGTGGCGGCGGGGGAGGAGATCCTGCGGGCGTTCGCGGCCCGGGCGGTGGAAGCCCGCACCGCGACGGCCCGCACCGCCACGACCTGACGAGCACCCCCGGCCCCGTCACCCCCGCCGCTTCCCCTGCCCCGGTCGGAGGACCCGGGCGCCCACGAACACCGCCACCCCGAGCGCCGCCGCGCCCGCCACCACCTTCGAGTACACCGACACGTAGTCCGTCACCTCATGCCAGTTGTCCCCCAACGCGTACCCCGCCAGCACGAACACCGTGTTCCAGATCAGGCTCCCGAGCGTGGTCAGCGCCAGGAACACGGGCACCCGCATCCGCTCGATCCCGGCCGGCACCGAGATCAGGCTGCGGAAGATCGGCACCATGCGCCCGAAGAACACGGCCTTCGTGCCGTGCCGGGCGAACCACCGCTCGGTCCGCTCGATGTCCGCCACCTTCACCAGCGGCAGCCGCGCGGCGATCGCGACCGTACGGTCCCGGCCGAGCAGCCCGCCCGCCCAGTACAGGGCGAGCGCCCCGATCACCGAGCCCGCCGTGGTCCACAGCAGCGCGGCGTACAGGTTCATCTCGCCCCGCGCGGCGGCGAATCCCGCCAGCGGCAGGATCACCTCGCTGGGCAGGGGTGGGAAGAGGTTCTCCAAGGCGATGGCGGCGCCCGCGCCGGGCGCGCCCAGGGTGTCCATCAGGCCGGTGGCCCAGTCGGTGATCCGATCGCTCATGCCGATGACGCTAGAAACCCCGCCGCCCGGCGGCCATGAGGGCGCCCACCCGGCCCTTCGGCCGTACACCGCACCCACAACCTGCGGAAAACCTCAGTGTGCGGGACCACGCGCCCCGCTAGCGTGGCCGTCCATGGGCACATGGGGGAGTTTGCTGCGGCGCGGATGGCGGCGCGGGTGGCGTCTGGCCGGCGGGCTGCTGATCGGCGCCTGCACCGCCGTCGTGGAGTTGCCGGGCGCCGCCGTGGCGGGGGCGGCCCTGCTGGGCGTACGGGCCTGGCCGGGCGGGCGCCCCGCCGCCCGGCGGCGCGTGGAGCGCGCGGTGACGGCCGGGGCCCGGCGGCTGGCGGAGGCCGAGCGCGGCCGGCTGTCCCGCTTCCTGGGCCAGGACATCGCGGCCGACTACGACGACGGCGGCGCCCGCCAGTACATGGCGGTGCGCTGGTCACTGGGGCTGCTGGGCGGGCTGGTGCTGGCTTCCGTGGCGGTCGGCGCCGCGTACGGCAGCCTGCTGCTGTGGGGCTGGTTCCTCATCAGCGGCGGCGAGTGGATGACGATCATCGCCTCGGCGATCGGCGGGCTCTTCCTGCTCTTCCTCGCCCTCCAGGGCGTTGTCGGCGTCGCGCTGCTGGAGGGGCAGCTGGCCCGCCACTTCCTCGGCCCCAGCCCCCAGGAGGCCCTGCGGCGCCGGATCGACGAGCTGTCCACCAGCCGCGCCGGGGTCGTGGACGCGGTGCACGACGAGCGGCGCCGTATCGAGCGGGATCTGCACGACGGGGTGCAGCAGCGGCTCGTCGCCCTCGGCATGCTGCTCGGCCGGGCGCGCCGCAGCCAGGACCCCGACAAGGCGCGCGCCCTGCTGGTCCAGGCCCACGAGGAGAGCCGGGCCGCGCTGACCGATCTGCGGGAGGTGGCGTGGCGGGTCTACCCCACCGCGCTGGACGAGGCCGGGCTGCGGGCGGCGCTGGAGGCGGTCGCGGAGCGCTCGCCGATCCCGGTGCGGCTGGAGTACGGGCTGACGGCCGAGCCGGAGGAGGCGGTCCGCACGGTGGCGTACTTCGTGGTCGCCGAGGCGGTGACGAACGCGATCAAGCACGCGGGTGCGGAGCACCTCACGGTGGCGCTCACCCGGAGCGATGCGGAGAAGGGCGTGGCGGAGGTGGGCGTGGCGGCGGCGAGAAGGGCGGAGAGGGGCGTGGCGGAGGTGGGCGTGGCGGGGACGAGAAGGGCGGAGAGGGGCGTGGCGGGGGAGGTGACGGCGCGGGGCGGGCTGCTGCTGGTGCGGGTCACCGACGACGGCAAGGGCGGCGCGGACCCGGCGGGCGGCGGGCTGCTGGGGCTGGCCCGGCGGGTCGCGGCGCTGGACGGCCGGCTGCGGGTGGCCAGCCCGCCCGGCGGCCCCACGACCATCAGCGCGGAGCTGCCATGCGCGTGATCCTGGCCGATGACTCGACGCTGCTGCGCGAGGGACTGGTGCGGCTGCTCGCCGAGGAGGGCCACGAGGTGGTGGCGGCGGTGGGCGACGGCGCGGCGCTGGTGGAGGCGGTGGCGCTGCACCCCGACGTGGACGCGGTGGTGGTGGACGTACGGATGCCGCCGACACACACGGACGAGGGGCTGCGGGCCGCGCTGGAGATCCGCCGGGTGCACCCCGGGATCGGTGTGCTGGTGTTGTCGCAGTACGTGGAGAAGCGGTACGCGACCGAGCTGCTGACCTCGGAGGACGGCGGCGCGGGGGTCGGCTATCTGCTCAAGGACCGGGTGGTGGAGGTCGACGAGTTCCTGGACGCCCTGGAGCGGGTGGCGGCGGGCCGCGCCGCCTTCGACCCCGAGGTCGTCCGCAGGCTGCTGGCCCGCAGCACCCACACCGACCCCCTCGGCCGGCTCACCCCGCGCGAGCGCGACGTCCTCGACGCGATGGCGCAGGGCCACGCCAACACGGCCATCGCGGAGCGGCTGCATGTCTCGCGCAGCGCCGTCGAAAAACACATCAATGCGATCTTCGACAAGCTCGAACTCCCCGCGAGTTCGGGTTACAGTCGCCGGGTGTTGGCCGTCCTGCGCTATCTGGGAAGCTGAAGGGGACCTGAGTTGGCCGAGAGCAAGAGCACGCCGATCACGGACGAGCTGTACGCCTACATGCTGGGGCACAACCCGCCGCTCGACCCGGTCCAGCGCGAGCTCGTCGAGGTCACCCACGCCCGGCTCCCCGAGGTCGCGGGCATGCAGTCGGCCGAGGAGCAGGGCCCGCTGCTGGCCTTCCTGGTACGGCTGACCGGCGCCCGGCACATCGTGGAGGTCGGCACCTTCACCGGCTTCTCCGCCCTGTCCATGGCGCAGGCGCTGCCCGCCGACGGCAAGCTGATCGCCTGCGACGTATCGGAGGAGTGGACGGCGTACGGGCGCGAGGCCTGGGCGAAGGCCGGGGTCGCGGACCGTATCGACCTGCGGATCGCGCCCGCGCTCGACACGCTGCGCGCGATGCCGGCCGAGCCGCACATCGACCTGGCCTACCTGGACGCGGACAAGGGCAACTACATCGCGTACTGGGAGGAACTGGTGCCGCGCATGAGCCCGGGCGGGCTGATCGTCGCGGACAACGTGTTCTTCCACGGCTCCGTCGTCGACCCCGGGGCCACGGGCTCGGGCGCGGCGATCAAGGCATTCAACGAGCACGTGTCCGCCGACGACCGCATGGAGGCGGTCATGCTCACGGTCGCTGACGGGCTGACTCTGGCGCGCCGCCGCTGAGCCTGCGGCGGCGGAGCAGCCGCCGGGCGAGGCGCCGCGCGTGCGGGTGCCGGCCTTCCCTGCCGCCTCCGCCCCCTCCTCCCCGCTCCCCGCCTTCCGCTTCCCGTTCCCCGCCTCCGCCTTGCCGCCGCTGCCCTTCGGCCCGGCGCTCGGCGGAGGTACCGGCGGAGGTACCGGGGGAGACGTCGCGGGAGGAGCCGGGGAAGCCTCCGGGGGGCTGATCGAGCTTCCCCCACTTACCGGGCGTCCCGGCCCGGACCTCCCGGGCCTGCGCCTCGCGCCGGGCGAGCTCGGGGTGGCGGGCCCGCCAGTACGGATTGTCGTGCGGCAAGCCGCCGCTGACCCGCCCGTACATGCCGAACCACATCAGCATCAGGCCGACCACAAAGCTGAACAGCACGTTCTGGAGGCGGAAGGCCAGGAAATTGTAGGGCGTTTCCAGCAGGCAGAGATTGACGAAACCGCTCAGCAGGAACGCGACGCCGAGGACGATGTTGAGGGTCGAGGCGAAGTTGCCCCCGATGACCATGCCGGCGAACAGCAGCGCGCCGATGACGATGGACAGGACGCTCAGCGCGCCGTCGGTGTTCAGCCCGGCGACGGTGTGACCGCCGGTGTCGAAGAAACCGATCTGGTGGGCCAGGCCCAGGCTGCCGAAGGCGACCAGGACCAGGCCGGTGAGCCCCGCGCCGACGCGGTAGACCTGGCTCAGGGCGTGGTCGGTCGGCAGATGCTCGTCGAGCTTGGTACGGACGCCGATCCGCTCCGGGAACTGGCGTCCGATCCCCGCTGGATTCGGACCGATGGGGGAGGGGCGACCAGTAGCCATGTCCGGCCTCCTTCGGGCTGATGGGCTTTACCCCTGCCGCGCGCGGAGACCCCGGCCTCACGGTGCTGCGCGCTGCGCGGTCGAGGCCGTACCTGCGTACGTACCTCCCAGGATCCGCCCCCGGCCCGGCCCGCTCAACCGCAGCAGCCGCCCCCGCAGCACCCGCCGCCACCACCGCCGGAGGCCTGCGCCCGCGCCGGGGCGGAGGAGCCTCCCGTGATGGCGACCGTCGAGAGCAGCTTCACCGTGTCGTCGTGCCCGTCCGGGCAGGAAGCGGGCGAGGAGGACTCGGCCATGGGCCGGTTC
Organism: Streptomyces sparsogenes subsp. cuspidosporus; assembly: GCF_039532705.1. Lineage (NCBI taxonomy): Bacteria > Bacillati > Actinomycetota > Actinomycetes > Kitasatosporales > Streptomycetaceae > Streptomyces > Streptomyces sparsogenes. Next base: position 238,303 of record NZ_BAAASD010000005.1, on the reverse strand, counting down.
AGCTCGAAGGTGGTCCCGCAGGCGCGGCATCGGTATTCATAGCGAGGCATGGTCCGCAGCATAGCCAGGGACGGCGCGGGACAACACGGGTCCGGTGCGGGACCCCGCCCCCGCGGGACCCCGCCCCCGCGGGACCCCGCCCCCCGCGGGGGACCGCTCAGCGCCCGCCCCCGCGCTCCTCACGGATCTCCTGCACCACATGGGCGACCGTCTGCCGCACGGCCTCCGTCTCGGACAGGAAGTGCCACCAGTCCGGATGCCGCCCCTCCAGGCCCGCCACCGCCCGATCCAGCCGCTCCACCGCTCCGTCCAGCGGCCGGGCGTGACGCGGGTCGGGGGTGTCGCGGCCGGCCATCGCCAGCCGCTGCGCGTCGCGGATCGCGAAGCGCGTGCGCTCGATCTCCTTGCCCCGGTCGTACGACACCTCGTCCAGCCGCCGCAGCCGCTCGCCGGCGGCCGAGACCGCCTCGTCCGTGGTGTTCAGCAGCGCCCGTACGGTGGCGAGCAGGGCCGTGGCATCGGCCCAGCGCTGCTCGTCCCGCGCCTGCTGCGCCTCCTTGAGCTTCGCCTCGGCCCGAGCGACATCCTGCGCGGCCTGCTCGGGGACGGACTGCAGATCCTGCCAGCAGGCCGCGCTGTAGCGCCGCCGCAGCTCGCTCAGCACGGGCTCGACGCCCTCCGTCCGCGTGGTGATCGCCTGGGCGCGGGTCCGCAGCGACACCAGCCGCCGGTCGATCTCCGCGGCCCGCTCCGGCAGCCGCTCCGCCTCGCCGCGCACCGCCTCCGCCCGGCGCAGCACCTCGTCCGCGCGGCGGATGGTCTGCTGCACACCGTGCCGGCCCGCCCCCTCGTTGAGCTTGGTCAGCTCGGGCGCCAGCGCGGCCAGCCGCGCCGCCAGGTCGTCGGCCCGCAGCCCGGACCCCCGTACGGCGTCCAGCGCGTCGCTCGCCGCCCGCAGCGCCTGCCGGGCCCGCTCCACGGCGGGCGCCAGCCGCGCCAGCTGGGTCTCGGCCTGCTCGAGCAGCGGGCCGAGACCCTGCGCGAAACGGTCGAGATCCGCCTTGGCGCGCCGCAGCTCGTCCTTCGCCCCGACCAGGTCCGCGCGGGCGCGCGAGGCGGCCTGTGCGTCCAGGCCGTCCCGGTCCAGGTCATGGGCGTCCACGGCGGTGATGTAGTCCCGGCTGACCTGGTCGATCCGCTGCCCCAGCGCCTCGAAGCCGGCCACCGCCCGCCGGGCGGCGGGGGAGTCGTCCACCGCCGTGATCGTCTCGATCGAGATCCGCAGATCGCGCTGCGCCGTGTCCAGCTCGTAGAACGCCGCCGCGGCCTCGTCCTTCGCCGCCTGCGCCTGCGCCCGCTGTCCTTCCCCCCGCCCCCCGAACCACCGCCGCGCCCCGCCCCCGGCGAACGTCATCGGCACCACCGCCACCAGCAGCGACAACGGCGCCAGCACCACCACGGCCCGCCCCACGACGGCCCCCACAACCCCCTCGCCGACCCGGCGCCCCAGCCCACCCGGACGCCCCACCGCCCGCGGCCCGCGCACCGCCCGCCGACGACGTACTGGACGCGCAGACCGCGCGGATGTCGCCGTCACTTCCCTCTCCCACATGGATCGCCCCAGGCCCGGCTGTCATTCTCCCACCCGTCACTGACGAACAGGCGTGACGTTCGGTTCGCGGCCGGGCGGCCCCCTTTTCCGCCCGCCCACGGGATTGCGATGCCGGGGCGCGGACAATGTAGGCTGGCACCTCATCCCGGGCGCATAGCTCAGCGGTAGAGCGCTGCCCTTACAAGGCAGATGTCGGCGGTTCGAACCCGTCTGCGCCCACAGTGAATGACCGCAGGTGAAAGCCTGATTCGGCCCCTCAACCTCTCTGGGTTGGGGGGCCGTTCGTGCTCGGATGCCACATAGATGCCACATCCCCAAATGATCATGCAGTGCAACGGTGTGTAACCCTATGCGACCTGGGTAAGCGTCTCGTACGTTGAGACCTGAGGGACTGCGCCGCTCCCCGTTCCGCGCAGTCGATTCCTGCCTCAGCAGACCCGTGGTCCCTGGGCGGGGAGGCCCACACCATGGGAGAGCGCCCCCGCCGCATTAACCGGCGGGGGCGCCTACGTCTAAACCTAACCGCCCCGGGGGCACACAACCCCCGGGGCGGGACGCCTTGGCCGAAGCTTGGGCGTCTAACGGCGCGAAGCGGCGGATTCCTGTACGCCGCCACTGCGCCGCTTCTGCGAGCCCCGTGCGCCTCCAAGGATTGAGGCGCGGGACTCGGTCTGTGATTTACCACCTGCGGTAAGGACTTCTCCGAGCGATCGCCCGAGCGTAGGAAGGTGCCCGACGATCTTCCGCTCTGGATCCAGCAACACCGCTGGGCCGTTGGGCAGCGACTCCGGGCCCTGCGCACCGAGAAGGGGCTCACGCAGATGGAGTTGGGCACGCGGGCCGGGATCGACAACAAGACCATCAGCCGGATCGAGAACGGCCGACACCCAACATCGATTGACCAGATCGCCAAGTTGGCCCGGGCGCTGGACGTGCCGTCGTACCGCCTGTTCCATGATGATCCTTGAGCCTTGCTAATTCGTGCACTGCCCAACTAGTTTCGGCTTGATCAGCGACTACCGGCGGGTACGCGTTACCGGCAATGCTTGACAGGCAAGACGGCCAGCTCCCAGCAGAACCAGGACGCCTATTCCGGCAGTTGCCAGCTCACCCCATCCGGCTCGTCCAGCCACAGCGAATGCCCGCCGTCCGGAGTGACGGTCAAGCCGTACCGCTCGTGCCCCGGCCGCCCCGCATCGCGCCAGTGCCTGAGCAGCGGCTCCCGCTCGGCCCACAGATCACGCGGCCCCCCGTGGTCGAGCCGAGCGCTCGTCACCCCGGTCATGGTGATCCGCGCCCACGACTCGGTAACCGGGTCGAACAGGCACCGGATCTGCCGGCCGTCATCGTCGGCCAGGGCGAAATCGCTGACTCCTGGGTGCAGCATCGAGGCGAGGAACTGCGGCCCTGGGGTGCCCAGCGCCGGGACGGTGATCCCCCGGGTCTGGCCTGTCCAGGTCAGCAGCGGCTGCACGAGCCGCTGCGCGGTGGCGCCCACGGTGTCGGGGGTCGGCCGGGCGGTCATGAAGGTGGCCAGGCCGGGCAGGAAGCGGCCGGCGGCGGAGTGGTCGGCCGCGACCTCCAGGCGGACGATGGCGCAGCCGATGTTGGCCACGATGACGCCGCCGGGGCGGAGCTGTTCCAGCCAGGGCGTCGGGATCCGGGGCACTCCGCAGGTAGCGAGCAGCCGGTCGTACGGGGCCCGTTCCGGATGCCCGGCCATGCCGTCGCCGGCGATGAGAGTGGGCTCGTACCCGGCCTCCCGCAGCCGGGTCTGCGCGGTCGCCACGAGGTCGGGGTCGACGTCGACGGTCACGACGCGGTCGGCGCCGAGGCGGTGGGAGAGGAGAGCCGCGTTGTAGCCGGTGCCCGCGCCGACCTCCAGCACGGTGTCCCCGTCGTGGACGTCCAGGGCCTCGAGCATCTGGGCCATGAGGGAGGGCTGCGTGGACGAGCTGGTGGCGGTGCCGTCCTGGTCGAACTGGGTCAGCAGGGAAATGTCCTGGTAGGCCGCGGCCAGCCATGCGGGGTCGCCCTGGCTGTACCTGTGCAGGCTGCCCTGGGACCGGACGGTGAAGTCGGGGACGAACTCGTGGCGGGGCACGCTCAGGAAGGCGGCGCGCCACGGCTCGGACCGGATACTGCCGTTCCTCACCAGATGGTCGGCCATGTGGTGGCGCAGCTCGTCAGCGGACGGTGCGTCGGTGACGGTCATGAGGTGGGCCTCTCCAGTAGGTCGGCGAGTGCGTGGGTGATGGGTGCGCGCAGGTCGGGGATGAATCCCCATTGCCCGTTGGGATTCACGTCGATCAGGTACCAGCGCCCCTCGGGGTTAACGAGAAAGTCCAGTGCGACGTAGCGCAGGCCGAATGTGGCCATGAGCGTGCGGACCCCGGCGGCGGTGGGCTCGGGCACCTGGCAGGGCTTGTACGTGAGGCTGTCGTAGTCGGCCCGGAAGTCGATGCGCGACGCTGACGAGCCCGCGTGGATCTCGGCGGCGAAGAGCTGCTCGGCAACAGCGGTGAGCCGCACTTCGTACGCCTTGTCCACCCACTCCTGGAACTGGTGGGCAGTGCGCGCGACCGAGGCGTCGATCTCGTCGGACCGGACCTGCGTCGTCCACAGGGCCTGCGGCCGGTCGTTGCGGTCGCTGGGGTGGGTGGTGCCGAGCGCCTTGTACGCGGCGACCTGGCCCGGCAGCGCCGAGATGAACTCGCGTGCCTCGCCCGGGTCGTTGGTGATCAGCGTGCGGGGGACGGAGAGCCCGCTCCGGACAGCGGCGGCCAGGGCGACCGGCGGGTACGAGGCCCACCGGTTGCGGTGGGGGTGGTTCACCCACAGGCAGGGCAGCGAGTACAGCAGCCCGCCGAACCCGGCCTGCGCCTCGGCCTGGGCCCACCGTGCGTCCTCCTCGGGCATCTCCGGGTGGAGCCGGGGGGTTCCAGGGCGCCGGTAGTAGACCGACTGGACGTCGGCGAGAGACACGTCCCGGTGCTGACCACGTAAGACGCTCGACCACGATGTGCGGTCGGAGTCGATCCGGGCCGCCACCATCAGCGCCTCCGGGAAGTCCCCGGGATCGAGGCGACACACGGGCACGGATCGCTCGTTGAGCTCCGCTATGACCAGGTCAGCGGTCGCGTCAGTGGGCCGGGTCAGCACCAGGACGGTCATGATTCAGATCCTTCTGTCAGCCGACGTCAGTCCGTGTCGTTCTCCTTGTCGTCCGCCAGCTGGCTGTCCTCCCTGGTCTGGCTCGTCGACTCGAAGGCCGATTTCATCGACGGCTCGCTGATGAACGGCGTCCCGCCCTCGGTCACGCTGATCTGCCGCTCCGGGCAGAGCCGCAGGGCCGGCAGGATGAGCTTCTCGTCGGCGATGGGGACGGCCTTGGACAGCCCGAACGGCCTCACGGCCGAGCGGGTCTGCGCACGTTCCATGGTCAGTGTCACGGTGTTCTCCATTCGTGTGCGGATCTTCTGTGATGGGACTCCGGCCCGCGGCCCCCAAGCCGGGGCCGGAGTCCTTGCCCTGCGGTCGGCGGCCGTGCCTGGCTGTACCGACTCGCAGGGTGTCTATGAAGGTGGGCCGCCGGGACGCGACTGCAGCCCGGCACGGGGGGACCGGACGCCGACGGCCCACCGGTCTACGGGGCCGCCCGGCTACGGGGCGGCGGCTGCTCGGGCCGCACGTGCTGGCACCGGTCCTGGAGCACGCCGCTGACGGTCGGATGCCGCACCCTCTTGCACGTGATGCACCGGCACCGCCACGGGACGGTCGCCTTACCCGGCCAGGGCTCCAGCGGCTCGTACCCGGCCTCGCGGATGATGCGCCAGGCCTGCTGTGCCCGCTCGGCGGGCGAGCCGCGCCAGCTCACGCGTGGCAGCCAGCTCATGAGCGGCCGCCAGCTGGTGCGCGGCGCTGCCGAGGGGCCGAGTGGCGCTGGCACACGCACCGGGCGCCGCGCCGGACCGCCGCAAGGCTCGGCTGGCGTGCTGCGCCGCATCCCAAGCACCGGCTCGGCCACGGGGCCTTCACGGTCCCCGGGAACGGGGACTGCGGCTCGAATCCGGCCTCGTGGAACTCCCAGTCGGCCGTCTCGGCCAGCGCCTCCTTGTCCCAGCGCGGGGCCGGTGGTCGTCGGGGTCGAGCACAGCGGAGGCTGGCACGGCGTCCGAGGGGCCGCCGATCACGTCGCCGAGGCTGACCCACCGGCGCCCGCCAGGGGGCCGCTGGGGGCGGGGCAAGCCGTTCACGACGGCGTTGTTGTGGCAGGGACACCCGCAGCGGGCGGTGGGGATGACCGCGGGTATGCGGCACCACTCGTGCACCTCGGCGTACCGAGGGTCATGGTTCGCCAGGCGGCAGTGCGTGGTCATCCACGTGGTCATCGGGTCCTGCCCTGCTGGCCGGCGCGGCGGGCGGCGATCGCACGCCGGGCGGTGCGCGGCGAGTCCGCCACCCTGGCGAGCCCCACCAGCAGCCGCCCGGTCTCCCCGCCAGCCTCTATGTACTCGTCGACCTCGGCCGGGGAGGCCACCGAGGAGAGCTCGTCCAGGCCGACGGCCAACAAGACCTTCCCGAACCCGGCTATCGTCTGGGCCCACCGCTGGTGGGCGGGGAGGCGCAGCGCGTACTCTGCACCGTCGAAGTGCAGCAGGATGGCCCCGCCGGGGTGGACGGTGAGTCGCTCGCCGACGTCCACGAGCCCTTGATCGCGCGGCGCGAGGCCGAGGGATGCGGCGACGCCATGCATGGTCCGCTCGATGTTGGCCGGGTCCACGTCCTCGACCTGCGGTGCGGGGTAGGTCAGGAGCAGGGCGGCGAACACCTCGCCGCCGATGGTGTGGTCGAGCCACAGCCGCGGTTTGAGGGAGGCGATCAGACCGGGGGTCGGTGCCGGCGGCGCGCTGGCCTCGATGGCGCTCGTCATCGGAGCACCCCCCGCTTCTCTCCGGCCTTGGCCAGGGCCGCGAAGTACGCGCCGTACAGGTCGTTGGCGTCGGTCAGGAGAGGCTGTTGATGCGGTGCGACGATCCACGTTCGACCGTGCTGGGTGCGGGGGGCGACGATCCTCGCGTGCGGAACCAGGAGGGTCTCGCCGGCGCCCAGCACCGTGGCGCCGGGCAGGTCCCAGTCGTCGGCTGCGTGGACGGGGACGGGGACCTCGACGGCGAGGTGCGCGTACAGCACCGGTCCGAGCGGGGACTCCATCTTCCGCAGCATGCGGATGGCTGCCCACCCGGCTGGCTGTTGCAGGCGGACGACGTCCCACGCCGTTCCGACGGGTAGCGGGGCCAGGTCGCCGCGGTCCCACGCGATGAGGGTGTCGCTGAGGCTGGCGCCGGTGTCGAGGATCCAGTCCATGGCGGGGATCGCGCTGCCGACCGTCTCAGATGTCCCGACGGCGTCCTGCTGTTTCCCTGTTCGCGCGACCTTGACGTCGTATCCGCTTGGCGGTGCCCACTTCGGGTCTTTGGTCGTCATGGTCGGCTCCATGTACGGACGGTGTGCTGACCGTCACATCGTGCCGACGCAGGAAGGCCCCGGTGTCCACAGATTGTGAACACCAGGGCCCTTGACTTTGTGTAATCGTGGCGCTACACGCCGCACCACAGAGAGAACTCTCGCAGTTCGTCCGGGATTCGGGCCCGCGCTCGTCGCAACGCCGCTGCCGTCTCATGCACCTGGGGGTGGTGCCGCGTCATCTGGGGCGCCACCTCCCGCGCCTTGAGCAGGGACGCGAACGCCTCATCATGGCGCGCCGTCCACACCTGTGCTCGGGCGAGGTCGATGTAGAAGTGCCCGGCCCGGCCCGGCGGGTAGCCCTCGGGGATGTGCACCTTGGCCGCGCGCTTGAGCGCCAGCCCGTGCTTGTCCCGGTCCGCCGCAGCGGCAACGGCGTGCAACTCGACGTTCGTGGGCCCGAACGTCAGCTCGTAGGCGCGCGTCTCGCCCGTCTCCTGGGCCATCCCGCGCGCCTCCTCCAGCCACGCATCGGAACCGTCCTTGTCCCCCCGGCGGGACGCGAGGATGGAGCCCTTCAGGTGCAGCGCGCCGCGTACCGCCCGGGTCTCCGGGGCGCCGTCGTCTTCGAGATCTCGCAGGGCCTGGTCTACCAGCCGCAAGCCCACGTCCAGGCCTGGCTTGCCTCCTTCGACTGACGTCTGGGCGCGCATCCACCGCTCGACCGCGACCTGTCGCGGATCGCCGGACTCAGCTGCGGCCTGGGCCATCCGGGTCAAGGCCAGTCGAGCGAGGTGCATCTCGCCGACCCGGTACGCCACACGCCACACGCCACGGGCGGCCTCGGCCTGGAGCCCGTGCAGTTCCTCACGGACTCGGCCGGGCCGGTCGTGGAGGTGGATCGCGTGGAGGATCTCGGCAATCAGCGGAGGCAGGGCCTCAGCGAGCCCCCCCAGGTTGGCCGCAGCGCGGAGCTCGACGGTGCTCGCCACAGCGGCGCGTAGCTCTTCGAGGGGGCGGGGTGGGGGTGCAGCTGGGTCTGGAGAGAGGTCCCAGCTCTCGAGAGCGCCACCGAGAGGCTCGATCATTCGGTCGATGCGGTCCTGCTGCATCTGTTCGCGGTAGGGCTGGCCTCGCAGGTTCGAGACGCCGACATCGAGAGCGCGAGCGACAGAGGCCACTATCTCCTCGCTTGCGTTCCGGTCGCCCTTCTCGATCATCGAGAGCATTGAGGCCGAGACGTGCGAGCGTCGCCCCAGTTGACGTAGTGAGTAGCCCCGGATAGCGCGCAGTTCGGCGATGCGCTGTCCGATTCCGCCGGTGTGTTCGTCCGTGCCGTATGGCATGCTGAACTCCGTTCTGCTGACACTCAGAACGGTACCTGCGGTCGGCTCCGTGGGTACGGCCGATCGGCCCCCATTCCGGTGGGGGCCGTCGCGTTCTCTTGACACGACGAAAGCCCCCTCGCCCGGCCCGGAGGCCAGACGAGGGGGTGTCTTGTATCAGAGGCGTCGGCGGTCCGGTGCGAGCGCGGCCGGCGTCGTCGGGCTCGGCGTCGGCTCGTCGGGTCGAGGCGCGCCGTCGCGGCGGCACACCAGGGCATCCGGGTCCCAGCTCGGCGTCTGCAGGGAGTAGCCGTCCGGGCAGAACGGGCCAGGCGGACCGGTGGCGCCGCGCTCTCCAGGGTCCCCCTTTTCTCCTGGGACGCCCGGCGCGCCGTCCGCCCCGTCCCGGCCGGGCTCGCCGGGCGGGACGGTCGCCCCCGGTGTGCGAGAGCCTGATTCGGACCCTCGACCCGTCTCGCAGCCGAGGCGGGGGCAGAGGGGCCGAGCGCGTGGCTAACCTGGCGGCATGGAAACGATCCTGGTGAGCGCGTGTCTGCGCGGGGTGCCGTGCCGGTTCGACGGGCGGCACAAGGCTTCGCCGGAGTTCGAGGAGGCGGTGGCCGGCCGCGAAGTCGTCTCCTTCTGCCCGGAGGTCGCGGGCGGGCTCACGACTCCGCGCAGGCCTGCCGAGCTGGTCGGCGGTGACGGGCACGACGTGCTCGACGGGACGGCGCGGGTCGTCGAGGACACCGGGCGTGACGTGACCGAGGCGTTCGTGGCCGGAGCTCAGCGCGCACTTGAGGCGGCGCGGCGGGGAGGCTGCACGGAGGCGCTGTTGATGCCGCGCAGTCCTTCGTGCGGCCGGGGCGTGGTGTACGACGGATCGTTCGCCGGGGAGTTGGTGTCGGGAGACGGGGTGACGGCGGCGCTGCTCGAGCGGAACGGCGTCACGGTGCGGCCCGCACCCGGCGTGTGAAGTCGCCGGCCTCGCCGCCGTACGCGGGGAGTTGGACGAGGCCCCGGCCGGCCCACCGGCGCCGACGGCCACGGCGCCGGAGGTTCAGCTTCCGGCTCGCGTCCGGGTGAAGACGTGGGAGCGGCCGATCGGGGTGAAGCCACGGCGGGCGTACCAGTGGCGCGGCCAGTCATGGAGGTCGGCGAGGAGGAAGACCAGGCCGCACCCCGCGGCGTGGTGCAGGGCGGTGGCGAGGACGGCGTCCGCGCAGCCGCGCCCGAGGTGGGTGTCGGCGGTGACGACGTCCTCGATCTGGGCGACGCCCTCGGCCGTATCGAGGTAGAGGTCGGCCCAGGAGGCGACGGTGCCGTTCTCGTCGCGTACGGCGAGGAAGCGGACCTGGTCGGCGCCGCGGAGCCGGGCCGTCCTGCGGTCGGCGAGCTGGCGGACCACGGCGTCGTCGGCCTCGGGCATCCAGTCACGCAGCCGGCGGAGCAGAGCGGGGCGCAGATCGGCGAGGGTGACCGTCCGCACGGACGGGTGGGGGACGGCGGCGGAGCCGGAGTACGCCATCACGAGCTCGGTGTCATGGGAGTAGCCGAGCGCGGTGAGCGCCGGTGCACAGGCGGTGCCGACGGCGTCGTCGAGGACCGTGATCCGGCGGTGGCCCAGGTGGCCGAGAACGGTCTCGGCGAGGGCGGGGAGCTCCGGGGGAGCCGAAGTCCCCTCGACGATCAGCTGGTTGTGCTCGTGGGAAGCCGCGTACTCCTGGTCCAGGACCGCCACCCCACCGGGCACCTCGGTCACCACGGCGGCCTGACGCCGGGCGAAGGACGAGCGGAAGGCCGCGATGCGCTCGAGATCCGTGGCTGACATGGGGTCAGTGTATGGAGCGGTGGCACACCCGGTGGCTGAGCCCCCGGCAGGGGCCCGGAGGTGGCGCGCGGTAGCTGAGCCCCCGGCAGGGGGCCGGGGGTGGCGCGCGGTGGGTGAGCCCCCGGCAGGGGGCCGGGGGTGGCGCGCGGTGGCTCGGTCGGCCGCTCCGGCTACCCTCCGCCCCCGGCCCGTGGCGGGCGAGCCGTCAGGCGGCGAATCGGGGGCGGTCGTTCCTGGGCTCGTGGTCGCGTGCCGCCTCTTCCAGCGCCCGTATCCCGAGGTCGATGAGCGGGTTTCGCCGGCTGCCCCGGCGTACGCAGGTGAGGATGCGGCGCGTCGGCGTGTTCCCGCCCGACAGCGGCATCCGCGCCACCGCCTGGCCCGCCGGGCCCTCGGCCAGCCGGGGGACCAGGGAGACGCCCAGGCCGTTTCCGACCAGCGACCAGATCGCCGGCCAGTGGGTGGCGGCGTGCACGATCCGGGGTGAGAATCCGGCCGCCGCGCACAGCATCCGTACCCGCTGGGCGTGGTCGCAGGCGCCCGGGTCGGAGACGATCCAGTCCTCGTCCGCGGCGTCCTCCAGCCGCACCGACGCCGCCCGTGCCAGCGGGTGGTCGGCGGGCACCAGCATGAGGTGCGGCTCCTCCAGCAGGGGGCTCTGCTCGAACCGGGCGTCATCCGGCGGCGGGCCGTCCTCGATGGGCTCCACGACCGCGATGTCCACCTCGCCCGCCACCAGCAGGTCCATGCTCTCCGCGGTCTCGCACTCGCGGACCCGCACCTGGAGGTCGGGGTGGCTGTGCCGCAGCCGCCCGCCCGCGGGGGCGATCAGGCCGCACCGCAACGGTCGACCGGGTTCATCCTGCTGTCATGAACACCAGCGCGAACACCGTCGTTTCCCGGCACACCACCAGCGAGGGCGTTGTGGTCTGGAGCCGTTGCGCCTGCGGGCGGCTCCAGATGGTCCTGGTTCCCCACGGCAGCGACGGGAGGGGACTCGTCGCGGGCGGACACGACATCCGGTGCACATGTGGGGGCTAATCCTGGTCCCACAGCCGCAGGGAGTCATCGAGCAAGCGCCGGCCCTCGGGTGACACGGCCCATTCGCCCATCCGATTCCCGGGATCGTACGGGGCGCCCGGGTGAGTGTTCAGCCAATTCCGCCATCTGTTGAGATCGCTTCCCTGGTACAGGCTGACGAGCACCGGGACGTTGTTACGGATGGGCTCGTTGTCCGGGTTCTGCTCGGTCACCTTGGAGTACGCCCCGAGGATCGCGGCTATGTATCTGATCGACCCGTCGGAGGTGCGCAGAATCGCGCGGCGGCCGGGCGGGACGCCGTCGTGGTGGCGTGGTGGCGGGCTACCGGACCGGGCGGCGGCCGCTTCGCGCCCCGCCGCCGGTCCCGTTGAGGGGGATCAGCGAGGCCAGGGTGGCCCCGCGGACCCATGCCCCGAGCAGGTCGCGGTGCATGGCGAGGATCTCGTGCTTCACCGCCAGCTTCTCAGCCGCCGCCGTGAAGTTGCAGGTGGCGACGTACACGGCGACGTCCGCGCCGTGTTCGGCCTTCGCCGTGCCGAGGAACTTCTGCATCTCACCGCTCCCCACGGTGCGGTGCGGCGCGTAGTGCTTGCACTGGATGACCAGCCGACGCCCGTCCGGCATCAGTCCGATCACATCGGCGCCCAAGTCGCCGGCCTTCCCGGAGACCTCGACCTGGGTGCAGCCGTCGCGGCGGCACAAGTCCGCGACGTACCGCTCGAATCGCTGCCAGGTCATCGCGTCGACATCGGACATGGCCAGCTCCCGCGCCCGGTGCTCCTCCTCGGCCCGCCAGGCGTGGTCGCCGGCCACGGCGCGCCGGTGGGCCCTCAGGAGCCACCAGCCGATGCCGGCGAGCAGCGCCGCGACGACCGCCCCGAGCACGTACGGCCACACGGTCCGCCACGTCAGCGCCAGCGCGAGCGCCACCACGGCACCGGCGCCCCATGCCCCGCGGCGTGCCCGCGTCTTCAGCCGTCGTAAGGACCGCGTGCGTCGCCGTCGTGCCGTGGTTGCCATGTCTCCCCTCCCGTGCGTACCCGGGCAGTGTGGGGAGCGGTGGGCGGCCGCGGCAAGACCGCCTCACCCGTCTCACCCGAACCCGCGGCCTTGACCCGAACCCATGGCCTGAACCCGTGGTCTGGACCCGTGGCCTGAACCCGTGGCCTGAACCTAAGGCCTTCACCTGAACGCGCGGCGGTAGGCGTGCGGGCTGACGCCGGTGGTGCGCTTGAAGCGGTCGCGGAAGGCGGTGGGGGAGCCGAAGCCGACCCGCGCGCCGACGCGTTCGACGGAGTGGTCGGTGGTCTCCAGCAGGTGCTGGGCCTGGCGGATGCGGGCGCGGTGGAGCCATTGGAGGGGGGTGGTGCCGGTCTGGTCGCGGAAGCGGCGGATGAGCGTACGGGTGCTGACCCCGGCGTGGGAGGCGATGTCGTCGAGGGTGAGGGGCCGGGCGAGGTTGTCCCGGAGCCAGACGAGGACCGGTTCCAGCACCGAGCCACCGGGGGTGGGGGTGTGGTCGTGGACGATGAACTGGGCCTGCCCGCCCTCGCGTTCCAGGGGCATCACGGACAGGCGGGCGGCATCGGCGGCCACCGCGGCGCCGTAGTCGCGGCGGATCAGGTGCAGGCACAGGTCGAGTCCGGCGGCCGCGCCGGCGGAGGTGAGGATCTGGCCGTTGTCGACGTAGAGCACGTTCGGGTCGACATCGATGTCCGGGTGGGCGGCGGCGAGCCGGTCCGCGGCGAGCCAGTGGGTGGTGGCGCGCAGGCCGTCCAGCAGGCCGGTGGCGGCCAGGGGGAAGGTGCCGGTGCAGATGGAGGCGATACGGGTGCCGTCGGCGGCGGCCCGGCGCAGCGCCTCGCGTTCGGCGGGGCTGGGTGGGGCGGCGGGGTCGGCCACGCCGGGCACGATGACGGTGTCCGCGCCGGTGAGCCCCTCCAGGCCCCAGGGCGCCCGCAGGGTGAACGCGCCGGCGTCGGTCTCCGGCCGCTCGGCGCAGACGCGTACCTGGTAGCCGGGGCGGCCGTCGGGCAGGCGGGTGCGGGTGAAGACCTCGATGGGGGTGGACAGGTCGAACGGAATCACCTTGCTGAGCGCGAGGACGGCCACCGTATGCATGTCCAGAACCTAGCGGTCCGACGGGCCGGACGCACCGATGGGAGCGAGGCTCCCGCGCCTGTCCGGGCAGGTCAGGGGCACATCACCAGGCTTGGCGTTTTTCCGTTGATACTCGTCATTAACGCCACTGGGGAGGGCCGCGCCGCGCGACTAGCGTCGAGGGCGATCCCGTACCGTCCCCTTTCTGGAAAGGCATACGCGTGCTGTACCTCGCGCCGATCGGCATCGGCCTTCTCTACGCCCTGCTGATGTCCCTCATCCGGGAACCGCATCGACGCCGCTTCAACGCGATGATGGTGGCCGGCGCCGGCGCCGCCTACCTCAGCGGTGGCGGCCTGGGCGGCTGGGAGTTCGCGTTCACCGCGCTCGTCACCTACGTCGCCTACCGCGGCCTGGAGTCATGGACGTTCATCGGCATCGGCTGGCTGTTGCACACCGCGTGGGACGTGGTTCACCACATCAAGGGCAACCCGATCGTCCCGTTCGCCCACACCTCGTCGCTGGGCTGTGCCATCTGCGACCCGGTCATCGCCCTGTGGTGCCTGGGCGGAGGCCTGTCCCCGCGTGAACTCCTGCGGCGCGGGCGGCCCGTGGCGGTCGCCGCGCAGCCGCTCGCCGAGCAGCGCGGCCTGGCGGCGGCCGTTCGCCGTCAACTCGGTCTCGTCGGGGGACGCCTCGCCGTGCCGGGTCAGATAGAGGTAACGGGCGGCCCTGGTGGTCATCGACGGGTTCCTCGGCGATAGGCGGGCGTGGTGCCCTGGAAGACGTCCTCCGCCGGGTTCGGGGTTGCGCACCGGGGGATACACCGGGCCGAGGCGGGACGGTGAGGGGGAGGGCGGGGGCCGGCCCGCCCCCGCCCCCGGCCGGACGGCAGCCGGAGTGACGTCATCCGATTCAGCTACCATGCGTCCTGATCTGCGATTTGGCGCGGCGCGGCCAGGGGAGGGACGGCCGTGGGCGCGGATGCGCGGGACCCTCTACGGGAGGTAACGGGGATATGTCATTCGACAGCGAGTGGTCTCAGCTCAAGGCGGACGCGGCGGGGCGGCAGAGCACCCATACACGGCTCAACCAGACCGTCGCCGACGGCGGGGGCGGGACGGGCGCGGGCTCGACGGGGGAGGGCGGCTCCACTGACCTGGTCGTGCACCAGGACGACCTGGGCGCGGTGGGGCACGAGGCCTTCGTGCTGCACGGCAGGCTTCAGAAGGCGGCCGACATCGCCGGGGCCGGGGCGGACAAGGACGGCGTGGGGTCGTCCATGCAGGCGGCCAAGGCGCTGAGCGACCACAACTTCGCGATGGGCGAGGAGCTGAGCACGACGGTGTCCGTCTGGAGCTCCCAGGTCAAGACCGTGCTGCAGATGTGCGCCCACATCTCCAACCACCTGGACTACTCGAAGAAGCGGCATGCCGAGGACGACGAGGCGATCGCCGCCTCGCTGCGCCACCGGGACGGCTCGGCCGTGAGTGTTTCCGAGATATCCGAACTGGTGAAGTGAAAGACGTAGCGGGGAAAGACGATGGGGGCTCTCACCTACCAGGATCTCGTCGATGTCGACCTGGGGAAGCTGGGCGCCGCGGTCTCGGACTGGAAATCCGCCGTCGACAGCCTGAAAGCGCTGATGACCGACGCGCGTTCGGGCCTGCTGAAGAAGTCGGAGGGCGCGCGGTGGGCCGGGCTGAACGCGACCGTCACCCGTGAGTTCGTCGGCAGGACCGCGAAGGAGTTCGAGGACCTGCACAAGGAGGCCAGCAGCATCTGGAGCGTCCTGGACGACGCGCATTCCCAGCTGACCGAGATTCAGTCCAGCGTCCGGTCGACCGTCGCGCAGGCGGCGGACGCCGGATTCAAGCTGTCCGACAACGCCGACGGCACCGTGCGTTTCTTCATCCCCCATTACCCGGGGGACGACGGGGCGCGGACGCAAGCCCAGCTGGACACCCAGGCGGAGTACGCTAACAGTGTGAACCGGAAGCTGGCCCGGGCCGCCGAGATCGACGGCATCGTGAAGGCCGCGCTGGTCAGGAGCCACGGCGGCGACGTGTATGACGCGGGCCACGCCCGGTACCACTCGCTGGCCGAGGTCCAGGCCGACCGGGCCATCGAAATCGCCTCGCTCGGCCATGAGGCGAGCCCCCGGCAGCGCGCGGAACTGCGCCGGATCTGGGACGGTCTCAGCCCGGAGCTGCGGGGCCGGGTATGGGCGGCCGACAGCGTCGCGCTGATGGCGGCCGGGATCATGGACCCGCAGTACAAGTGGAAGCCGGCGGACGTGGGATCCGGGAAGTTCCACTCGCGGGATGCCGGAATGAAGGACCACTTGTTCCGCGTCGAGGCCGCGGCCATGGTGAAAGGCGGCCGCCTGGTGGGCTACAAGGAGGCGGCCCGGGAGTTGGACCACTACCTCGACGCGTCCGGAAAGCCGCTGGACCTCGACATCAATCGGATGTGGGACGAGGACCCCGACGGCTTCCGCAAGGCGGCCGAGGAAAACCTCTCCAAGTACGAGGGCGAGTGGAAGAAGAAGGCGCTCAGGGCGTTCGAGGAGTCGGGCGGCCGGCCGGTGGCCATTCCGGTGGAGACGAAGGCCGAGGGCTACAAGCACGACGACCGCGACTGGTACCTCGCCGTCGGCCACGGAATGGTGAACCATTCGGGGGTCGTGAGCGTGGAGCCCGGCCCGCACGGAAAGCCCAAGGTCTCCCTCGATTACCAGGTGAACGTCTGGGACCGGTTCAACTGGGACGACGACACGTCTTTCGACATCGCGGGCGTCACGGTCACCGGTGAGCAGATGCAAAAGCTCCACCAGACCGGGCTCGCCCAGGAATACAACATGCACGGCAGCAGCTCGACGCGCTCTCGCGAACTGTCCTGAGGCGGGGCAACGGCGGCGGTTTTGCGGTGAGTATGGGACAGCGACACGCCGACACCACGGCGTGTCGCTGTCCCGTACTCACCGCAAAGTTCTACCGCCGGTCCGGCGGCTCGTCGCCGTGGCGGGGCGGCGGCCACTGCCGCAGCGACGCCTCGTCCGGCGCCAGCCGGACGACCGCCTCGGCGAGCTGGCCGCAGATCTGCTCGATCTGCCGACGGGTACGGTTCCGCTCCATGATGATCGCCGAGAGCAGCAGCGAGGTCAGCGCGGTGGAGCCGTTGAACGCCTGCAGGGTGACCATCCGCGTCAGCAGCGTATGCCCGGCGAACGGGCCGACCCCCGCCGCGGTGGCCTGGATCGCGATCACCGACACGATCAGTGAGCACAGCACGGCCCCCGCCAGCTGGAAGCGCAGGGCCGCCCAGATCAGGAAGGGGAAGACCAGGAAGAGCAGGCTGTGGACGGAGTGCGTGGCGAGCAGCGTGACGGCCGCCGTCCCGAGCGTCAGCAGCCCCGCCTCGGCCCACCGATAGGGGTTTACGTCACGCGGCGGCCGGGCCTTGCGGAGCATCAGCAGCAGCGGGGTGATCACCAGGACGCCCATCGCGTCCCCCGTCCACCACACCGACCAGGTGGTCCAGAAGTCGCCGGTCCCGATCGCCCCCTCCAGGACCAGCACCCCGGTGCCCACGGCCGAGCTGATCAGCATTCCGGCCAGCGCGCCGAGGAAGACCAGGGCCAGCGCGTCCCGCAGCCGGTCGAGCTCCGTACGGAAGCCCGCGCGCCGCAGCAGCAGGTACGAGCAGACCGGGGCCGCGGTGTTTCCCACGGCGATCGCGGCGACGGCGGGGACCGTCGGCCCGATCGGGGCGTTGACCAGGAGGGCGCCCAGCGCGACGCCCGGCCAGGTGCGCAGGCCGAGGAGGAGCAGACAGGCCAGGGCGATACCGGTGGGTGGCCACAGCGGGGTGATCTGTCCGCGGACCAGCTCCTCCAGCAGCCCGATCCGGGCCCCCACGTAGTAGGCGGCCGCGACGACGAGGATCCGCAGGACCGTGGCACCGTATCGCCGGATCCCGTCATCGCCTGCCACAGCGGCCATCACACAACGCCGTCGCGGCCCGGAGCGGGTGACACGCGCGGCCGTGGCGCGGTCTCCGTCGCACGGGGGAACCGCCCGCCCGCGGGCGCGGCAGTCACGGCCCCGGCCGCGGCGGTCACGGCCCCGGGCGCGGCAGTCACGGTCCCGGGCGGTCGCGCCGTGCGCCGTCGTGGCGCAGCACCAGCACGGCCGCGTCGTCGCTGTGGCCGGTCCGGTCGGCCACCTGGCTCACCCGCGTGGCCAGCTCCTCCGCGTCGGCCTCGCAGCCCGCGCCGACCAGCCGCGACACCTCCGCGAGGCCCTGGTCGATCGGGTACGCCGGCCCTTCCACCACCCCGTCCGTGAACAGGACGAAGGCGCCGGCCCGGGTCAGCCGGCGCCGGGTCACCGGATAGGTCTCCCCGGGCATGATCCCCAGCGGCAGGCCTCCGGGGTCCCAGAGGACCTCGACCGGGCAGCCGGCCGAGGCCCACACGGCCGGGACGTGGCCCGCCCGGGAGCAGGCCAGCTCGCCGGCGACGGGGTCGAAGCACAGGAAGGAGCAGGTGGTGAACAGGTCGGTGCCCATCGAGACGAGCAGCTCGTTGACGCCGCGCAGCACCTCGCCCGGGTCGCAGGTGGCGGCGGCGATGGCCCGCAGCCCCGTGCGGACCTGGCCCACGAAGGCCGCCGCCTCCACGTCATGGCCCTGTACGTCGCCGATGGCGAAGCCGACCGAGGCGGTGCCGGGCAGCGGGAAGGCGTCGTACCAGTCGCCGCCGATGTCGAGCCCGGCCCGTGCGGGGGTGTAGCGGGCGGCGGCGTGCAGACCGGGGAGGGCCGGCAGTTCGGACGGCAGCATATGGCGCTGCAGGGCCACGGCCAGCTCCACCCGCGCCTGCTGCAGCTTGATCCGCTCCAGGATCTGGGCGGTCAGCCGTCCCAGAGAGCGCAGCGCCTCTTCGGTGCTCTGGTGCGGGGTGCGGCGGCGGTTCATCGGTGGCTCCGAGGGGGCACCTGCCGGCGATAGCTGGGGGAGCTCTGACCTGGGTCTCATGGTACGCGCGGATACGGCCGAAGGGGCAGTCCCACCCGTCGGCTGTCAGGTCACGGTCAGGCGCTGCCCACGCATATGGGTAGCGGCCTTGTCGGGGCCGCCGGTTGCCGCCACCGTTGTCCGGCAACGGGCACGCGCGCCGCGCGCCCGTCTTCGACAGGGACCGGAGGTGCCATGGGACCGATCGTTCCACCCCTCGTTCCACCGTTCGAGCTCGTCGGCGAAGGGCCGCACCGCGTCATGGCCGTCCACGGCTGGTTCTCGGACCGCGCCGCCTTCGCGGCCGTGCTGCCGCACATCGACCGACGGACCTTCACCTACGCACTCCCCGATCTGCGCGGCTACGGGGAGGCACGGGACATCCCCGGCGAGTACACCACCGAGGAGGCGGGCCGCGATCTGCTGGCGCTCGCCGACGACCTCGGCTGGCAGCGGTTCTCGCTCGTCGGGCACTCGATGGGCGGCTCCGTCGCGCAGCGGGTCGTGGCCGCCGCCCCCGACCGGGTCGTGCGGCTGATCGGGGTCGCCCCCGTCCCCGCGAGCGGGATGCCGATGGACGGCGAGCAGTGGGAGCTGTTCACCTCCGCCGCCGAGCACCCCGAGAGCCGGCGGGCGATCATCGACCACACCACCGGCGGCCGCCACCCCGACGCCTGGCTCGACCTGATGGTCCGGCACTCGCTGGAGCACAGCGACGCCAAGGCGTTACGGGCCTGGCTGGACTCCTGGGCCCTGGAGGACTTCCACGAGGACATCGCCGGGGCCCGGGTGCCGGTCCGCGTGGTGATCGGGGCGCACGACCCGGCGCTGACGGCGGAGCTGATGCGGCGGACCTGGCTGCGCTGGTACCCGCGGGCCGACCTGGTCGAGCTGCCCTGCGCGGGGCACTACCCCGCCGACGAGACGCCGCTGGAACTCGTACGCGCCGTCGAGGACTTCATCACGGCCGGGGCGTGAGACGGGAGGCGCCCGGCGACGGGTGTGCCGCCGCGTACTCCGCCTCGCTCTTGCGGTACTGGGGGAGCAGCGTGTGCAGGATGCGGTCCACGTACTCGCGGGTCTCGTCGATCCTCGGGATCCCGCGGGCCTCGAGGACCGCGGTCGGCCCGGCGTTGTACGCGGCAAGCGCCAGCTCGGTCGGATCGCCGGGCAGGTTCTTCACCATGTCGTACAGATGGCACATGTAGCGCGCCTGCGAGGGGATGGCGTCCTCGGGCTCCCACACGTCGGCCTTTCCGTCGCCGTCCCCGTCGCGGCCCCACTCGGCCCAGGTCTGCGGGGCGAACTGCGAGATCCCCTGCGCGTGCCCGGAGTCAGCGTCCGGCCGCCAGCCGCTCTCCGCGTCGATCTGCGCGGCCAGCAGCGGCACGCTCACCTTGGGGCAGAGGCGGGCGGCCGCCTCGACCACCGGGCGGCGGGCTTCGGGGATCGTCGGGAGTTCGGGCTCGGACGGGGCGGTGAAGTGCCGTACGACGAGGATCGCGGCGGCGAGCACCAGGGCGCCGCCGACCAGGGTGGCGACGGTACGGCTGCGGCGGGTCACCATGCGGGGTCCGGCGGGGTGGGGATGCGCATGAGGGGACGTTAACGGGATTTCGCGGTGGGATCCTGAATTCGCACGCCCGGCGGTCGGGTCCGGGCGTGCGCGAGGGGGTGTCTTGTGGGTCAGGCTGGATCAGCGAGCGGCGTCTGGGGCGTCCAGCCGCAAGGCGGAGGAGGAGAGCGCAGCGGTGCTGCGTGTGACGACGACAACGCAGCCGGGGGCACCTCCCAGCGGTAGCTGGGGGCGGGCGTGCCAGGCGTCGGGAGCCCAGCATGATCCACAAGACACCCCCTACGACGTCAGGGCCGGCCCGCTCCGCCCACCGCGGGGTGGGCCGGGAGCGGCTGCTCCGCTTCGGCGGGGCGCTTCATCACATAGGCCGCGCCCGCGCCGGCCGCGAAGAGCGCGAGCACCGAGACCGCCGTGCCGAGCCAGGTGGCGCCGAGCCACTGCCCGCCCACGTAACCCAGGCTCACGCTGTAGGCGGCCCAGGCCAGTCCGGCGACGGCCGACCAGGGCAGGAACTCCTTGGCCCGGCGGTGCGCCGCGCCCGCGCTCAGGCTGACGACCGACCGCCCGGCGGGCGCGAAGCGGGCTATGACGACCAGCGCGCCACCGCCCCGCACCAGCGCCGTGCCCAACTTCTCCTGCGCGGAGGTGAGACGGCGGGAGCGGGAGATGGCGCGGTCGAGGCGGTCGCTGCCGCGCCAGGCCAGCCGGTAGGCGACCATGTCGCCGAGGACGGAGGCGGTGGCGGCGCACAGCATCAGGGCGAACATCTCGGGGAAGTCGGCGGCGCCCGCCTGGACGCGCACCACGCCCACGGCGTCCACGGTGGTCCCGGCGGCCGCGGTGGCCGCCGTGATGACGAGGACACCGCTGGGCAGGACGGGGAGGAAGACGTCGAGGAGAACGGACATGCCGACAACCGCGTAAATCCATGGGGTGTTGGTCAGCGACCCCAGATGTTCCAGCAACGTTTCTCCCGGTCCCGTTCCCCCCAGCCGCGATGTCGCTGGGGAGCGGCAGGAGCGGCCTTCACAGTCATACAGCGTACGCCTGTGGCGGGTGGGGATGGGGCCAGGGGGTGTTGATGTTGTTCGAATCACGTGACGCGGGGGTCGCCTCCCGGGGGACGAATGGGGAGGTACCCCCGCATCAGGTGAAGCGAGACTTGGCGTGGTCGGCCAGATTGATCGAGCGACTTATTGCTTTGTCGCTTTATCGCGCGGTCGTCGAGCCGGCGAGCCGTCGAGTCGCCGGGTCGTCGCGGTCGTCGCGGTCGTCGAGCCGCCGGGCCGCCGAGTCGCCCTAGACGGCCGTCGGCTGACGGTGCGTCTCGGAGGTCGTGACCGACGGGCGCGCCGAGCCCAGGAAGCGGTCGAGCGCCCAGGGGCCGGGGCCGGTGAAGACGATCAGCAGGAACGCCCAGCAGAACATCGCGGCCGCCTCGCCGCCGTTCTGGATGGGCCACAGCTTCTCCGGCTGGTGCTCGTGGAAGTACGCGTACGCCATCGAGCCGGAGCAGATGAACGCCGCGCTGCGGGTGCCGAGGCCCAGCAGCACCAGGCCGCCGCCGACGAGCTGGATCACGGCCGCGTACCAGCCGGGCCAGGTGCCCGCGTCGAGGGTCTTGCCGGTGCCCATCAGGCCGCCGAACCAGCCCAGCAGCGATGAGGCGCCGTGGCAGAAGAAGAGCAGGCCGACGACGATGCGAAAGAGGGAGAGGACGTACGGCCTCGTGCCGTCCAGGCGGTCGGCGAGACCTTGGGGGGTGGCGGACGGGGGCATGGGGACTGCTCCTTGTTCCGGGGACGGGAAACAACGGGAGTGTCAGGTTAGGTTCCCCTCACCTTTTGTTGCAAGTTCAAGTTTCGCCAATCTGGGGCCGCCGCGCGCGGCGCCGGTCGGTCGACGGCATCGGTGTCGTGCGAGGTCAGCGGGGTGACGCCGGGCCGCGCCCCGGTCGCCGTCGGCGTCGCCGGCACCACCGGAGGGCCGGCACCCGCGCCCGCCGCGTGCCGAAGCCGGGGATTCCGCCCGGCCCGACGGGACCCGGCTTCTCCATCTCCCCATGCGGACCGAGCGCCTCCAGCGCCCTCGCCTCGGTCGGCGTGGCCAACTCCGCGACGCGCGGGCGCGGCGGGCCGCTCGTCCAACATCAGCGATCACACGTCATGACCCCGGACTCGCCCGGCACGGCCGCCTCTTGCGCTCCGTCGAGCTCGGTGGCCAGAAATCGTCTCCGGAATCCCGTGGAGCCCCTGATTCCCGGCTGCCCGGCCCGTCCCCGCTGTCCCAACAGCGTCTCGTAATAGACCTTCCAGGCCTCAAAGACCGTCCGTCTCCAGGGCCGTGACCAGCCGGGCCCCGCCGCCCGAGGGGTCGGGCCGGGCCTGGTCCAGCCGCAGCCGCGCGGCGCGCCCCCGCAGCGTCAGCGTCATCAGCTGGTTGCCGAACCACGGCCCGCCCGTCCTGCTCCAGTCCAGCCGGCTCGGGGTGGCCCGCCCGTGCCGGGCGAAGGCGCGACCGAGCCGTCGGCCCGCCCGGCTCCAGCCGAAGCGGAAACCGAGCCGGATGGAGGCGTAGGTGCGGTTGTGCACGGGGGAACACGTCAGCTGCCGCACCCGGCTGTCCGGCGGCTGCGGCCACCGCGACCAGTCGGGCTCGGCGATGTACGCGTGGTGCACATCGCCGGACAGCACACTGATCGTCGCCGGCGCCGAGGGCCCGCCGCCCACCTTCGCGATCAGCTCGGTGAGCGCCTCGAAGGACTCGGGGAAGGCCGCCCAGTGCTCCAAGTCGCCGCGCCGGCGCAGGTCTTCCCCCAGCCGCGCCCACCGCGGACCGCGCGCCCCGCCGCACACCGCGGCGTTCCACGCCTCCACGTCGTGGACGAAGTGCGGCAGCAGCCAGGGGAGCGAGGTGCCGATCAGCAGGTGGTCGTACGGCCCGGCGCTGCCCTCGGTGGCGTAGCCGTCCGCGCCGTCCAGCGACTGCTCGCGCAGCCAGGCCAGCTCCGGCTCGGCGACCATCGCCCGCTCGCCCTCCGCCAGCACGCGGGCGGCCCGGGTGTCCACCATCAGCAGCCGCACCCGCCCGAAGTCGCGGCGGTAGCTCCAGCGGGCGTACGTGGGGTCGGCGTCGGCGCGGGCGGCGAACTCCCGCAGCGGCTCCGTGCCGTCCGGCGCCTCCCGCACCGCCGCGTACAGCGGATCGGCCGCCAGCTCGGCCGGGGAGAGGTTGCCGAGGTGCTGGTAGACCCAGTACGACATCAGGCCGCTGAGGATCCGCTCCCGCCACCAGGGCGTGGCGCGCATCCGCCGCAGCCACGCCTCGCTGGTGTTCCAGTCGTCGATGACCTCGTAGTCTCCAGATACTCTGAACTACACCTTTGAAAGGGGGGCCCGTGGCTGTTGGACTGCGGGGAGTGCGGTGTATCCGCCTGAGTGTGCTGACCGACGAGACAACCAGCCCGGAGCGTCAGCGGGAGGCCGACGACAGGGCCGCGCGTGAACTGGGAATCACCTTCGATGGCAGGGAAGCGGAGGATCTTGACGTCAGTGCTTCCAAGACCTCTCCGTTCGAGCGGCCGCAGCTAGGGGAGTGGCTGCGCCGGCCGACTGAGTTCGACGCGCTTGTCTGGTGGCGCTTCGACCGTGCCATTCGCTCCATGCAAGACATGTACGAACTGGCGAAGTGGGCACGGGAGCATCGAAAGCTGCTCGTCTTCGCCGAGGGCATCGGTGGTGGGTCAACCATGACCTTCGACTTCCGTAACCCGATGGACCCCATCGCCGAAATGATGATGGTCCTCTTCGCCTTCGCTGCACAGGTCGAAGCCATGAGCATCCGGGACCGCGTGACCGGGGCGCAGGCAGCGATCCGCAGGATGCCGCTACGCTGGCGCGGCTCGCGCCCGCCGTACGGCTACATGCCCGCGCCGCTGGAGGGCGGCGGTTGGACGCTCGTCCCGGACCCCGACGCTGTCAAGGTCATCGAGCGGATCATCAAGGGCCTACTCGACGTGAAGAAGAGCCCCACAGCGATCGCCATCGAACTGAACGAGGAAGGCATCCCGTCGCCCCGCGACTACTGGTCGTTGAAGAAGGGGCGCAGTACCGGGGGGAAGTCGACAGGAGCGAGGCGTACGCGACGTCAGGAGACACGAGAGCGCTTCCTGTGGAGCGGGAACGTGATCACGGGGATGCTTACGTCTGTGGCCTTGATCGGATGGAAGACCCACAAGGGCAACCCCGTCCGCGACGAGGCGGGGCGCCCGGTGCTCGCGACGGAAACGCCGATCCTCACGCGCCCGGAGTTTGACGTCATCGGGGCGAAGCTGGCTGCTCGGTCGTTCAGCAACGGGACACGTCAGGACACTGACTCTTGGCTCCTTCACATCCTTCTCTGCGCGGGGTGTGGCGGTGCGATGTACCTGTCTAAGCAGGGGACGCGCCCCGCATCGTTCAAGTGTGGCGCGCGCCAACGTCAGCAGACGTGCAAGGAACCGACCACGATCAAGCGGGAATGGGCAGAGGCGTACGTGGAGCGTGAATTCCTCCTCCGTGCCGGACGCTTCCAGATCATCGAGGTGATCGAGACCCCCGGGTATGACCCGGGGCCAGAACTCGAAGCCACCCGGGCCGAGTTCAAGCTGCACCAGGAACAGGAAGGGCGGCAGAAGTCCAAGGCCGGTAAAGAGGAGTGGCAGCGGCGCGCAGACGCTCTTGACGCTCGGATGGCCGAGTTGGAAGACACGCCGAAGGTGGAGCCCAGCAGGGTGGAGGTGCCCACTGGCAGGGTCTACGCCGACGAGTGGGGGCCGCTCGTCACGGCATCGGAGGAAGAGCGCCAGCACATCAACCACGTGGAGCGGCGCCACATGCTCATGAACGCAGGTGTCCGTGTCACGGTTCGCAAGGGAGTCTCTGGGGGGTGGCGCTCGCTGGACGAGTCACGGATGTCGTTCACCATGGGGTACGAGGGCCAGCCCGACCCTGAGGCGGCGGCGCTTGAGGATTTGTCTCTTGAGCTGTCACAAGACTGACTAGCCGGAAACGCAGAAGCGGCCCCTCGATGGGGGCCGCTTCCGTGTGTCCGAGCGCGAGACGCTATGGCGTCGACCATGGGCCGGCTGGGGGTCGCTCAGGGAGTGCTGCGCCGGGACGTTGGACGAACCACTCCATGTATCGGCGCAGCTCCGCAGAACGGTCGCTGCCTACTGCTGTGGTCGCCGCCTCGAAGTCGTCCCATAGCTTCTGATCAATGCCGCGCAGACCGCGAACGGGATTCTTGTGTTGACTGGGCATGGGGATAGCTTGCCAAGGTGGTTGACCACCTGTCGAGCCTGTGTCAATCTGTGGGTGGTCAACCACCCGTGACCGGGGGATACGAGCCCGGTCGCGACGTAGGCCCCGATGCATCTTGGCGGATACCGGGGCCCACGGCACTTACAGGAATGAGTATGCACATGGTCGCACAGATCGCCTCCATTGGTCCCGTTCCCGCTTTCGCCCCCATCCTCGTCGTTGGCCCCGTCGCCGACGATGACGAGCGTGCCCGTCTCCCAGTCCACGTGGCGCAGCAGCGGTCCCAGGCGCAACCCGGCCATCCGGCCCTCCTCCGTCGCTCGTGGCGTCACGGCGTCCTTCGTGGCGTTTGACGCGCGAGGCGTCTCGGTACGGAACGACGAAGGAGGGCGCGGGGTTCCGGGTCGGCGTCCGGCCCGGGCTCGGCAGCCGTCCGGCGCCGGGCTCAGCAGCCGTTCAGGAGGGAGCTGAGGGCGCTCTTCTCGGCGGAGTCGACCGACAGGCCGTAGTAGTGCTTCACCTGCACCCAGGCGCGGGCGTACGTGCAGCGGTACGAGGTGACCGGCGGCAGCCACTCGGCCGGGTCCTTGTCACCCTTCTCCTGGTTCACGTTGTCCGTGACGGCGATCAGCTGCGGGCGGGTCAGGTCGTTGGCGAACGCCTGGCGCCGGGAGGTGGTCCACCTGCTCGCGCCGGAGTCCCAGGCCTCGGCGAGCGGGACGACGTGGTCGATGTCCAGGTCGGAGGCGGCGGTCCAGGTCGCGTTGTCGTAGACGGAGCGCCAGGTGCCGCTGACCGCGGCGCAGCTCGAGTCCTGCTGGACGTTGGTGCCGTCGCGCTTGAGGACGACCTCGCGGGTGTTGCACGCGCCGCTCTGGGTGATCCAGTGGGGGAAGAGGTCGCGGTCGTAGCCCGTGCGGTCCTCCGTCGCCACGGTCAGCGAGGCGAGGTAGGTGCGGGCGGTGGCGGCGCTGACGGGGGTGGGCAGTGCCGCCTGGGCGGCCGGGCCGTTGAACAGGCCGGTGAGGGCGATCAGACCGGTGGCCGCGGCCAGTACGCTCAGCCGTCGACGCGCGTAGAGCCCGCGCCGGGTGAAGGCGTTGCGTATTCGGGACATGCGAACTCCCTTGATGTGGGGGACGGTTCGGCTCGGTCGGAGCCGGGTAACGCGGGGGTAATGCTGTCGCCGAAACGTTT
The DNA here is from genome assembly GCF_039532705.1 of Streptomyces sparsogenes subsp. cuspidosporus. Lineage (NCBI taxonomy): Bacteria > Bacillati > Actinomycetota > Actinomycetes > Kitasatosporales > Streptomycetaceae > Streptomyces > Streptomyces sparsogenes. The sequence goes on along the minus strand of NZ_BAAASD010000005.1, from coordinate 211,836 downwards.
CTCTTCGGCGTGCGACAGGTAACAGATTGGCGTCATGTGCACGTCATGTCGAGAGGTTCGCGGCGGATTCCGCGCCGAATGCCGGCCCCGCGGCGCATTCCGGGGCCGAATGTCCGCAGCGCGACGGATTCCGCGCCGAATGCCCGCCCCGGGAGCCCCCGGCCTACCGTGAAGCGTGTACGTCCTCGCCGCCCGCGCGGCCTCCTCCGCCACCCTGCTCCCGGTCAACCCCGTCCTCGGGGCCGTGCTCGCCGCCCTGCTCCTGGCCGCCGTCACCGTCGCCGCCCGGGCCCGCCTCGCGGACCGCCGCGACCGCGGCTACGCGCGCGCCATCGCCGTCGCCGGGCTGCGCGCGGCGGTCCAGCTGGCCGCCGTCTCGTACCTCATCGGCTGGGTGGTGCACGCCCTGGCGACGCTGCTGGCCTTCCTCCTGGTGATGTTCGGCGTCGCCGTACGCACCGCGGGCCGCCGCATCACCGACAACCACACCTGGTGGTGGGCGGCGCTCCCGATCGGCGCCGGGGTGGTGCCCGTGGTCGCCGTCCTGCTGCTGACCGGGCTGGTCCCGCTCAAGGGCGTCGCGCTCATCCCCATCACCGGCATCCTCATCGGCGGCGCCCTCACCGCCACCGTGCTCGGCGGCCGGCGCGCGCTGGACGAGCTGACCGCCCGCCACGGCGAGGTGGAGGCGGGCCTGGCGCTCGGCCTGCCGGACCGGGACGCCCGGCTGGAGATCGCCCGCCCGGCCGCCTCGGACGCGCTGGTGCCGGGGCTCGACCAGACCAGGACTGTGGGGCTCGTCACACTCCCCGGGGCCTTCGTCGGCATGCTGCTGGGCGGCGCCTCGCCCGTGATGGCGGGCGCGGTACAGCTGTTCGTGCTGGTCGCGCTGATGGCGGTGCAGGCGGTGGCGGTCGCGGTGGTCCTGGAGCTGGTCGCGCGGGGGCGGCTGCACCGGGCGCGTCGCGTATCCTTGCCGACAGCAGAAGGGGAGTAGCTCTTCGCCGGACCGTCGACATACTGCCCGCCCCTCGTGGTGCGGGCCGGCGCCCGGAGCGTACGTACGGGACCCGTCCCAGGGGATTCCGCCCGTGCGCCAGCGAGACCTTCGGCCGCAGTGTCCGACGCTGCCGTGCCGAAGCGACCCCTTCCCAGGGCCCCTCCCGGCGCGGCCCCGAGCCTTCGAGGTAACCCACCCGTGTTCAGTCTCACCGTCGCCGCCGTCGTCTTCGGCGTCGTCTTCCTGGCCGAACTTCCCGACAAGACCGCCCTCGCCGGGCTGATGCTCGGCACCCGCTACCGCGCCTCGTACGTCTTCGTGGGGGTCGCCGCCGCCTTCGCGGTCCACGTCTCGCTCGCGATCGCGGCGGGCAGCGTGCTCGGGCTGCTCCCGCACCGCCTCGTCCAGGCGATCGTCGGAGTGCTGTTCCTCGCCGGCGCGACGATGCTGCTGCTGAAGAAGGACGACGACGAGGAGGAGATCCGCAAGCCCGCCGACCAGAGCTTCTGGAAGGTCTCCGGGGCGGGGTTCATGCTCATCCTGGTCGCGGAGTTCGGCGACCTGACCCAGATCATGACGGCCAACCTGGCCGCCCGCTACGACGACCCGCTGTCGGTCGGCATCGGCGCGGTGCTCGCCCTGTGGGCGGTCGCGGGCCTCGGCATCGTGGGCGGCCGCACGCTGATGCGGTACGTGCCGCTGCGGCTGATCACGAAGGTGGCGGCGCTGGTGATGCTGACGCTGGCCGGGTTCAGCCTGTACGAGGCGGTGGTGGCCTGACGCACCCGCGCCCGGCGCCGGGGGACCGTCCCCGGCGCCGGGCCGGGGTGCGTCTCCGGAGCCGGGCCGGGGTTTGTGCCCGGCTCCGGGTCGGGGCGGTGCGCGGGGTCAGTCCGTGAAGCGCAGGCGCAGGGTGCCGTCCGGCAGCGCCTCGACGCGGACCTGCTCCAGGTCCCGTACGTGCGCGTCGGGGGTGTGGGCCGCCGCCCGGGGGCCGACGCCCACCACCCGCATGCCGGCCGCCCGGCCCGCCGCGATGCCGACCTCGGAGTCCTCGAAGACCACGCAGTCCTGGGGCCGGAAGCCCAGCTCGGCCGCGCCCTTGAGGAAGCCCTCCGGATCCGGCTTGCTCGCCCCCACGCGCTCCGCCGTGACCCGCACGCGCGGCATCGGCAGCCCCGCCGCGTCCATGCGGGCGCGGGCCAGCCCCTCGTCGGCGGAGGTGACCAGGGCGTGCGGAAGGTCCGCGAGGGAGGCCATGAAGGCGGGGGCGCCGGGGATGGCCACGACGCCGTCGACGTCCGCGGTCTCCCGCTCCAGCATCCGCTGGTTGTCGGCCAGGTTCTCCTCCATGGGCCGCTCGGGGAGCAGCACCGCCATGGTGGCGTACCCCTGCCGGCCGTGCACGACCTCGATGACGCTGTCCCCGTCGAGCCCGTGCTCGGCCGCCCAGTGGCGCCAGCAGCGCTCCACCACGGCATCGGAGTTCACGAGGGTGCCGTCCATGTCGAGGAGGAGGGCGCGGGCGGTGAGCGGGGCGGTGGCCGGCATCGGCGTACTCCAAGGCGCGGGAGACAGACAAGTGGTTCCGCCCGCCGGTCAGGGAATGCGGGCGGAACCACTTTGTTCCTCTACGATACAAAGAGCGCCGCCGGTGCGCCAGCCTTGCGGCCCATGGACGGCTCCGCGGCCCGCCGCTCGTCACGGCCCGCCGCTCGTCACGGCCCGCTGCTCCTTACGGCCCGCCGCTCGTCACGGCTCGCCTCCTCGTTACGGTTCGTCGGTCCGCGCCTCCAGCGCCTTGCGCGTCTGGGGCCCGTACACGCCCTCCGGGTCGCCCTCCACCCCGTAGGTGGTCTGGAAGCTGGAGACCGCGTTCCGTACGCCGTCGTCGAAGTCGCCGTCCGCCGACCCGAGGTAGATCAGCAGCTGGCCCAGGCGCTTCTGCAGCTCGACCACCTCCGGACCGCTGTCGCCCTCGCGCAGTACGGGCGGGCCGGTGGGGGTCGGGCTCTCGGTCGGGTCGGGGGAGACGCTGCCGCTCGCGTCGGTCGCCGAGGGGGTGGGCGGGACGGCCGTCCTGGAGGCGTCCCCCGACTTCAGCGTCGAGGGCGACCGGCTGGGCCGCGGGCTCGCGCTCGCGCTCGCGTGCCTGGAGGCGGACGGCGTCGCGGTGGGCGTGGCCGACGACGCCGAGGGCGACGCCTTGTCGGACGGCTCGCCGTCCTCGGTGGTCGGGTCGTCGGCCGGGGCGCTGGAGCTCGCGTCCGACAGCGCGCGATCGCTGTCCTGGTCGTGCTTCTTGTCGCCGCCCAGTAAACCGGTGCCGAAGGCCAGCGTGCCCGCCACCGCCACGGCGGCGGCCCCGGAGAGCACCGCCACCACCGGGCCGCGCCGGCTCTTGCGGTGGCGCCCGAGGCCGGCCCCGGCCCCGCCGTCGGCGGAGTCGGGCGAGTCGGCGGGTGAGTCCGCGCCGGGGCGTGGGGCGCCGACCGTGTCGATGGGCTGGGTGATGGGTTCGAAGGCCTGCGTCGCGGCGGCGGCCCCCGGGGCCGTGTCGGCGCCGTTCGGCTCGCTCGCCCGGTCCGTGCCGCTCGCCCGGTCGCCGCTGCCCCTGCCGGGCGCCCAGTCCGTACGGGTCGCCCAGTCCGTACCGGCGGCTCCGCCCGTACCGGCGGCGCCGCCCGCTGCGTCCGCTCTGCCCGCGCTGTCCCCTCTGTCCCCTCTGTTCCCCTGCCCGGAATCCGTGTCCGCATCGTGGGCGTCGCGGGTCGCTCTGCGGGTCGTCATGCGCTCGAACAGCCGTATGTCGCGCAGCTCGGGGCCCTTGCGGCGGCCCTCGCCGGAGAGCGTGACGTACGGGCGCGGGCCCATCGGGTCGTCGCGGATCTCGTCGTCGAAGTCGTCGAAGCCGTCGCGTCTGCGGTCGCCGGTGGTGCCAGTGGTGCCGGTGACGCCTGTGGCGTCGCGGCCACGGGTGCCGTCGCGGTCGTCGCGTATGCGGTCCTCGCTGTCGCCCGCCGCCGCGGCGGCCGCGGCGGCGGCACGCGCGGCGCACGCGCAACCGGGGCGGCCGTTGGCGCGCGCCGGTGCGAAGCAGTGCGGGCAGAGGTCTGCCGTCACGGGTCTATCCCTCCCTGGAGTCGCAGCGATTATGCAGAGCCTGTCATGTTCCGCGCAGCGCTTCCCCCGGGTGGTCCCCGGGTGTGGACCTTCTCGGCGGGCCATAGCGGGACATAAAGGCGAGGATGGGGGTGAGGACGAGCACAAGGACGACACGAGCGTGCGAGCGCGGCGCCCGGAGGCGGGCGGCCGCGCGGTCGAGGAGCCACCATGGCGCAGGACGCGAGCCGCCCGACCCCTGCCCCGGGCCCCGTGGCCCTCGGGCCGGGGGAGGCCCGTACGAAGCGGACCGTCCTCGTGGCGATCGGTGCCCTGCTGCTCGGCCTGCTGCTCGCCGCCCTCGACCAGACCATCGTCGCCACCGCCCTGCCCACGATCGTCAGCGAACTCGGCGGCCTGGAACACCTCTCCTGGGTCGTCACCGCGTATCTGCTCGCCTCGACCGCCGCCACCCCGCTGTGGGGCAAGCTCGGCGACCAGTACGGGCGCAAGCGGCTCTTCCAGGGCGCCATCGTGCTCTTCCTCGTCGGCTCGGCGCTGTGCGGGCTCGCGCGGAACATGCCGCAGCTGATCGCCTTCCGCGGGCTCCAGGGGCTGGGCGGCGGCGGGCTGATCGTGCTGTCGATGGCGATCGTCGGCGACATCGTCTCGCCCCGGGAGCGCGGCCGCTACCAGGGTCTCTTCGGCGCGGTCTTCGGCGCCACCAGCGTCCTCGGGCCGCTGCTCGGCGGGCTCTTCGTCGACCACCTCAGCTGGCGCTGGGTCTTCTACGTCAACCTGCCGCTGGGCATCGTCGCGCTCGCCGTCATCTCCGCCGCGCTCCAGATCCCGGTCCGGCGCGCCCGCCACACCATCGACTACCTCGGCACCCTCCTCATCGCCGCCGTCGCCGCCGCCCTGGTCCTGATGACCTCCCTCGGCGGCGTCAACTACCCCTGGGGCTCCTGGCAGATCGTCGGGCTCGGGCTGCTCGGGCTCGTCCTGCTGGCGGCCTTCGTACGGGTGGAGCGGCGCGCCGCGGAACCCGTCCTCCCGCTGAAGCTCTTCCGCGGCCGCACCTTCACGCTCTGCTCGGTCATCGGCTTCGTCGTCGGCTTCGCGATGTTCGGCAGCATGACCTACCTGCCGACCTTCCTCCAGGTCGTGCAGGGCGTCTCGCCGACCCTGTCCGGCGTCCACATGCTGCCGATGGTCTTCGGCATGCTGCTCGCCTCCACCGGCTCCGGCCAGCTCATCAGCCGCACCGGGCGGTACAAGGTCTTCCCGATCCTCGGCACCGGCGTGACCGCCCTCGGGCTGCTGCTCCTGCACCAGTTGCGGCCCGCCAGCGGCGTGGCCGAGACCAGCGCGTACTTCTTCGTCTTCGGCGTCGGGCTCGGGCTGGTCATGCAGGTCCTGGTGATCATCGTCCAGAACGCCGTCAGCTACCAGGACCTGGGCGTCGCCACCTCCGGCATCACCTTCTTCCGCTCCATCGGCGGCTCCTTCGGCGTCTCCGTCTTCGGCGCGCTCTTCGCGAGCAGCCTCGCCCCGCACCTCACCGACGTGCTGGCCGGGCGGCGGCTGCCACCCGGCATCGATCCCGGCGCGCTGAGCGCCGATCCCAGGGCCGTGGGGATGCTGCCCGCGGCGCTGCGGGCCAGGGTGCTGGACGCGTACTCCGTCTCCATCACCGACGTGTTCCTGTACGCGGCCCCCATCGTGCTGATCGCCTTCGTCCTGGCCTGGTTCCTGAAGGAGGAGCCGCTACGGGCCAGCGTCACCGCGCCCGACGCCAGCGAGGTCGTCGCCACGAACCCCGTCGAGCGCTCCTCCCACGAGGAGGCCGCGCGCGCCCTCTCGGTGCTCGGCCACCGCGAGGGCCGCAAGCGGATCTACGAGGAGATCACCCAACGGGTGGGCCTCGACCTCAAACCGGCCGCGAGCTGGATGCTGCTGCGCATGAGCCGCGACGGCGCGGTCGAACCCTTCCTGCTGGCCGAGCGCTCCACCGTGCCGCTGCGGGTCATCACGGAGGCGGCCCGGCAGATCGAGGAGCGGAAGCTCGGCGTACGGGAGGGGCTGGCGCTCGTGCCCACCGGGGAGGGGAGCGAGGCGGCTGACCGGCTCTACCGCGCCCGCGAGGAGTCCCTGGCCGACCTGCTGGGCGACTGGTGGTCCCCGGACCGCCCGACCGACCTGATCGAGCTGGTGCGCGAGCTCAACCGGGAGCTGTGCGGCTCGGACGCGGAGCAGCCGCACGACGGGGACGCCCACCGCCCGGAGCCGCCGCGAGAGGTGTGAGCGCGCGGCGGCAGGCGGCAGGCCGCCGAGCGGTGCGCTGACCGGGCGCTGATTCAGCCGGCGAGCGGTGCGCCGTTTCAGCCGGCGAGCGGAGGGCCGAGTCAGCCGGCGAGCGGGGTGCCGAGGGGGTCGCCGAGTTCCTTCCCCAGCCAGACCTCCGAGTACGGCCCCTCGCAGAACGGCGGCACGTCCACGTACCCATGGCGCGCGTACAGGGCGCGTGCCTCGGTGAGGTCCAGCCGGGTCTCCAGCACCATCCGCCCGGCCCCCAGCTCGCGCGCGGCGGCCTCGGCCGCCGCGAGGAGCACGCCGGCGCCGCCGAGGCCGCGCTGGTCCGGCCGTACGAACATCCGCTTGAGCTCCGCCGCGCCGCCCTCCTTCAGCAGCCGCACGCCCGCGCAGCCGGCGAGCTCGCCGGCGCGGTGGGCCACCAGGAAGACGCCGTGCGGCGGGGCGAGGTCGTCGCTCGGCATCTCGGCGAGGTGCCGCTCGATCTCCTCAGGCGTCGAGGACCGCCCCTCGTACAGCTCGTACCAGCGGTCGGCGACATCGACCAGGTACTCGCGCAGCAGCCGGGCCGAGACGGGGTCGTCGACCGGATGCGGCGCGACCGCCCACGGCGCGGTGGTGAGGGCGGGGGTGCGGGTGCGGGGCGTGCTGCTCATGGCGGGCATCCTGACAGCCGCCGCCGGGCCGCGCACGCGAATTGATCCCCCGGCCCCTCGCCTCGCGGGACCCCGCAGTCCCGCGACCGCCTCTGAACGCCCGTTAGTTTGACGGCGGCGGACCGGGACACCCGAAGAGGACCAGCCCCCGGACGGAAGGGGGCACCTGTGGAAGGCAGAAGCAGACCATGTCAACTGGCACGACCATCATCGTGGTTGTCGCTGCCGTCGTCATCGTCGCCGCGCTCGCCGTCGGAATCGCCCGAGCGCGCGGCGGAGGCCGGAACCGCGCTCTGCGACGCCACTTCGGACCCGAGTACGACCTGACCGTCGCCCGCCACGCGGGCGATACGAAGGCGGCCGAGCGGGAGCTGGACGAGCGGCTGCGGCGGCACGGCGACCTCAAGACGCAGCCCCTCTCCGGCGAGTTGCGCGAGCGTTACGTGGCCGAATGGGCCGGGGTGCAGGAGGAGTTCATCGAGCAGCCCGCCCGTGCCGTGGCCGACGCCGACCAGCTGCTGGCCCACCTCGCCCACGACCGCGGTTTCCCCTCCGACCGCTACGACGAGCAGGTCGCGGCCCTGTCGGTGCATCACGCGGACACCGTGCAGGGCTACCGCCAGATCCACGCGGCCGCCCTGCGGGCCCGCGAGGGCCGGGCGGACACCGAGGAGCTGCGCGAGGCCGTGGTGCACGCCCGGGCCCTCTTCGAGGACCTGGTCAAGCCGCCGCACCACAGCGCGGACGGCAAGGACACCGCCCACCAGCAACACCACCACCGGCGCCGGTTCGGCGGCGGCACCCGCGACCACCGGGGCGGCGGCATGCGCCACCGACTCGGCACCCGGCCGCACGCGCCGTGGGCCATGCGGGGCGGGAACATGGGGCGGGGTGACCTCTGATGCGCGAGACCACCCCTGACACGTCCGCCGCGCCACGCGGCCACGCCACCACCGCCAAGGCGCCGTACGCACCCGGCGCGGCGCCGGCGGCCGGGACCGCCGGAACGGCGCCGGGGGCGGCCACGACGCCGGGGGCGGCCACCGGGACCCCGGGCCCCGGGACCCCGGGCGCCACGGGCCCCGCGAGCGCAGCTGGTCCCACCGGGGTCGGCGCCCCGGCGGCCCCCGGGGTTGCGGGGGCCACGGGGGCCGACCCCGAGGGCCCGCCCTTCCCGGTCATCCCGCCGAGCGACCACACCGAGCTGACCGAACGCCTGCGCCACGTGGTCAGCGGCTTCGTGGACGCCCCGCGCGGCGCCGTGGAGGAGGCCGACCGGCTCCTCGAGGAGCTGTCCGCCCGCCTCACCGAACTCCTGGCCGACCGCCGCCGCACGCTGCGCGACACCTGGAGCGAGGACGAGGCCGACGGGACGGGCACGGTACGGACCGAGGAGCTGCGGCTGGCCATGCGCGGCTACCGCGACGTCCTGGAACGCCTGCTGAGCATCTGAGCGGGCAGGCCCCCGCGGAACGACGACGCAGCGACACGCCGCCGCCTCCGGCACGCCACGACCCGGCGTGCCGGAGGCGGCGGCGTGTCCGCGCTCGTCATCCGTCCTGGTCAGACGGCCACGGCCACGGCCGCGGCCCAGGTCGTGGCCGTGGCGTTCATGGCGTGAAGCGGGCGACGAAGCGGCGTTGCCAGGGCGTCTCCACGGCGCGCGCCGCGTAGTGTTCGCGGACGTAGGCGACCGCCTCGCCGCTCGCCACCCCGTCCAGCACCGCGAGGCAGGCCAGCGCCGTGCCCGTACGGCCGACCCCGCCGCCGCACGCCACCTCCACCCGCTCGGACGCGGCCCGCTCCCACGCCTCGCGCAGCGCCTCGGTGGCCGCGGCCCGGTCGGACGGCAGCCGGAAGTCCGGCCAGCGGACCCAGCGCGCCTCCCACGAGACGGCCGGGGGTTCCTTGCCCAGCAGATACAGCGCGAAGTCCGGCTCGGGCCCGGCGGGCAGCGGCCGGCGCAGCCCCCTGCCCCGTACGAGCCGACCCGACGGCAGCCGCAACACGCCCGCGGCCGTGGGCTCCCACGTAGTGATCATGTCGAGCGAGGGTAGCCCCGCCGCCCCGTCACCCCCCGGGATTCAGCTCTTCGCTGAAGGCTGATCCCCTACCCAGGGGTTCCCCGGCCGCTCGTCCGGCGGCGGCGCGCTCCCCACCACCGGCATCAACCGGCGCCGGCGCGGTACGCACACCCCGGCCTCAGCCTTCTTCCAGCACCGCCCGGATCACATGCCGGGCGTTGCGGGCCATCGCCGGGTTCGTCTCCCGGTAGTACGGCAGCGCGATCAGCGCCTGCGAGAGTGTCCGGCCCCGGCCGCGGATCCAGGTCGCGTCGTCCACGCCCAGCGCCTCGCGGAAGACCTCCCTCGCCTCGGCGGGCAGCAGATTCCACGCCGGGAACAGATCGCAGGCCGGATCGCCCACCCCCAGACACCCGAAGTCGATCACCGCGCTCAGCCTGCCCCCGTCCACCAGCAGGTTGCCCGGCATGAGGTCGGCGTGCAGCCACACCGGCGGCCCGTCCCACTCCGGGGCCCGCAGCGACTCCTCCCATACGGCGCTGACGGCATCGCAGTCGACGCCCTCCTGCGGCAACCCGCGCAACTCCTCGATCGCCGCCCGGGTCTCCACGTCGAGCGACGCGAGCGGCCCGCCGCGATGGGCCCGCGGCGCACCCGGCAGGGCGACGCCCCGCATGGCCGCCACGAACTCGGCCAGATCCTTGGCCAGCAGCACCGGCTCGCTCAGCGCCCCCGCCTCGGGATTCTCCCCCGCCAGCCACCGGTACACGGACCACGGCCACGGATACCCCTCGGCGGGAACCCCGTCCCCGAGCGCCTCGGGAATGGGCACGGGCAGCTGGGGCGCGAGCCTCGGCAGCCACATCCGCTCCCGCGCCACGTCGCCGGCCCCGCCCTCGACCAGCGGAAGCCGTACGACCATGCCGTCGCCCAGCCGGTACATGGCGTTGACCGTGCCACCGGACGGAAACCGCCGCACCTCCAGCCCCGCCCACTGCGGGAACTGCCCGGCGATCAGCCGCCGTACGAGGCCGTCGTCGATCGGGTGCATGCCGGGATGGAGGGGCCCTGTGCTCATGGGACGCCATCCGACCGCCGCACGCCGACGAACGTCAATCGTTTTTCACCCAGCCGACCGGCGCACGGAGCCTCAGTCGGCGAGCCCTGCCCGCTTCGCCATAAGGACGAGATCCGGACGGCTGCGCTGGTGCATGGTCCAGAGCACCCGCAGGACCTCCCGGGCCATCGGGTGGATCTCGGCCATTTGAGGGGCGACCCGGAACGCGTACTTCAACGCGTCCTCCGCGCCCGTCAGATCCTTGGTCGCGAGACGGGCGCGGGCGGCGTCGATGGCCAGGCGGCCGACCCGTGAAGGCTTGAGGCCGGCGGGAGGCTCTTTCAACAGCGGGCCCGCTACCTCGGCCGCCTTGCCCGGTGCGTTCAACTCGATCTGCGCGGCCAGTTCATACAGCGCCGTGTTACCCGGGCCGAATGTCAGATTGTGCTGAAGGAGGTCAGGGCCCTTGATGCGCTCGGCGAGTGCTTTCGCCCTCCGGACGTGGTCCGCGGTGGCTTTCGCGTCCTCGTGGCGGGAGGCCAGGACGATCCCGCGGAGGTGGAGCGATCCGAGATGGACGATGTGCTCGAGCCCATCGCCCGGAGCCGACTCGTAGCGCACGATGGCCCGTTCCACGATGGCCAGGCCGTCGGCGTATTCACCGGCTGACTGGTAGGTCCCCGCCTCGTTCCACGCGGCAGCCGCCTCGGCGCTGGGGTTCCACGTCTGCTGTGCTGCCCATGTCTGCCGCGCGACGATCATGTCGGTCAGGTCCGGCTGACGGAACCGATGTGCGACGGCGTAGGCGCAGCTGTACACGTCGGCCACCTGGCCCCACGCGGTGGCGTCGCCGCCGGACGCCATAGCGGTTGCGGTTGCCTGGCCGAGCAACGTGGGAAGAAGCTTGAGCAGCGACAGGTAGTCGGTCTCTGCCCGCAGTTGAGCTGCCCTGTCGAGCGAGGCTGCCAGCTCGTCGGGCGGTGGAACATCTTCCCTGGGCAGCGTGTGCCTTCGGACGACAGTGCGTAGATCGTTCATCAACTCGTGCTGCGTCGACGGATCGGCGAATGGATCACCGTAGATTCTCGCTGTCGTCACATGCAGAGCTGAGGCTGCGGCAGCCACAAGAGGAGGAGTGGCTGGACGAAGGCCAGTCTCGATCTTGCTCAGATAGGAGAGCGAGATCTTCATGAGTCGGGCGAGTTTCGTCTGGCTCATTCCACGGACCTTCCGCAGGACCGCGATGTTCTCTCCCGCTGACGGTGCGCTGTGCATGAGCCCACCATCGCATGCGCAAGTACGTTCGTCCTTGTGTCCAACCGGATCTGACCCGCCGTTGTGCAACTTCCGTGTTAACTGATCATGGCTCTTCAGTAGTTGCCTAAATACAGACGGCAACGACATCGAGCCGGGGAGCGACCAGTGACAGAGGACGCGGCAGACAGCACGACTCTCGCCTTCATCTACGACCGCGAGGCGACGGCTCAGACGGACAGCCTGAACCGTCGAATCGCGACCTGCCGGGCATACGCGGCCAAGATGAAATGGGAGGTCGCCGGCCAGTGGGTGGACCGCGGAGACGTCGCGCTGACGGACCGACGGCCCCACTGGCGCGGCATGGTGGCCGCTATGGAGGCACAGGGGCAGGGCCGCAAGATCGTCTGCCTTGTCGCCGACTGGGGGCGCATCAGCCACAACCACGAGGAGAGCGCGCGGCTGCGTCGGCTCGTCAGCCTGGCCGACGGAGTGTGTATCACGGCCAGGGGCGAGGACGACTCGGGGGAGGGCGCCAGTCGTGGACGACTCACCTCTCCGCCTCCGCCGCCTGGGCGAGTGTTCGACGACGCAAGCAAGCTTCTGCGCAGGCGTGGGCAGGTGGTGGCGCCCGGCACGACGCTCGTACCGCACGAGTCATGAGCGACGACAAGGTCCGCTCAAGGCCCCGCTCGCCGAACGTTGAACTCCCGTCCGGCGGGCGGCCGGTGGGGCGCTGCTGAGGTCACCGTCAGGTGCCAGTGCCCCACCGCCTAAGAAATCCATGACGACAGAAAGGAGCGCCGCTATGGGTGGCGAAAAAGAGATTAACGGGTATGACGTGTACGAGAACGAGACCGTCACCCCGGCTCCCGAGCCGGAGCCTCCGGCCCAGGAAGAGGAATGACGCAGGAGTCAGCACCTGAAGGCGAGCCGCTGAAACCCCGGGAAATGATCGGGATGCTGATCAAGCGGGACCTACCCAACCGGGCCGGCCCGTCGGAGTGGTGCGGCAAGCATCCGAAGGAGCGGACACAGCTAATCGCGCGCTCGCAATGGGTGTGCGCCGAATGTGTTCGAGAATCGAGCAGAGACTAGCCCTGCCTGCCCCGTCTGTGCGTCCTCCGTGGCGCGTGGGCGGGGCTTTCTTCACGCATGCCATACTTCACGCCGGCCGTCCCGCCGAGAGGACTCCACGCCGAGAGGAACCGGCTCCATGACCTTGATCGACAGACGGCCGTGGTACGCCGCCAACGAGCTCCTGGCGTTCCTGCTCGAACTCGCCGCGCTCGCGTGCCTGAGCTGGTGGGGATTCAGCGTCGCGCACGACGAGGCCACCGGTGTCCTTCTGGGGGTGGGAACGCCTCTGGTGGCGATCGTGCTCTGGTCGTTGTTCGCGGCCCCGAAGGCGCGGTGGCGGCCGCGGTTGTCGCTCGTACTGGTCGTGAAGGCGGTCGTGCTGGGTGGCGGGGCGGCGGCCGTTTACGGGGTGGGGGAGCACGTCGCCGCGATGGTCATGGCGGTCGTCGTGATCGCGAACACGGCGGTGGCCGAGGCGTTTCGCCCCGCCCTGGCAACCTGACCCACGGCAGGCGTCCGGACGTACCGTGACCCGGAGCCGCACCGCCGGCCCTCTGACGCGGGTCAGAGGGCCGGCGGTGGTCGCGAGGGGCTCGGGTCGGTCCCGCTCGGGTCAGTCCCGCTCGGGCCAATCCCGCCGGGTCAGTCCCGCTTGGGGCCGGTCTGCTGCACGACCTCGAACGACCACAGCGTGGAGCCGGACGCGGCGGGCTTCTGCTGCGGGGCGCCTTCGCCGCCGCGCTGGTGGGCCGCCTTCATCGGGCCCTCCATCCAGGCCTGGAAGTCCTCCTCGCTGCGCCAGCGCGTATAGACGAGGTACGTGTCGGTGCCCTCCACCGGGCGCAGCAGCTCGAACCACTCGAAGCCGTCGGAACTCTCCACCGCCCCGGCCCGCGACGCGAAGCGCTTCTCCAGCACCTCGCGCTGCTCCTCGGGGACCGTCAGGACGTTGATCTTCACCACGCTGGGCATGTGAACACCTCTCAGGCAGCGGACGCCGGCTTGGCGCCCTGACCTCGACTCTGCGCGCAGTCTCCTACATCCGGCACTCAAAGAGGCGTACGGACGAGCGCTCGCAGCATCGCGGCGCCCGCCCCCACTGCCGCAAGGTGCAGGACCGCCGCGAGCGCGAGGTTTTCCGGCAGGGTCGCGTCGGCCGGCTGGGCGACCGCCAGGTACAGGGTGAACGGGAGCTTCCAGCCGTTCCAGGCGAACAGCGAGCCCGAGCCGAGCCAACCGAGCACCATCGGAACCCAGCGGGGGACTCGGGCGGGGCGGCCTCGGACGGCGGCCCAGGTGGCGGCGGACGCCACGAAGGCCCAGAGCGCGAAGACGCCGGAGAGCACGTACCAGGCGAGGTCCCGCTCGCCGCGGTGGGCGACGCCCCCGGTACCGCCCATCGCCCAGTACAGCCAGATGAGACCGACTGCGACGCCGACCACGGTCATCCATGGCAGCGCCCTTGGCGAGCCCTCCCCGCGGTCCCCGAGCCGACCCTCGAACGCGTCCGGCCAGCGCCGCCGGAAGTACGTGGGCAGCGCGATGGCCAGACCCAGCCCCATGCCGACGAACCCGATCTGAATCAGCGCTGCCTCCCAGGCGGGCATCGACGGGCCCGCGTCGCTCCCGCTCTTCGGATCGCCGTCCGCCGAGCCCAGCAGCGAACTGAGAACGGCGTACGGCAACACCGGGACGAGGAACCCCGTCCCCACCCATGCGCAGAAAGCCAACGGCGCTCCCGGTACGCGCATCCCCCACGGCCGCACCAGCGCGAGCGCCACCGCGATCCCGAGCCCTGCCATACCGATCGTGGCGCTGTTGAGCACCACCCACTCCGCCATGCCGAATCCGGTCCCGACCGGCACCAGCCCCACCAGCGAACCAACCACCCACGACACCTTGATCAGCAGGTAGGGCGTCAGCGCCAGTGCTGCCCCGTACGCCGCGACCCGCCCGACCCGATCCCACCGGTCCACGCGAACTCCTCACTCGAAGCACGTGAGTTCCAGACTCGTTCCCCGCTGTCCGCGCGGGCGTCAACCGTAGGGCGCATCCGGGTCATCACTCAGGGGGATGTGAGACTCTCGGGCGGCGGGCGTGAGGTCGGCGCCTCACCGCAGGAGTGACCGCTCGGTGGGTGCCAGGCGTAGCCGCTGGGGGGTCCTCGCCCACCGTTCCGAAAGGGTCGGCAGCACCTCCTCGCGCCAGCGTTCCGAACGCCGCAAGCGGTTCAGGTGGTGGTCGAGGTGGCCTTCGTCGGTGAAACGTGCGAACCACACGAAGACCTCCTCGTTCGTCCGTACCGGCAGTGCGGGGAAGGTGTTCGGGGCGTGTTCCGACCGCAGGTACGCCAGTGGCTCGCCGCCGGTCTCGGCCAGTACGGGGCGGACACGCTGCTGGAAGAACTCGACGAACGCCGTGTCGAACGGGCCGTGCCCGTACCAGATCGTGGCGAGGAGCAGCGACGGTGGCGGTGGCGCCGGCTCGCCGGGGGACGGCCGGGCGTCGGACGGCGTCGGGAATCCACCGAGCGGCGAGGCCGGACGCAGCAGCAGCACGTCATCGGAGTCGATCATCGTCGCGTTCGCCTGGTCGCGGTGTGCCTTCCAGACCGGGCCGCCGTAGAAGCTCTCCAGGGTCTTGGCGCGGCTCGGCATGTCGTCGAAGCCGCGGAGCCAGACGAACCGGTCGGGGTCGTCCAGGTCGCGGAACTGCCCCAGGATGGTCGCGCCCACGGCCTCCTGGGTCTCGACGAACTCCCGGTCGAACAGATCGATCAGTACGTCTCGCTGTCCTGGGTGCAGCGTGTACTGCCGCAGTTCGACGACTGGACACCGTAGGGCCTTCACCAGTCCTGCTCCTCGTTCAGTTGTTGGAACAATGTTTGTTACAGCAAGGGGTGTGGTGGCGGACGGCCCCATGGCCACCGGTCTGTCGGCTAGTTCACCAGCGTCTCGCGCAGTACATCGGCGATCGATGTCTCCGCCAGCTCGCGCCGCATGGCCTGCTCGACCCGGCCGTAGACGCCGCTCAGCGCGGGCCGGATGCCGTGGCCGACCGGACACTCCAGATTGGGCTCCGTGCGGTGCAGGCCGAACGGCGGCTGGGCGTCGACGGCGTCGTACACCTCGAGCAGGGTGATCCCCTCGGGCTCACGGGCCAGGCTCCAGCCCGCGCCGGCGCCGTGGCGGACCTCCACCAGGCCGGCTCGTCGCAGGTCGCCGAGGCTGCGCCGGATGATCACGGGGTTGGTGTTGACGCTGGCCGCGACCTGCTCCGACGTGAGTACCTCCTGGCCACGGCGCCGCGCCAGCGCCAGCCAGGCCAGCGCGTGCGTCGCGATGGTCAATCGACTGTTCGCCGCCATCGCCCCTCCTCGTTTGTTGCAACAGTTTCTGTTACATCCGCCGCCGCGGTCAAGCCACGTCCGCTGGGTGGGGGCGGGGGTGGGGCGGGGGCGGAGGTGGTGGTGCGGGTGGCGGCGGAGGTGGCGACCGTGGCGACTCCGGCGACCGGTGACTTTGTGGTGAGTATCGGACAATGACGCGCCGACACCACGGCGTGTCGCTGTCCGATACTCACCACACATCAGGCTCGCGGCGCGAAAGTCACTTCAGGACTTGTCGTCGGTGGCGCGCCGGTAGGTGCTCACCTGTACGCCCGTGCCGCTGGTGACCGTGGAGACCAGCTCCAGCGTGCGCAGCGACCCGTCGCCCGGGAAGATCGTCTTTCCGCCGCCGAGGATCACCGGCATGAGCATCAGCCGGAGTTCGTCGACCAGGTCCTCGTGCAGGAGGGTACGGGCGAGGGTGGGGCTGCCCATGAGCAGCAGGTCGCCGCCGTCGGCCTCGCGCAGCTCGCGGAGCCGGGCGACGGCCTCCTCGCCCTGGATGCGGGTGGTGTTGTCCCAGGTCAGCTCGTCGTCTCTCAGGGTGTGGGACACCACGTACTTGCGGATGCCGTTCATCCGGTCGGCGAACGGGTCGCCGGCTCGATCCGGCCACGCCGCGGCCATCGTCTGCCAGGTGCGGCGCCCGAACAGCAGCGCGTCGGCCTGGGACAGGGCGTCGTTGAAGGCGCCGCCCACCACCTCGGGGTCGAAGAAGCGGTGTGTCCAACCGCCGTGCGCGAAGCCGCCCTCGGTGTCCTCGTCGGGGCCGCCCGGGGCCTGCACGACGCCGTCCAGGCTGATGAACTCACTGATCACGATGCGCACGGGACTCGCTCCTCCAACTCGCAGCGGTGCTTATGGTGCTTACGGTGTTTGATACTCGCGCCGTTCGACGCTCGCGGTGATAAAGACCGCCGAATCGCACCGAAGTCGTCGCCTCCGCGCGATCCGATGGTGTGATGTAGCGCACACCGGCGTCGGTCGGGCCTCATTCAAGAAACGCGCAAGATTTCCACAGGATCCGACCGGCACCGTGGATCGCGTCGGCCAGCCGGCCGCGTCACCGTAACGGGAGGGAACCGCCGATGAAGCGCGCTCCTCTCATGATCTCCGCCGCCCTGGCCTCCTCGCTGGCGGTCATGGCCACCGCGACCACGGCGGAGGCCGCCACGCGGCCCGCCATCGCGAAGTCGATCCTCAACCACCGCGGCATCAGCCTGGCCACCACCCACGACAGCGGCGTGCGGGACAAGGCGAACGCCAAGCAGAACATCACGGACACCGCCGCCGGTCGGAAGGCCAGGCGCAGCAGCTACGGCACCGCCCCGGGCGGATCGGTCACCCTCAACACGAACATGCTCAACGCGATGCTGAAGCTGAACACCGTCAAGAGGTTCACCTTCCGGGTCACCGAGGTCGCCGGCGGCAGCCACTCGCGTGGCTCAAAGCACTACGCGGGCCGCGCCTTCGACGTCGGCACCGTCAACGGGGCGCGGGTCAGCACCGGCGGAGCGGGCTACACCAAGGCCAAGAAGTTCATGAAGGCGTGCCGGTCCTACGGGGCCGTCCTCGTCCTCGGCCCCGGCGACGCCGGGCACTCCACCCACGTCCACTGCCAGTGGTGAGGCCGTACGGGGCACGCCGCGGGGGCGATTCGCGGCACACCCCTCACCCCTGGTGAAATTGGGGCGGACCACACAACTCATCCGGTCGACTGAGCGGTACTTTTCGGACAACCCCGGACGGCGGTCAGGTGACGAGGGGTTTTCCGCGTCTGAGTACAGGGCTCAGTAAGGTCTCAAGCATCCGGAGCGAGTGACAAGGCGAGTGGGGGAGCGGCAGGGCGTGACGAACGTGGAGCGAAGCGGACTGCGGAGCACCTCGGGTACGAGGGCGGGCCCCGGTGCCGCCCGGACACGGACGTCACGGAGCCTGCTGGCGCTCGGAGCGCTGTGGCTCCTCGCCGGTCTGCTGGCCGTCCGTCAGGCCGCGGCGGTGCTGCGGCTGCCGCCCGACGAGCGACTGACCGATCTGGAGACCTGGATCGGGGAGCGGGGCGTCCTGCATGTGAGCGGATCGCTGTACGACGGCGACGCGTTCACCGGGACGCCCTTCTCCGGTCTGGTGCTCAAACCGCTCACCCGCTCCGCCGAGCAGAGCCTCGGCTACGCCTGGACCTTCGGCACCCTGCTGCTGGTGGTGGTGCTCGCCCTGGTCGCCGCCCGCTGCCTGCCCGGCCCCGTCTCCCGCCGTACCTCACTGCTGGCCGCGCCCGTCGCCATCAGCCTCCTCGTCCTGTCGCTCCCAGTGCGCAACACCTTCACCCTCGGCCAGACCAGCATCATCCCCGTGCTGCTGGTGGTGCTCACCGTGCTGCCCGGGACCTCCGGCCGGCAGGCGGGCGTGCTCATCGGTGTGGCCGCGGCGCTGCAGCCCGCGCTGCTGCTGTTCGCGGTGGTGCTGTGGCTGGTCGGACAGCGGCGCGCCGCGGCGGTCGCCGGGGCCACCTTCGCCGCCTGCACCGCGCTCGCCTGGGCGGCCATGCCGCACGACTCCTGGACGTACTGGGGGCACCACATCGGCGGCGCGGGGCTCGGCGCGCCCGCGGACGGCCTGGCCAACCAGTCCCTGCACGGGCTGCTGCTGCGGATCGGGCTCTCGGGCCCGGTCGAGCTGGCGCTGCTCGCGGTGCTCGCCGTGACCGTGGCCGTGGTCGGCCTGCGGCGCGCCGCGTACTACGCGAAGGACGGGCAGCTGCTGCTGGCGGCGGCGATCACCGGCAGCGTGGCGCTGGCGATCTCGCCCACGTCCTGGCAGTACCAGCAGCTGTGGATCCTGCTGGCGGTCGTCGGGCGGGTCGGCAGGCGCGCCTCGGACCGGCTGGTGTGGCCGGTGCTGGTGGTGCTGGTGATGACCCTCAACCGCACCGCCCTGCTCCCCGATATCGATATGCTCGGCCATATCGGCTACAACGCGCCGCTGCTGGCCGCCCTCGCCGCCGCCTGCCTGGTCCCCTTCCTCTCCCGCACCTCCCCCGCCTGGGACCACCCGGCCCCGACCCCGGTCGCGGAGCCGGTCAAGGGGCGCTTCGCCTGGGTGCCGCTGCTGCGCTTCGTACGGCGGCCGCTCTCCCGGCCCAATCTGATGCTCGAGCTGATGTTCATCCGCATCGGCTACTTCGGCTACTCCTACATCCGCGCCCACGCCCCCGACTCGCGGAGCCTCGCGGAGAGCCACGGCCACCAGATCCTCACGGCCGAGAAGTGGCTGGGAATCGACATCGAGCACTGGTTCAACAGCGTGGTGGCCGACACACCATGGCTGAGGGACAGCATGAACTGGTACTACAGCACCTTCCACTTCCTGGTGCCGCTGTCCCTGCTCGCCTGGCTGTATCTGCGCCGCCCCCTCACCTACCGCTGGGCCCGCACCCCGCTCGCCTTCGCCACGATGCTCGCGCTGGTCGGCTTCTGGCTCTACCCGACCGCCCCGCCGCGCCTGATGGGCCTCGGCTTCGTCGACACCGCGCACGGCCCGCAGGACCTCGAGAATCCGGACTTCGGCGCGCTGACCAAGCTGTCCAACCAGTACGCGGCCATGCCCTCGCTGCACGTGGGCTGGTCGCTGTGGTGCGGGGTGGTCATCGCGATGGTGGCGCCGAAGCTGTGGATGAAGGTCCTGGGGCTGATGTATCCGCTGATGACCACCGCGGTCATCGTCGGCACGGCCAACCACTGGGTGCTGGACGCGGTCGGGGGCGCGGTGGTCGTGTCGGCCGGTTTCGGACTGCAGTACGTGCTGTTCGGCTTCGGGAAGCGGCCGGCGGAGGGGGCCGCGGGGCCGCTGTGGCCGCCCAGGTTGCGTCGGCGCGAACCGGAGCGGGCGGGGGCGGCGGTGGCGCTGGTGCCGGCCCCGTCCAAGGGGCCCGACGCTCAAGGCCCCGAGCCGACCGGGACCGCCGAACCGCCGGGGGCCGCCGAGCCGACGGAGGTCGCCGGTCCCGGCTCGCGTTGAAGGGTGTGACGGAGGGCACTAGCGTGGAAAGCAGGGACGTGCCCGGTCGGGTGGGGCAGTGCGCGGGGCCCGCGCCCCTGGGGCCAGTCGAGGGGGGCCACGCTCGGAGGAGTGATCCCCCATGTCCCTTGCCATGGCGGTCACCGCGGCGGCAGCGGCGTCGATGGTCGCGGTCTCCCCGGCGGTCTCGCCGCCCTGCCCCGCGGTCATGGTCCACGCGACATTCGCGCCGGCGGCCCAGGCCCGCGACCACAAGGCGGTGACGTACGACACCAAGCTGGTGCCCGTCTCCGCCAAGGTCGTCGTCGTGGAGTTCCTCGGCAAGCCGCGCCACTACGAGAACGAGCACGAGCACGAGTACGAGCACGGCCATGACCACGGTCACCAGCACATGGGCGGCGCGGCCCGGAGCACCCCGACCCAGAGCCCGAGCCCGCAGAGCCCGAGCCCGACCCAGAGCCCGCAGGGCACCCAGAGCCCGCAGGGCAAGGGCCAGGGCACGTTCGTGGGGGTGTGGGTGCGCGGGGTCAAGGCGCATCACACCTTCGGGGTGCATGTCCATACGAAGCCGTGCGGGACCATGCCCGACGACTCGGGTCCGCACTACCAGAACACGAAGGACCCCAAGCAGCCGTCGGTTAACCCGAAGTACGCGAATCCGCGCAACGAGGTGTGGCTGGATCTCACCACCAACGGACACGGCGAGGGCTACGCCAAGGCCCAGGTGGACTGGCGCTTCCGGGACTCCGAGGCGCGCTCCGTGGTGATCCACGAGCATGCGACCGCCACGGGAAAGGGCCATGCCGGGATGGCCGGGACGCGGGTGGCGTGCGTCAAGGTGCCGTTCAAGGGGTGAGCAGCCCGCTGCGCACCGACGCGTCGCGGATCTCCTCGTACAGCGCGCGCAGCGTCTCGCTGACGGCCACCCGGGGCAGTTGCCGCCGGTCCAGGGCGTCGGCGTCCATGGCGGCGTTGGTGTCGGTGGGCACGTCGTGCCAGCCCTGGCCGGTGAGGTAGCGCATCAGGGCGGGGTTGAGCCGGTCCACCCCGCGGACCAGGCAGGCCTCGGGCGTACGGCCTTCCTCGTACTCGTGCCACAGGGCCAGCAGCTCGGGCCCCAGCGGTCCCGGCAGCGAGGCGAAGGGGACCTCGGCGGCGTCGCCCGAAGGGTCGAGTTCGACGAGGTCGTGCATCAGGCACAGCTTGAGCATCTTGGTCAGGTCCAGGCAGCGGCCGGCCTCGCGCTCGAACTCGGCGTGCAGTATCCAGCTGACCATGGCCAGGTGCCAGGAGTGCTCGGCCACGCTCTCCTTGCGCGCGGCGGTGGCGTTGTTGGGGCGCTCGACCTCCCGCAGCCGGGCGGTGAGGGCGATGAAGTCGAAGAGTCTTCGGAGGTCGTGCTGGGCGCCGGGGATGCCGCTCGTGTCGTTCATGGCCGACAGTGTGCCCCCGTACGGGGCCGGGACGGCACTCCCGGGGCGGGGGACGCGCCGCGGTCACCCGGGGTCAGCCGTAGGTCACCCGCAGCTCCTTGATCCCGTTGAGCCACGCCGACCGCAGCCGCCTGGGGGCGCCCGCGAGCCGGATGTCCGGGAGGGCGTCCGCGATGGCGTTGAAGATCAGGCGGATCTCCAGCTCGGCGAGGCTCTTGCCGAGGCAGAAGTGCGGGCCGCCGCCGCCGAAGCCCAGGTGCGGGTTGGGGGTGCGGGTGATGTCGAAGACCTCGGGGTGGTCGAAGACCTCCGGGTCGTGGTTGGCGGAGGAGTAGAAGATGCCGACCCGCTGGCCCGCCTCGATCCGCTGCCCGCCCAGCTCGGTGTCCTGGGTGGCGGTGCGCTGGAAGGACATGACCGGGGTGGCCCAGCGGACGATCTCCTCCGCGGCGGTGGCCGGGCGTTCCCGCTTGAACAGCTCCCACTGGTCGGGGTGGGTGAGGAAGGCGTGCATGCCGTGGCTGATGGCGTTGCGCGTGGTCTCGTTTCCCGCCACCGCGAGGACCAGCACGAAGAAGCCGAACTCGTCCGAGCCGAGGCTGCCCTCGTCCTCGGCGGCGACCAGCTTGCTGACGATGTCCTTGGCCGGGCAGGCCTTGCGGTCGGCGGCCAGGTTCATGGCGTACGAGATCAGCTCCATCGCCGACTGCGCGCCGATCTCCTCCGTGATGGCCAGTTCCGGGTCGTCGTAGGCCACCATCTTGTTCGACCAGTCGAAGATCTTGGCCCGGTCCTGCTGCGGGATGCCGATCAGCTCGGCGATGGCCTGCAGGGGGAGTTCGCAGGCCACGTCGGTGACGAAGTCGCCGCTGCCGTCCTCCCTGGCCCCGGCCACGATCCGGGCGGCGCGTTCGCGCAGGGCGTCCTCCAGCGCGCGGATGGCGCGCGGGGTGAAACCGCGCTGCACGATCTGGCGGACCCGGGTGTGTTCGGGCGGGTCCATGTTGAGCATGATGAGCTTCTGGACGTCGATCTGGTCGCGCTGGATGTGTTCGTTGAAGCGGATGATCGCGGTGTTGAGGTTGGCGGAGAAGATTTCCGGCCTGGTCGACACCTCTTTGACGTCGGCGTGGCGGGTGACGGCCCAGTACCCGTCGTCGTCGAAGCCCGCGATGCCGTGCGGCTGGGGGATCCAGCACACCGGGGCGGTCCGCCTCAGCAGGGCGAACTCCGGGAGCGGCAGGCGGTGCTGGTAGAGGTCGGGGTCGGTGAAGTCGAAGCCTTCGGGCAGCGCTGGACAGGACATCGGCCACTCCAGATCTGACGGCCTATCAGAAGTCTCGGTGAACGTAGTAACGGGTTCTACAAGTGGCAAGTGTCATGCCCGCCTTTGTTGCGGCCCGGCGGGCGCGCGACGGGCGCCGGAGTGGCCCATAACGGGCGTGCATGCCCCTTGCGTCGCCGGGTCGGCCCTCAGCAGACTGGCCCAGGAACTAGAACAAGTATCAGTTCCGTCGCGGGCGCCGCCGGGAGCCCCGCGGATACCGCTGGGCGAGTGATCCGAAGGGGAACCGAGCCCTTAAGAGAGTGAGGACGGACGAGTCATGGCCGCGGAACCCGTCATCGTCGAAGCCGTGCGCACCCCCATCGGGAAGCGCGGAGGCGCGCTCGCCAATCTGCACCCCGCCTATCTGCTCGGAGAGACGTACCGCGAACTCCTCGCCCGCACCGGCATCCAGCCCGACTGTGTGGAACAGGTCGTCGGCGGCACGGTCACCCACGCCGGTGAACAGTCGATGAACCCCGTGCGCAACGCCTGGCTCGCGGTGGGCCTGCCGTACGAGACCGCGGCCACCACCGTCGACTGCCAGTGCGGCTCCTCGCAGCAGGCCAACCACATGGTGGCCAACATGGTCGCGACCGGGGTCATCGACGTCGGCATCGGCTGTGGCGTCGAGGCCATGTCCCGGGTGCCGCTGGGCAGCGGCTCCAAGCACGGGCCCGGCAGGCCGTTTCCGGACGAGTGGAACGTCGATCTGCCCAACCAGTTCGAGGCGGCCGAGCGGATCGCCCGCCGCCGCGGGCTCACCCGGGAGAACGTCGACTCGCTCGGGCTCATCTCGCAGGAGCGGGCGGCCCGGGCGTGGGCGGAGGAGCGCTTCAAGCGCGAGACCTTCGCGGTGCAGGTGCCGACGACCGAGGAGGAGCAGGCGGCCGGGCAGGGCATGTGGCGGCTCGTCGACCGGGACGAGGGGCTGCGCGACACCAGCATGGAGGCGCTCGGCGGCCTGAAGCCGGTGATGCCGACCGCCGTGCACACCGCGGGCAACTCCTCCCAGATCTCCGACGGAGCCGCGGCCGTGATGTGGGCGTCCAAGCGGATGGCGCGGGCGCTCAAGCTCAAGGCCCGCGCGCGGATCGTCGCCCAGGCGCTGGTCGGCACCGACCCGCACTACCACCTGGACGGGCCGGTCGACGCGACCCGGGCGGTGCTCGGCAAGGCGGGGATGACGCTCAAGGACATCGACATCGTCGAGATCAACGAGGCGTTCGCGTCGGTGGTGCTGTCGTGGGCGCGGGTCTTCGGGCAGGACCTGGAGAAGGTGAACGTCAACGGTGGCGCGATAGCGCTGGGCCACCCGGTGGGGGCCACCGGCGCCCGTCTGATCACCACGGCGCTGCACGAACTGGAGCGCGCGGACAAGGAGTTCGCGCTGATCACGATGTGCGCGGGGGGCGCGCTGGCGACCGGGACGATCATCCAGCGCCTGTGACGGCCCCGCCCGCCATCCCCGGTCGCGGCGGCAGCCGCCCCCGGCTCGAGTCCGCCGCGAGCGGCCTCTGGTTCCTTACGCCTCGGTCAACGCCGACCGAGTCGAAGGGAAGCCACACAGATGTCAGCTCGTCGCATGCTCACCGGTACCTTCCTGGGCCTGGGAGCCCTCCTCATGACCACCTCCGTCCTCGCGCCCGCCGCCGGCGCGCAGGCGGCCGCGCCCGAGAGGGCCGCCGCGCCGGTCCCGGTCACGGCGCTCAACTGTGACGGCAACACCTACAAGTGCACGGCCAATCTGCAGTACGGGGACGGGAGGTGGGTGGCGGACTGGGCGGTGAACGTGTACCACCAGGGTGTGGCGTCACAGTCGTCGTCGGTGCGGAGTGCGGCGGCGCCGGTGCCGGTCACGGGGCTGAGCTGTGACGGCAACACCTACAAGTGCACGGCGAAGCTCCAGTACGGGGACGGGAGGTGGGTGGCGGACTGGGCGGTGAACGTGTACCACCAGGGTGTGGCGTCACAGTCGTCGTCGGTGCGGAGTGCGGCGGCGCCGGTGCCGGTCACGGGGTTGACCTGTGACGGCAACACCTACAAGTGCACGGCGAACCTGCAGTACGGCGACGGGAAGTGGGTCGCCGACTGGAAGGTCAACGTGTACCACCAGGGCTAGGACCACCAGGCCGGCCCCCTCCGGGCCGGCCTCGGCCTTGGCTCGGGCCTTGGCTCAGCTCTTGAAAGAGACCCGCGCGTCGAAGGCCGCCCGGCGGGTCGCCCGGCGCAGGGCCCGCAGGACCGTACGGCCGAGGGTGAGGGTGAGCACCACCGTCACCACCGCGCGCGGCAGGTCCCAGCCGAGCGACGTGGCCAGGCAGTACGCGACGAAGCGGGCCAGGTTGTGCGGCAGCGGATCGCCGGGCACGAACGACACGCCCGAGGCCATCCCCGCGAGGTACGGCCAGCCCTGCAGATTCATCACCGTGCCGTACAGCACGGAGGCGACCGCCCCGTACCCGGCCAGCAGCGCCAACTCGCCCCGCCCGCGCAGCCGCTCCGCCCCCGGCAGCAGGCCCGCGCCCATGCCCACCCACCCCATGGACAGCATCTGGAACGGCATCCACGGCCCCACCCCGCCCGTCAGCAGCGCGGACGCGAACATCGACACCGCTCCGAGCACGAAGCCGAAGCCCGGGCCCAGGACCCGCCCCGACAGCACCATCAGGAAGAACATCGGTTCGATGCCCGCCGTCCCCGCGCCCAGCGGCCGCAGCGCGGCCCCGGCGGCCGCCAGCACCCCCAGCATCGCGACGGCCTTCGAACCCAGGCCCGTGTCGGCGATGGTCGCCATGACCACCGCGAGCAGCAGCGGCAGCAGGGCGGCGAACAGCCAGGGCGCGTCGGCCGAGTGGGCGAGCCCGGACGCCGAGTCCGCGAGCAGGGGCCAGCCGAAGGCGGCCACGCCGACCGCGGACACCAGGACGAGCGCTGTCACGGAGCGGGGGCCGAGGCGGATGGCGCGTGCGCTGGTCGCCTCCTCCGGCGCGCCGGGTCCCTCCGCCGTGCCGGTCCCCTTCGCCGGCGCGCCGGTACCCTTCGGCGCCGCGTCCTCGCCACCCGGTGTCATACGACCCGCTCCGCTTCGCCCAGGGCCCGCCGTACCTGCCGGACCGTCAGCCACGGCTGCGGCGCCAGCACCTTGGAGACCTGCGGGGCGAACGCCGGGGAGGAAACCACCACCCGCGCCGTCGGGCCGTCGGCCACCACCTCCCCGTCGGCCAGGATCACCACCCGGTGGGCGAGTTCGGCGGCCAGCTCCACGTCGTGCGTGGCCAGCACGGTCGCATGGCCCTCCGCGGCCAGCCCGCGCAGGATCTCGACCAAGCGCGCCTTCGCCGCGTAGTCCAGGCCGCGGGTCGGCTCGTCGAGCAGCAGCAGCGGCGGGCGCGCGGTGAGGACGACCGCCAGCGCGAGCGCGAGCCGCTGGCCCTCGGACAGGTCACGGGGGTGCGCCGAGTCCGCCACGCCGGGCAGCAGCCGGCCGACCAGCTCCCGGCAGCTCCCCGGGGCCGCGCCCGCGTCCCGGTCGGCGGCCTCGCACTCCGCCGCCACGGTGTCGGCGTAGAGCAGGTCGCGCGGCTCCTGCGGCACGAGGCCCACATGGCGCAGCAGGTCGGCGGGGCGGGTCCGGTGCGGTACGACCCCCCGGCCGCCGCCCGGCCCGGCGGCCCCGAGACGCACCGAACCGGAGGCGGGGGTGTGCATCCCCACCAGCGTGGACAGCAAAGTCGACTTTCCCGCCCCGTTGCGGCCCATCAGCGCCACCGTCTCGCCCGGGCGCACCACGAGGTCCACCCCGCGCAGCGCCTCGACCCGCCCGTGGCGCACGGCCAGCCGCGCCACCTCGGCGACGGGCTCGCCCGCCGGGAGGTCCGCCTCCCCGTCCGGGGTGTGCGGGGCCAGGCGCTCCCGCAGCGGTGCCGCCTTGCGGCGGGCGTCCCGTATGGACAGCGGGAGGGGTGACCAGCCCGCCAGGCGGCCGAGGTCCACCACGGGCGGCCGGACGGGGGAGACCGCCATCACCCCGGCCGGGTCGCCGGTCACGGGGGCCGCGCCGGGGGAGGGCAGCAGGATCAGCTGATCCGCGTACTGGACCACCCGCTCCAGGCGGTGTTCGGCCATCAGCACGGTGGTGCCCAGGTCGTGCACGAGCCGCTGGAGGACCGCCAGCACCTCCTCGGCCGCGGCCGGGTCCAGCGCCGAGGTCGGCTCGTCGAGGACCAGGACGCGCGGGTGCGTGGTGAGCACCGAGCCGATCGCGACCCGCTGCCGCTGCCCGCCGGACAGGGTCGCGATGGGCCGGTCGCGCAGCGGGGCGAGGCCGAGCAGGTCCAGGGTCTCCTCGACGCGGCGGCGCATGGTGTCCGGGGGGACGCCCAGCGACTCCATGCCGTAGGCGAGCTCGTCCTCCACGGTGTCCGTGACGAAGTGGGCCAGCGGGTCCTGGCCCACCCAGCCCACCACATCGGCCAGTTCGCGAGGCTTGTGGGTGCGGGTGTCGCGGCCCGCCACGGTCACCCGCCCGCGCAGCGTGCCGCCCGTGAAGTGCGGCACCAGGCCGGGGACGGCGCCCAGGAGTGTCGACTTGCCGACCCCCGAGGGGCCGACGAGCAGCCACAGCTCCCCTTCCGGAACGGTCAGGTCCACGCCCTGGAGGGCGGGTCGCGGCGCGTCGTCGTAGGTGACGGACACCTGCTCGAAGCGGATCACCGAGTGGCCTCCTTACCGGTGTCCTCGCTGGTGGTCTGGGGGTCCTGGGGGCTCTGGGGGTCCTGGGAGCTCTGGGGGCTCTGGGGGCTCTTGGCGTACGGGGCCCGGGCGGGCGCCGGGGCGACGAACGCCGGGAGCAGCCCGACCAGCACCCCGGCCGCGGGCCACAGGGGCAGGACCGGCGCGGTGAGCGGGACGGCGGGCGGGTCGAGGGCCTGCGGGGCGTACGAGGCCGCCCAGATCATCAGGCCCGCGACCGCCACCCCGGACCCGGACACCAGCCAGGCGCGGGCGTCCCACCGGTCGGGCCGGTAGCGGCTGCGCGCCAAGCGGCGGCCGCCCAGCCACAGCCCGCCGAGCGCGGCGGCGAGCCCGCCCAGCAGCACCGGCAGGCCGAAGCCCGCGCCACGCGCCGCCAGCAGCCCGTACGTGCCGGCGCAGACGCCGAGCAGCCCGCCCAGGGTGAGGGCGGCGGTGGCGCGGGCGACGGCGGGCGGGACCTGGGCGGTGCGGCCGTAGCCGCGCGCGTCCATCGCGGCCGCGAGCGCAACCGAACGCTCCAGCGCGCCCTCCAGGACCGGCAGCCCCACCTGAAGCAGCGCGCGCACCCCGCGGTCGGGGCGGCCGCGCAGCCGGCGGGCGGCCCGCAGCCGCTGGACGTCCGCCACCAGGTTCGGCGCGAAGGTCATCGCCACCACAACCGCCACGCCCGCCTCGTACAGCGCGCCGGGCAGGGACTTCAGCAGCCGGGCCGGGTTGGCGAGCGCGTTGGCCGCGCCGACGCACACCAGCAGGGTGGCCAGCTTCAGCCCGTCGTACAGGGCGAAGACCAGCCCCTCGGCGGTGACCCGGCCGCCGATCCGCACGCCCTGCGCCCAGCCGGGGAGGGGCACTTCGGGGAGGGTGACCAGCACATGCGTCCCGGGGATCGGCGAGCCGAGGAGCACCGCGAAGGTCAGCCGGATCGCCAGCACCACCAGCCCCAGCTTGAGGAACGCGCCGTACGAGCGGGCCCACGGTGCGTCCGTCCGGCGCACGGCGACCACATAGCCCGCGACGGCGACCAGCAGACCCAGCAGCAGCGGGTTGGTGGTGCGGGAGGCGGCCGTGGCCAGCCCCAGGGCCCACAGCCACCAGGCCCCGGCGTGCAGCGCGCCGCGGGAGTACAGGGCGTCCTTGGAGCGCTGCGCGCCACCGGAGCGCGCCGCTCGGCGCCCGGTGAGCGGGTGTCCGGCGGGCCGGGCGGCGCCGCTCATCGCCGCTGGTGGCGGCGCGCCTGCCAGACGGCGGCGGCCCCCAGCGCGACCACGGCGGCCAGACCGCCGATCAGCCCGGCCGAGGGGATGCCCCCGCCGCCGTTTCCGGTGTCCCCGCCGTGGCCGCCGTCCCCGCCACTGGTTCCGTCCCCGCCGCTTGCCCCGTGGCTGGTGGCGTCGACCTGCTCCCCGCAGCCCGTGGCGGGGTAGCCGGCGATGGCGCACAGCAGGGCGGCGGAGTTGTAGCGCAGCGGCTTCGCGACGGCCGCCAGCGCGTCCGCGGCGCTCGCGTCCTCGGCGACCCGCGCGCACTCCGTACGGGGCTTCGGCGGGGTGCGGTGGTCGGGGGCGTCGGCGGCCGTGCCGAAGTCCAGGACCACCGCGACGCGTTTGGCGCCGTCCTTCGCGGGGGTGTCCGCGCAGATCGCCTTGAAGTCGGCCGGGCCGCGCGGCCGGGCGGCGTCCCGCGAGTCCTCGCTCACGGCGAACCGGAACCCGACCGTGTCGCCGTCGCCCGGCCGGGCCGTGGCCGGGCCCTGCGTGGCGTACGTCCAGGCGTCGGCGCCCCGCTCCCGCTGCCAGAACGACCAGTAGCGATAGCCCTCGGCGTGCGCGGGGGAGGCACCGAGCGCGAGCGCGGCCCAGGCGAGGGCGGCGCAGACGAGCGCGGCCCGGGCGCGGGCGAGGGCGGTGCGGGCGGAAGTGACGCGGGCGAGGGCGGCGCGGGCGGAGGTCACGCGGGCGGAGGTCAGGCGGGCGGAGGCGGCGCGCGGGCCCATCAGAGCTGCTGCTTCTTCCGGCCGCTCAGCAGGAAGCCGATGCCGATGCCCGCCACCATGAACACGCCCACCGTCCACCAGACACCACCGACACCCCCCTTGTCGTCGTCCTTCTTCTCCCCGTCCGCGTCCTTGCCGGAGTCCGCCTGCGACCCGGACGCGGACACCGACTCCGGCTTCGGACCCGTGGCGTTCAGCCGCTGGACGAGGTCCACGCCGCCGAAGCTGCGCGGATCCGCGCCCGCCGCGTGCGCCGCGAGCACCAGCTTGCCCAGCGCCCCCGGGTCGCCCTTCGCCCAGGCCAGCGCGCCGTTCTTCTCGCTCTGCAGCCACTGCAGGGGCTTGGCGGCGGTCGCGCTGTGCTCCCCGGCGGCCAGCGCGATGATCGCGTCCGCCGTGCCGCCGAAGTCCGGCTGGTCCTTGGCGCCCGGCATCGAGGACAGCAGGTGGCGGCCGTGCTCGGCCATGGTGTCCGCCAGATACGCGGCGGCGGCCTGCCCGGCCTCCGCCACCCCGGCCGGCCTGCCGCCCCCGCCCTTGCCGTCGCCCTTGCCCTTGCCGCAGTCCAGCGGCTCGGGCGCCTTGCCGTCGTCCTTGCCCGCGGGCTCGAAGACGAAGCCCTTGCCCTGGGTGGCCAGCGCGGCGGCCGCTGTCGCCAGGTCGTTGGCCGCCGCCCCGGCCCCGCCCTTGTCCGCCGTGTACGCGAACGCCCCGCGCTCGCCCTTCTTGGCGTCACACCCCAACTGGAGGCCGAGCAGCAGGTCGTACGGGGTCTTACCGCCCTTGGCCGACTTCACCCCCTTCGGGTCCGTTCCCGTGGCCGCGAAGGCGCCGACGGCGGCGGAGGTGGAGTTGGCGTCGCTCGGACCGCCCGGGTTCATGCCCCACCCGCCGTCGTCGTTCTGGTGCTTCTTCAGCCAGGCGACGCCCTTCTCGACGGCCGAGCTACGCCCGCCGACCGCGGCCAGCGCCTGCACGGCCGCCGCCGTCGCGTCGGTGAACTCGCCCTTCTTCGGGTCGCACGCCTTGGCCGGGTCGGCCCGGTACCCGGCGAAGCCGCCGTCCTCGCACTGCTGGCCGGCCAGCCAGTCGATGGCCGACTTCGCCGGGGTGACCCCGACGGCGTCCTGGGCGAGCAGCGCGAGCGACTGCCGCCACACCCCGTCGAACTGCGGGTCCTTGGTGCCGTACAGCCCCTTCGGCAGCGCCGGGCCGGACGGCTTCGGGGAGGGGGAGGCGTCGGCGAACGCGGCGGGGGCGGCGGCCGTGCACAGGGCGGCCAGGGCGGCCAGAGCCGTGGCGCTGCGGCGTACGTTCATGGCGACGGTGCCTCTCGGTCGGTGATCTCGGCGGTGGACGGACAGCGGTACGCGGCCGCGCACGGCCGTCCACCCCGCACGCCGAGGGACGTACGACGCGATGACACCGGGCTCAGCTCCGCATACCTCGACGGTGCCGCCGCCGGACGGGCCGACGGCGGGAGCCTGCGGTGCGCCCGACCAGGTGCTCCGGCTCGTACGCCCTGCGGCACGCACAGCCCGTACTCACGGTTGCGGGTCAGCGCCGGATTCTCACCGGCTTCCCCCGATCGGACGCGGATGAAGTTTTCACGGATACTTTATCCGGCGCCGACCCGGGCCCTTCCACGGCGGTCGGGACCGCTGGGCCGGCCCCTCCGGGACGGGCCCGTACGCTCCGTGTGGGCCTCGGCCCGCCGGATCCGCTCGCCGACCGTGCCGCCGTGCGCGCGGGGGCCGGCGCGCTGCTGCTCAGAGCACCAGGCGGGGGCTGCGACTGAGGCCGAGGAGGCCGAGGAGACGGTCCAT
The DNA here is from genome assembly GCF_039532705.1 of Streptomyces sparsogenes subsp. cuspidosporus. NCBI lineage: Bacteria > Bacillati > Actinomycetota > Actinomycetes > Kitasatosporales > Streptomycetaceae > Streptomyces > Streptomyces sparsogenes. The sequence continues at coordinate 180,611 of NZ_BAAASD010000005.1, read as the reverse complement.
CATGTCCTCGAACAGCGGCACCGGGTCGTTGAGCGCGAAGGACATGTGGCGGTAGACGGCCAGGCAGAGCATGCCGTAGATCTGTCGCCAGCAGGTGAGCATCAGGAACACCACGCCGATGGGCACATCCAGCCCGACGACCTCGCGGTAGGTCCGCAACTGCGGCACCAGGGCCGGATCGATCTCCTCGTCGGACGGGTGCGCCAGACCCTTCTCGCGCCACAGCCGCGTGAAGAGCTGCCCGAACGTCCCGCCCAGCTCGCGCGAGATGGCCTGCGGGATGTCCTCCGCCGACGCGGCGGCCGCCTGGGGATAACCGGCCCCCATGAGCAGGTTGAACTCCGCCGGGTTGGCCATCGACCAGTCCAGCACGGAGCGGGTGGCGGCGTGCAGCCGGGCGCTGATGTCGTCGGGGTCCTGGCGCTCCACCGCCCCGCCGACCACCCGCATGAACTCCGCCATGACGTCGTCGTAGACGGCGAGGATCAGCCCGTTCCTGCCGTCGAAGTAGCGGTAGAGGGCGGGTGAGGTCACCCCGACGCTGCGCGCCACGGCGGCGACGGTGAGGCCCTCGACTCCCTCCGCGGCCGTGATCCGGCGCGCGGCGGCCTTGGCATCCCGCTCCAGCTCCGCCCGCAGCCGCTCCCGCCGCGTCAGCCCCGCCACGCGCGCGCCCCCGCCGCCGTCGTTGCCGCCGTCTTTGCCTCCGTCGGTGCCGGACACCGTCGCCTCCTCCTGCTGGTCGGGTGCGCCTCAATGATCCTTCATCGGCGGGCGGGGCCACGGGGCAGCCGACTTGCCGTGAAGAGGCGTTGCATGGTTAATACTATTCTCGCTTCTAAGGGCAGTCACGCTTGTGCTGCCCCGGCAAGGGATCGGTGCTGTCGCGGCCGTGCCGTGGGGGAAGGCGGAGAGCTGAGTGGGCAAGACGTATGGGTCCGGTACGCGCGGGTGGATCGCGGCGGCCGCCGCGACCGTGCTGGCGGTGGGAGGGCTGACCGCGTGCGGCGCGTCCGGCGACTCGGGCAAGGACTCCGGGCGCGGCGGCGTCTCGGGCGGCGGTGGCCGGGAGTCCGGTGCGGGCGCGGCGGGTTCGGCGGGGGACACGCCGGCCACGGTGCGGAAGAACCTCTCCCGGGTGGCCTCGGCCACCGGGCCGGTGATCTGCTGGGACGGAGGCGAGGACGAGGGGTGGCAGGCGGCGGCGTACGACGCCACGTTCAGCAGGCGGATCGCCGCGTTCTCCGAGAAGTCTCTGCTGCCTCGGCTGGCCGAGATAGCACGGGAGACGGGCGGCCACGAGGCCACCGTGACCAGCCTGTGCGGGGACGAGGGGGAGACCGGTGAGAGCCTGGGGGAGACCGGGGTCAGCCCGGTCTCGCCGGACGGCCGCCGCGTCGCGGTCGAGGTGGAGACGGACGACAGCGACTCCCCGTGGCACGTGGGGTGGCTGGACCTCGGCACGGGGAAGTTCACGGACATCACCAAGGCTTCGGAGAAGAAGGGGTACAGCCCGGAGAAGCACTCCGACCGGCACCCCGGCTTCGCCCCGGACGGGTCGCTGTGGTTCCTGCGGGGCTCCGACCAGTTCTTCTCGGCCGACGAGGACGGGCGCCTGTCCCCCCACCGGATCAGCCTGGCCTGTGGCCGGTCGAAGGGGGACGACGAGTACTACCGCCCGGTGAACTCGGTGGCCGTCACCTGCCCCCGCACCATCAACCCGAGCGGCAAGTACGCCGCCTCCCCCGCCACTGTCGCCGTCGGCTTCTCCTCGGTGGACGGGTTCGACCTCGACCCCCTGTCGAACGAGATCGACACATTCGGCGACGCCCCGCTCCACGGGCCGTTCAGCAACCAGGTGGTCGTGCGCGACGACGACGATCTGCGCGGCTGCACCCCCTTGGCCTGGCTCACCTCTGAGGAGCTTCTGTGCAAGGGGCCGTCCAACGACTTCTTCACCGTGCGCGTCGACCCGTCGAAGGCGAGGGAGGTCGACGCCATGCACACGGTGGAAGTCGGCGTGAAGGCAGAGATCGCCCCCGCGACGGAGAACACGATTCTCGCGATGGCCGTGTCGGCGGACCGTGAATCCCTCTACATCGCCTCCCGTGAGAACCGGGCGGGAGCCCAGGTGAAGCTGCACCGGGCCGGCCTGACGTCGCCGGGAGACCCGGAGGAGCTGGGGGCACTCCCGAAGGGGGTGGGGGAGGATTTCGCCTTCCGCACCAACTTCCAGACCGGCGACTTCCGCTGACGGGCGTCCGGCAGAGCGCATCGGGGGGCGATCATGGCGGAGGGGGCCCGGCGGGCCCCTCCCGTCCACGGGGGAAGGCAGCCCCATGACCGACCTGACCGACGCCACCGGCTTCGCGCACATCCCCCCGACCACGCTCGCCGATGTCCTCGGCCGCGCGCAGGTCATGGACATCGGCATCCGCCCGCTCTGGTCCCCGACCCCGCGCGTCGCCGGTCCCGCGTTCACGGTGCGGTGCCCTCCCGGCGACAACCTGATGCTCCACGCGGCCATCCACCGCGCTGAGCCGGGCTCGGTCGTCGTGGTCGAGTCGGGGGATGTGGACTACGCGCTCGCCGGGGGGAACGTCTGCGCCGTCGCCCAGCGCCGTGGCATCGCGGCGTTCGTGCTCGACGGGGTGATACGTGACCTCGGCGAGGTGCGCGAGATGGGCTTCCCCGTCTTCGCCAGGGGAGTCATTCCGATCCCGGGGACCAAGACGGCGGCCGGGCCGTTCAATGTCGCGGTGCGGTGCGGCGGCGTCGAGGTGAACGCCGGTGACATCGTGGTGGCCGACGAGGAGGGCGTCGTGGTCACTCCGCGCGCCCGCCGTGAGGAGGTGCTCCGCGCGGCCGAGGCGAAGCCGGCCAAGGAGGCCGGGGAGACCCTCGACGCGTGGGAGGAGGCGCACCGCGCCCGTATCGACAAGATCCTGAGCGACCAGGGCTTCGAGGGCTGACCGCCTGTCAGGAGGCCTTACTCTCCGCGAGGGTGTGGGCGACGAGGGCGTTGGCATGCCCGTGCCCGAGGCCGTGTTCGTTCTTGAGCCAGGTGACGAGCTCCATGTGCTTGGTCAGCGGCGAGGAGCGGATGAGGTCCTTCCACTCGGCTATCGGGCGGCCGTACTTCTTCTCGATCGAGGGGAAGTAGCTGGCGGGGCCTTTTACGGGTGCGGTCATGTCGTGCGTCGTCCTCCGTGTCGTCGGGTTCCGGCGGGCCGGTTGCCGTCCTGCCGATCCACCCTTGTGTACGATGTCCACATTCGGGGGTGCGGCGATCCGTCCCCCCGCCGGGCAGGAGCCTAGACGAGCTAAGTGGATGCTGTCCACATTGGAGATGGGTGAGGTTGACCGTGGCCGAGGGCGGCAAGCCGAAGCGGGACACCTACCGCCATGGCGACCTGCGGAACGCGCTCATCAAGGCCGGACTCGAACTCGCCCGCGAGGGCGGCCCCGGGGCCGTCGTCCTGCGGGCCGCGACCCGTCACGCGGGCGTGGTGCCCAACGCGGCGTACCGGCACTTCGCCGACCGGGCCGCCCTGCTGCACGCCGTGTCCCAGGCCGCCATGGCCGAGGCGGCCCGCACCATGGAGGCCGAGCAGGCCGCCCTGCCGCCCGCCGCCGACCCGGTCGCCGCCGCCCGCGCCCGCTTCCGCGCGGTCGGCACCGGCTACCTGCGCTTCGCCCAGGAGCAGCCGGGCCTGTTCCGCACCGCCTTCCACGTCCCCGGCGACATGGCCCACGCCGCCGCCGAGACCGCCGCCGGAGCCGGTGGCAGGACCCCCTTCGAACTCCTCGGCGCCGCCCTCGACGACCTGGTGGAGACCGGCCTCCTCCCCGAGGACCGCCGCCCCGGAGCCGAGTTCCTCGCCTGGTCCGCCGTCCACGGCCTCGCCGTCCTGCTCATCGACGGCCCCCTGCGCGGCCTGCACCCCACCCAGGCCCAGGACGCCGGCCGGCAGGTCATCGACATGATCGAACGCGGCATCTGACCCGCCCGGCTCAGGCCCCCGCCGCGGTGCGGGCGTAGCGTCCCGGGGTGATGCCGATGAACCGTTTGAAGTGCCGGGTCAGATGCGACTGGTCGTAGAAGCCGACCGCGGTGGCCACCTCCGCGGGCGGGCGGCCGTCGAGGAGCAGCCGGCGGGCGCGGTCCACCCGCCGGGCCATCAGGTACTGGTGCGGGGCGATGCCGAAGGCCGTGGAGAAGGCCCGCACCAGATGGGTGGGGTGGGCATGCACCAGCTTGGCGGCGTCGTCCAGGGTCACGCCGTGGAGCAGCCGCTCGTCGAGCAGTTCCCGCAGGCTGTGGGCCACGCCGCGGTCGGGCTTCGGCGGGCGGGGGGCGAGCCGGGGCAGCAGATGGCCGCGCAGGCGTTCGCCGATCAGGGCGAGCCGGGACTCGGCCTCCAGCTCGTCGCCGGGGTGCGCCAAGACGGAGTGCAGCCGGCCGACGCGTCGGCGCAGGAGCGGGTCGGCCATGTCGGGGTGGTCCACCGCCGGGCCGATCAGTCCCTCGTCGAGCTGGGGCAGGTCCAGGTAGAGCACCCGCTTGCGGAACCCCTGCGGGGTGGCCGGTGAGCCGTTGTGCGGCACCTGCGGGGGGAGCAGGGACACGGTGTCGCCGGGGGTGCCGCACTCGCGGCGGTTCAGGTCGTAGCGGACCGCGCCGTTGTCGACGATCAGCAGCGTCCACACGTCGTGGACGTGCATCGGGTACGCGTGCTCGGTGAAGTGGGCGTGGAAGACCTCCACGACGCCCGGGACCCGCGGGCGCCAAGCGAACACCTCATGCCGGGACACCATGCAAGAAACGTACAAGACGGTGCGGCGGGCCGGTCGGCAGGCTCGGGGCATGACGACTGAGACCACCCCCGTACGTTTCGACACGAAGATCGCCGTGCTGCTGCGGGAGGACCTGCAGACCTGGCAGCGGCTGAACGTGACCGCGTTCCTGGTCAGCGGCCTGGGCTCGGAGCTGCCCGAGGTGATCGGCGAGCCGTACGCCGACGCCGACGACACCCCGTACCTGCCGATGTTCCGCCAGCCCGTCCTGGTCTTCGAGGGGACGAAGGAGACCCTGACCGCGGCCCACGACCGCGCCCTGTCCCGCGCGCTTCCCCGCGCGGTGTTCACCTCCGACCTCTTCTCCACCGGCAACGACCGGGACAACCGCGCGGCGGTACGGGCCGTGCCCAAGGGCGGGCTCGACCTGGTGGGGCTGGCCGTGTACGGGCCGCGCAACGCGGTCGACAAGGTGCTCAAGGGCGCTCGTATGCACCCCTGAGCACCGCCGGAACCCGCACCGGACTTTAATCGGTGGCGGAGCCATGGGAGGGCCGTGAGGATCGCGCCATGGACATCTTCCTGGAGACCGAGCGGATGGTGCTGCGCCCGTTCACCCCCGACGACGTGGACCGGCTCGTGGAGCTCGACGGCGACCCCGAGGTGATGCGGTACATCAACGGCGGCCGGCCCACGCCCCGCGACACGATCCGGACCCGGCACCTGCCGCGACTCCTCCACCGCCACCCTGGCCTGGGAACCTTCGGCTACTGGGCGGCCGAGGCGAAAGGCACGGGGGCGGAGGGCGCGGGGGCGGAGGATGCTGGGGCGTTTCTCGGTTGGTTCGAGTTCCGGCCGCTGGAGGACGACAGCCCGGCCGTGGTGGAGCTCGGGTACCGGCTGCGGGCCGCCACCTGGGGGCGCGGCTACGCCACCGAGGGCGCGCGGGCGCTGATCCACAAGGGGTTCACCGAGCTGGGTGTCCAGCGGGTGACCGCGAACACGATGACCGTCAACGCCGCGTCGCGGCGGGTGATGGAGAAGTCCGGCCTGACCTTCGTCCGCACCTACGTCGGCGACTGGCCGGAGGTCATCGACGGATCGGAGCACGGCGAGGTCGAGTACGACCTGACGCGGGAGGCCTGGGAGCGCCGCCGTGCCACCTCACGCGAGGCTAGTCCCGCGTGACGTCCTTGACGAACACCAGGCCGTCGCTGTCCGCCAGGTGGGCCGGGTCGAGCGGGGCGTAGCCGAACCAGGGGGACACGCGGGGCGCGGGCCGGGTGTCGCCGAGGGCGGCGGCCAGCCGGCGGGCGTCCACGACGCAGCGGTCCTCGGGCAGCTCGTACAGCAGCCCTTCGAGGGTGTCCGGCGGCGGCGTGTCCACGCCCTGATGCCGGATCGTGCCGAGGGCGGTGGCCACGAAGGCGTACTCCTCGCCGTGCCGGGCGCTGACCAGCGCGCCGGTGCTCCACCACTCCAGCGGCTTCCCGTTCCATGGCATCGTGCTCTTCTCCCGCTGGAAGTGGGAGTTGTGGGCGTGGACGAGGGCCGGGCCCCGCTCGGCGACGGCGAGCAGGTTGTCGGCCATCATCCGGGCCCGCAGGCCCGCCAGCCGGGTCATGCGCGCCGGTGAGGTGTCGGCCATCCAGAAGTGGTAGCGCAGCAGGCCGGTCGCGGTGCGCCCGTACAGGCGCGCCCGGTCCCAGCCCTCCCGGGAGGTCTCCGCGATCAGGTGGGGTGTCTGCTCGTCGAGCAGTGCCACCAGTTCGTCGGCGAGCAGCCGCAACTCCCTGGCCTCGGCCGACCGCCCCATGGACTTCGCCGGGTCCGTCATCGCGTCGGGATCGGTCCACCGGTCGTCGTCGCCGAGCAGGCGGTCGAGCGTCTCGGGGGCGCAGGGCAGCAGGTCCGCGTCCACCTGGGCCGCGAGGTAGCCGTGGAGCGCGGTGAGGGCCTGCCGGGGGCTCGCGGCGTGGGTGATCTCCAGTTGGCCGTCGAAACCCGCGAAGCGGAGCCGCTCGGACGCGGGCCGGCCGTCGTTGTACGCGCGCATCCAGCGCACCAGCTCGCGGTTGGGCGCGGACGCGTTGAACCACGTGTGGCTGAAGCCGCGCTCCATGACCTCGTCCAGGGTGCCGGTGCCCGAGGTGACGTAGTCGTCCACGATCAGGCCCAGCAGGCAGTCGCTCTCGATCGCGATCGTCCGGTAGCCCTCCTGCTCGACCAGCTGCCGGAACAGCTCGTTGCGCACCTCGAGAAGGGTGTCCTCGCCGTGGGTGGGCTCGCCCAGGGCGAGCAGCCGGGGCCGGGCCGGGAGCAGCCGCATGACGGCGGCGGCATCGACGGCATGGGTGGTGTCTTTGATGTCGGTGACCATGGATTCAACGTATCGTTGAACCTTCGGTGGAAACTTTTCCGCGATGTCAGCAGGCTCAGGGCGGATTGATGGGGCAGAACCTTCAAACGGGCGAACGGCTCAGGCCGGTTGACCTCGCGCGCGGACACGGCCTGTCCACGCAGGCGGTCAGGAACTACGAGGAGGCCGGCATCCTTCCGGCCGCCGCGCGCACCCTCCACGGCTACCGCACCTATACGTCGCTGCACGCCGCCGCTCTGCGCGCGTTCCTCGCCCTGGTGCCCGGCCATGGCCACCGGACGGCCGCGTCGATCATGCGGGCGGTGAACGAGGGCGTGGACGAGGAGGCGTTCCGCCTCCTCGACGAGAGCCACGCCCAGCTCCTCGAAGACCGCCGGACCCTCCAGGCCGTGGAGACCGCCCTCCGCGACCTGGCCACCACCACGGCGCCCGAGCGTGACGCGGCGGCCGGCGGGTGGGCGGCGAGACCCGCGCCCGGCGGCACGTTCATCGGGCCGCTGGCCGGAAGACTCGGCATCCGCCCCGCGACCCTGCGTAAATGGGAGCGCGCCGGCCTGGTGCGCCCGCGCCGCGACCCGCACACCGGATACCGCGTCTACGACGAGGTCGACGTACGGGACGCCCGGCTGACCCACCAGCTCAGGCGGGGCGGCTACCTGCTGGAGCAGATCGCCCCCCTGATCGCCCAAGTACGGGCGGCCGGCGGGCTGGAGCCGCTGGAGGCCGCGCTGGGCGACTGGCACCGCCGGCTGTCCGCCCGCGGGCGGGCGATGCTGACCGGGGCCGCCGAACTGGAGGCGTACCTCCGCGCGCGCGGATGAGCCCATTGCCGGCGATACCCCCTGGGGGTATGGTTCGGAGTCCGGGCAGCGTCGTCCCGGGGGCGGGGGCCGTGGCGCGCCGTCCAGGAGGACTGCCTGCCTCACCTGTGCGGAGGGGAGCGGGCACGATGAGGGTCGAGGGATTCACCGCGGACGGATACGACGGGGTGCGCCAGGTGTTCCAGCGTCTGCTGGACGACGGCCGGGAAACCGGGGCGGGCCTGTCGGTGTGGCGGGAAGGCCGCGAGGTCGTCCGGCTGAGCGGCGGCTGGGCGGACGCCCGGCGAAGCCGCCCCTGGCGCGATGACACCTTGGTGATGCCGTACTCGCTGTCCAAGACGTTCGTCACCCTCGCCGCCCTGGTGGCGGTGCGCGACGGCGCGCTGGACCTGGACGAGCCGATCTCGGAGCACTGGCCCGAGTACGGGGCCCGGGGCAAGGAGACGGTCACGCTCCGGCAGGTGCTCACCCACCGGGCGGGCCAGCCGCGCTTCCCGGACACGGCGGCGGGCCTCGACCTGCTCGACGCGCGCGGACTGCGGGACAGTCTGGCGCACGCGGCCCCGGAGTACGCTCCGGGCACCTCGCTCGGAGAACACGCGCTGACCTACGGACACCTCGTGGACGGCATCCTGCGCGCGAGCGCCGGGAGCACCCTGGGCGAGGTGTTCCACGGCGTCGTACGGCCCGCGCTCGGTCTCGACGCGTGGTTCGGCGTGCCGGACGACTCACTGCACCGGGTGGCCGACCTGGAGTACGCGCACCCGGACTGGCCGCACCGGCTCCACGCGGCACCGTGGCTGCGGATCCCCGACGGAGCCCTGGACATCGAGCGGACGAACTCCCGCGCGCTGCGGCAGTCGGTCTTCGGAGCGATCAACCTGCACACCACCGCCACCGCCATGGCGGCCTTCTTCGCCCACCTCACCAGCGAGGAGGGCCCCGTGCGCGCACTGCTCGGCCCCCGGCTCCACACCGAGCTGCTCACCTCCCAAGTCACCGATCACGACGAGGTCTTCGGTACCCGGATCACCTGGACACTCGGCCTCGTACGGGACAAGGGAAAGATCGCGAAGGGCGGGATCGGCGGCTCGGCCGCCTGGTGGTCACTGCGACACCACCACGCCTGTGCCTACCTCACCCGCCGGCTGGACGACCACGCGCGGGCCGCCGAGATCGCCGCGGCCCTGGGCGACGATCTGGCGGTGGTCGGCGAGGACTGAGGGCCCGTTTCCCGCGGCGGGGGCCCTGCGGGTCACCCCGCGCGAACGGCTGTCGCGTCCTGGGAGCCGGCCCGGCACAGCTCCTGACCCACGAGGGCGCCCATGGCCCCCTGCGTGTCCCGGCCGCCGTCACTGGTGACGTACACCACGGCGGACCGGCTCCCGTCCCGGGTGACGCCGACCCAGGTGCGATAGCCGAGCAGTTCCCCCGAGTGACCGAAGTAGCTGCCGCCACAGGGCAAGGGGATCTCGCCAAGACCGAGCCCGTACCTCACGCCCAGCTCGGGCGCGGGCGTCGTGGTCGTCATCTCGTCGAGCCCGGCCGGAGCCAGCAGGCGGCCGCCGAGCAGCGCGGTGTAGAACCGGCTCAGGTCGTGCGTGGTGCTGATGATCGAGCCGGCGCCGACGGCCATACTCGGGTTGAGCGCCGTGACGTCGATGCTGGTGCCGGTGTCGAACGAGGCGTAGCCGTGGGCGTGCGGGCCCGGGATGGACGGGGAGGCGCCGGGCGTACTGGTGTCCTTCAGGCCCAGCGGGCGGATGATCCGGTCGTTCACCTCCTGGGCCCAACTCCGGCCGGTGACCTCCTGGATGATCATCGCGGCGAGAATGTAGTTGGTGTTGGAGTACGACCATTCGGCGTCCGAGGAGAGCTTGGGAGCGGGCCGCATGGCCATCGCCACCAACTCCTCGGGGGTGTAGGTGCGGAACCGCTCGGCTCGATAGCCGTCCGCGCTGTTCAACGCGGGTATCTTCGGCGCGACGTCCGGAATGCCGCTGGTGTGCCGCAGCAGCTGCCGTACGGTGATCCGGCTGCCGTCGTGCCCGTGGCCCCGGACGACTCCCGGCAGCCACTGCTCGACTGTGTCCTCCAGGGACATTCGTCCCTCGCCGACGAGTTGCAGCACGACCGTGGCGGTGAAGGTCTTGGTGGCGCTGCCGATCCGGAACCTGCCGTTCTGCGGCATCGGCCTCCCGGTGCCCCTCTCGGCCGTCCCGGCGCGCGCGGTGTGCCGTGTGTGCCCTGACGTCACCTCGGCGAACACCCCGACGGCTCCGGTGTCGTGGATCGCGTCCACCTGCTGTCGCAGCGGATCGGCCTGCCGCGGCTTCGCCGCCGCCGTCAGCCCGGTCGACGCGGCGAGAAGGACCGCGGCCAGGCTGGACAGGGCGAGCAGGCCCCGCCGACGCCTTCCTGACGCATGCATGAGGGTCCCCGTTCTGTTCGGGTCGCCTGCGCGTTCCGGGCCGCTCAGGCCGTGGCCCGCGGCTGTCGCGCCCCCGGAGCCGCTGGTCGACGACCATTCCACCAACGGAGCCGGGATCGGCCCATCCGGCTTCCCCCCGACCCGCCCGTGCGCTGTCCTCAGGGCGGTGCCGGGGGTTATCCCCCGCACGGACGCCGAGGCTTACGCCTCCATCGGGTTCCCGTATACGGAAGGTCACGCGCGCGCCCTCACGCACGCGCAGACGTGGCCGTCGATCGCGGGGCCGGGCCCGGGGAGCGTGTGGGCGCTCCCCGGGGCGGTCGTCAGGCGGCCGGGTCGGCGTTGGGGGTCGCGGCCGCGTCGGCGCCGAGGAGTACCGGGAGCGTCTGGTGGCCGTTGGAGATGAGGGTGGGCAGGGGGCGGAGCTCCTCCTGGGGGACCGCGAGCCGGAGGTCCGGGAAGCGGTCGAAGAGGGCGGGGAGGGCGATCTGGGCCTCGAGTCGGCCCAGGGGGGCGCCCAGGCAGTAGTGGACGCCGTGGCCGAAGGCCAGGTGCTCCTTGACGGCGCGGGTGATGTCGAACTGGTCGGCCCGGTCGCCGTGGAGGTCGGGGTGGCGGTTGACGGCGGTGATGGAGAGGAGGATCGCGTCGCCCTTCTTGATGGTGACGTCCTCGAGTTCGATGTCCTCCACGGCGTAGCGCAGCGGCACATTGGCCACCGGGGGCTGGGCGCGCAGCGTCTCCTCGATGACGTCGTCCCAGGAGGCCTGGCCCGAGCGGACCAGGGCGAACTGGTCGGGGTGGGTCAGCATGGCGGTGACGGCCTGGTCGAGGAGCTGGACCGTGGTCTCGAACCCCGCGGCGATGAGCAGGCCGACGGTGTCGGCGAGTTCCTGCTCGTTGAGGCGGGAACCGTCCTCGTCGCGGACGGAGATCAGTTCGGTGGTGATGTCGTCGCCGGGGGCGTTCCGTTTGAACGCGACCAGTTCCCGCAGCAGCGCCTCATGCCCCTGGAAGGCGGCGCCGGCCTCCTCGGGGGTCGCGGTCGTGCGGAATATGGTGTCGACGTACCCCAGCTCGCGCTCGCGCATCTCGCCCTCGGGGATGCCGAGCAGCTCACAGATGACGGCGATGGGGAGGGTGTGGCAGTACGCCGCCTTCAGGTCGACCGCCGTGTCGGGGCCGCTGGCCGCGAGGTCGTCCAGCAGCCCGGACACCAGCTGCTCGATACGGGGGCGCAGCGCGGCCGTTCGGCGGGTGGTGAAGGCCTTGGCGACGAGCCTGCGCAGCCGGGTGTGGTCGGCGCCGTACGCGGTGAACATGTTCTCCACCGCGACCCAGCCGATCAGGGGCCAGGTCGGGGGGATCTCACCGTTGATGTACTGGGGCCAGTGGAGCCGGGGGTCCTTGGAGACGCGTGGGTCGGTGAGCAGCCGTTTGAGGAGGGTGGGCTCGGTTATCGCCCACGCCACCACGCGATCAGGGAGTTCCACCAGGGTCGCTGGACCGCGTTCGCGGAGCCGCGCTCCTTCTCCGTGGACGTCGCGTCCTTCGGGGTCGAGGACGAGAGGGCGGAGGTCGAGGGGTCTCGACTGGAGTTCCATGCGCTGCCTCCGGGATTCTGGTCGGTCGCTGTGACGCCGGTCGCATCGTACTTGGCGGCTACCGGGGGGAAACGCACAGGCAGAGCGGCCAGGGCCCGGTGGAACGGGCCGGGGCGCCACTGGAGTTGGCGGGGGTCGACGGTCAGCTCGATGTCCGGGACGCGGTCCAGGAGCTTCTCGACGGCGGTGGAGGCGATGATCCGCGCGGGGTCCTTCGCGGGACAGGCGTGCGGGCCCGCGCCGAACGCGAGGTGGGCGCGGTTGCCGCGGCGGTCGGAGACCAGCTGCGGGTCGTTGTTGGCGGCGGCCATGCTGATGAGGACAGGGGTGCCCTTGGCCACCCGGTGTCCGCCGATGGTGATGTCGCGGACCGGGAAGTGAGTGGCGTAGTTGGCGAGCGGCGGGTCGGTCCACAGCGCCTCGTCGAGCGCCTCGTCCACCGGCATGGTGCCGCCCGACAGATCGCCCGCGAAGCGGTCGTCGGACAGCAGCAGCCGCAGCGCGTTGCAGATCAGGTTCTTCACGGGCTCGACACCGCCGCCCGTGAGGAGGATGAGCTGACTGATCATCTCCTCGTCGCTGAGCCGGGCGGGGTGGGCCAGCAGCCAGGAGGTGATGTCCGCCCCGGGTTCGCGCCGCTTCAGGGCGATCAGCGCGAGGAGGGTGTCGACGAGGACGGCGTTGGCGTCCACCGCGTCCTCGCTGGCGTCCAGGAGCGAGGCCATGCCCTTGACCAGTGTCTCGCTCAGCTCGGGCGGGCAGCCGAAGAGCTGGTTGAAGACGAGCAGCGGCAGCCGGGCGCAGTACTCGCTGAGCAGTTCGGCCTCGCCCTCGGGGCCGAAGAGGTCGATGAGCAGGTCGGCGCTCTCCTCGACGTAGGTGCGCAGGGCGTGCGGGTTCAGCCGGTTGAGGGTGTCGGAGACCGCGCCGCGGTACCGCTCGTGCTCCTCGCCGTCGGTGTACATGGGGTTGGGCCGGTACATCATCATCGGGACGACCGGGCTGTCCATGGGGACCGTGCCGTCGTTGAGCGCTTCCCAGCGGCGCGGGTCCCTCGGGAAGGTCTCGGTGTTGCGCATGATCTCCAGGGCGGTGGCGTAGCTGGTGACCAGCGAGGCGTGGACGCCGGGGGAGATCTCCACGGGTGCGACGGGCCCGTACGCGCGCAGCCGGGCGTAGACGGCGGACGGGTTCGCGGCGAACTCGGGGCCGTACAGGGACTCGGGGCCGGCCGGGGCCGGGCCCCCGGCGGAGTGCGCGGGGCAGCCGGGGGGCGGGGTCGGACCGGAGTCGGGGGTGGAGATCGGCACACGTGCTCCTGGGTGGCGCTCGAACGAACTAGGCATGACAGTGCAGGGCAGTGGGGGAGGGCACGGCTCGGTCCCGCGGGGCGGAGACGCTGTACGGCCCGGCCGAGCGGGGTAAGGCTAGCCGTGGATCAGCGGTGCCTCCACCCTTCTGCGGGGATTCATCTCGCCTGGTACGCCACCGGATCCGTGCCCGGCACCGGCTCCGCCCGGCCCAGCTTCACCAGGCGCCGCAGATGCGCCTCGGCCTCCGAGACCGCGATGTTGCGCGACCCGTAGGGGATGTCGGCCCAGGGGCGGTTCCACTCCATGGCCTCGGCGAGCTGCCAGGGCGTCAGGGGCGCGGCCAGCAGCAGGCCGCGCAGCCCGGCCAGGCGCTCCTCGTGGTGGCGCAGCAGCTCCCGTACGCGGCGGGGGGCGTCGGTGAAGGCGTGCTGGTGGGCGGGGAGCACCTCGGCCGGGTCGAGGGCGGCCACCCGCTCCAGGGAGTCCAGGTAGTCGCCGAGGGGGTCGGTGACGGTCGCGTCGTCGGGGTCCTCGTACAGGCCGATGTGCGGGCTGATTCCGGGCAGCAGGTGGTCGCCGGAGAAGAGCCGGCCGTGGCCGGGCAGGCCCTCGCCGGCCGCCGGGTGGGCCTCTTCGAGGTGCAGACAGACATGGCCGGGGGTGTGGCCGGGGGTCCAGATGGCGCGCAGCCGGCGCCCGGCCAGGTCGAGCAGTTCGCCGGGCGCGATATGGCGGTCGGGCTGGGCGGCGCGGGTGCCGGGGAGGGCGTCCGCGCGGCCCGCGGCGCGGGCCGCGCGCAGGGGGGCCAGGTGCTCCTCGGGGGCTCCGGCGGCGGCGAGCTTCCCGGCGAGGTAGTCGAGCCAGCGGGTGGGCTCGGCCTCGCGGCTGCGGCGTACGACCTCGGCGTCTGCGGCGTGCATGGCGATCCACGCGCCGGAGGCCTCGCGGACCCGGGCGGACAGGCCGTGGTGGTCGGGGTGGTGGTGGGTGACGAGCACGCCGTGGACCTCGGCCACCGAGGTGCCGCAGGCGGCCAGGCCGGTGGCGAGGGTGTCCCAGGCGGTGGGGTCGTCCCAGCCGGTGTCGACGAGGACCGGACCGCGGTCGGTGTCGAGGAGGTGGACGAGGGTGTGGCCGAGCGGGTTGTCCGGGATGGGGACCGGAATGCTCCACACCCCGCCGCCGTGATCCGTTACCCCCGTCATGGCCGTCCCTTCTCCGGGTCGTGTGCGAGCAACGCCAGCATCGCAAGCATTGCCCACGATAACTAGAACTGGTATCAGTTCTGATGGGGCGTCAGAAATGCGGCGCCACGTTGGTGGACCCCGGCGGGAGGCAACGGCGATGAGCGACCTCATCGAGCACGGGCAGCTCTTCATCGGCGGCGTGCCGGCCGACCCGGCCGGCGCGGAGGTGATCGAGGTCGTCTCGCCGCACACCGAGGCGGTCATCGGGCGGGTGCCGCACGCCTCGCGCGCGGACGTGGACCGGGCGGTCGCGGCGGCGCGCACCGCCTTCGAGGAGGGGCCCTGGGCCCGGGCGTCGCTGGAGGAGCGGATCGCGGTCGTCACCCGCGTCAAGGACGCCGTCGCCGCCCGCCACGAGGAGATCGCCAGGCTCATCAGCGCGCAGAACGGCTCCCCGTACTCCTGGAGCGTCCTGGGCCAGGCGCTCGGCGCGCTGATGGTGTGGGACGCCGCGATCACGGTGGCGCGCGGCTTCGTCTTCGAGGAGCGGCGGGCCGGCGTCCTGGGGCCGCTGCTGGTGCGGCGCGAGCCGGTCGGGGTGGTGGCGGCCGTGGTGCCGTGGAACGTCCCGCAGTTCACGGCGGCGGCGAAGCTGGCGCCCGCGCTGCTGGCCGGCTGCTCGGTGATCCTCAAGCCCTCGCCGGAGACCCCGCTGGACTCCTACGTCCTGGCCGAGATCGTGGCCGAGGCCGGGCTGCCGGAAGGGGTGCTGTCGATCCTCCCGGCGGACCGCGAGGTCAGCGAGTACCTGGTCGGCCACCCGGGCGTGGACAAGGTGTCCTTCACCGGCTCGGTGGCGGGCGGCAAGCGGGTCATGGAGGTCGCCTCGCGCAACCTGACCCGGGTGACCCTGGAACTGGGCGGGAAGTCGGCCGCGGTGATCCTGCCGGACGCCGACCTGGAGGCGGCGGTCGCCGGGATCGTGCCGAACGCGTGGATGAACAACGGGCAGGCGTGCGTGGCCCAGACCCGCATCCTGGCCCCGCGCGCCCACTACGACGAGATCGCCGAGCGCCTCACGGCCGCCGCCTCGGCCCTGGTCGTCGGCGACCCGCTGGACCCCGCGACCCAGGTCGGCCCGCTGGTGGCGCGGCGCCAGCAGCGGCGGTCGCTGGACTACATCGCCATCGGGCAGCGGGAGGGCGCCAAGGTGCTGACGGGCGGCGGGCGTCCGGCGGCCCTGGAGAAGGGCTGGTACGTCGAGCCGACCCTGTTCGGTGACGTCGACAACGCCATGCGCATCGCCCGCGAGGAGATCTTCGGGCCGGTCATCTGCCTGCTGCCGTACGGGGACGAGGAGGAGGCGGTGCGCATCGCCGACGACTCCGACTACGGCCTGTCCGGCAGCGTGTGGACCTCGGACGTGGCGCACGGCATCGAGATCGCGCGCCGCATCCGCACCGGCACCTACTCCGTGAACACCTTCAGCCTCGACATGCTCGGGCCGTTCGGCGGCTACAAGAACTCGGGCCTGGGGCGGGAGTTCGGGCCCGAGGGCTTCTCGTCGTACCTGGAGCACAAGATGATCCACCTGCCGCAGGGCTGGGACGGCGAGCGGGGTGGGGACGGGGGGCAGGGCTGATGGGGGACCGCTGGTACGTCGAGGTGGACCGCGGCGTGTGCATCGGCTCGGGGCTGTGCGCGAGCACCGCGCCCGGCGGGTTCCGGCTCGACGCGACACGGCAGGCGCACCCGGTCGCCCCGGAGACGGACGCGTCGGAGGCGGTGCTGGCGGCGGCCGAGGGCTGTCCGGTCGAGGCCATCGCCATCCGTCTCGTGGAGGGCGGCTCCCGGGGCGAGCCGGTGTACCCGCCGGAGGAATGACGGAGTGCCGGTGCGGCCCGGCCCGGGCCTACACATCGCACGCGAATTCGAATAGGCTGTTTCGAACTGGTATTTCGAACTAAGATTCCGAACTCGCATTCCAAACGCCAGTCCATCGAACCTACTCGTGCGTATTGCACGGTCTCTTCGTGACGGATGTGACTGTTCCCACTCGGTAGTGGCGTGGAAATCTCTAGCCCATCACGCCGAGGGGGACTCGATGGACAAAAGGTATGAGGTCTTCTGTCTAGCCGACAGATATTTCTATGAGACCCCCGACCGACTGTCCGCGGGGCGCCGGGCCGGCGCGAACTCCGGCGCGAACTCCGGCGCGAGTTCCGACGCCTTCTTCGAGGCCGCCCAGCGCGCCGTCCCCGAAGGGTGGAAGACCTTCGTCTCCGGGGACTGGCTGCACGTCAACCCCGTGCTGCCGGACGGCACTCCGCGGCCGGGCCGGCCCGCCCAGGGCTGGAAGGTGCATGTCTCGGCCTGCCTCGACAACGCGGAAAAGGCCGCCGCCAAGGTCTGGGACTACTGCGTACCCCGGGAAATACCCTTCAAATTCGTGCCCACCGCGCACGCCCTTCACCTGCGCAACTCCAAGTACGCGGGACGCGGCTCCAGTGGGAAGTTCGCCACCGTCTACCCGGCGGACGAGGCGGAACTCCACACCGTTCTGAAGGAATTGGGCGAGCTGCTCGAGGGCGAGCCGGGCCCGTACATCCTGACCGATCTGCGCTGGCAGGACGGCCCGCTGTATGTGCGGTACGGCGGATTCGCACAGCGCTACTGCGTCGATGAGGCGGCCGGCGGAGGCACGCTCGTGCCCGCCATCGAGGACCCGTCCGGCAAGCTCGTCCCGGACCGCCGCGACCCGGCCTTCCACGTCCCCGCGTGGGTGACGCTGCCCGACTTCCTCGCGCCGCAGCTGGCCGCCCGCAACGCCACCACGGTCGCCGATCTGCCGTACCGCATCGAGAAGGCCCTGCACTTCTCCAACGGCGGCGGGGTGTATGTGGGGACGGACACGCGCAGCGGTGAGAAGGTGGTCCTCAAGGAGGCCCGCCCGTACGCGGGGCTCGCCTCCGACGGGGCGGACGCCGTCACCCGCCTGGAGCGGGAGAAGGCCGCGCTGGAGCGGCTGTCGGGGCTGGGCGTGGCGCCGGAGGTGCGCGACTGGTTCACCCTCGGCGACCACCGCTTCCTGGTCATGGACCACGTGGCGGGCCGCACCCTCAACTCCTTCTTCGCCAGGCGCCACCCGCTGCTGGCCGCCGAGCCGGACCCGGCCGCCGTCGCCGACTACACCCGCTGGGCGCTGCGGATCCACGGAGCGGTCGAGGAGGCCGTGGCGGCCGTCCACGGGCGCGGGGTGGTCTTCAACGACCTGCACATGTTCAACATCATGGTCAGCCCCGACGAGTCCTCCGTCATGCTGCTGGACTTCGAGGCGGCCGCCCACATCAGCGAGGGGCGGCGGCAGGCCATCGCCCACCCCGGCTTCGTCGCGCCGCCCGACCGCAGGGGCTTCGAGGTGGACCGCTACGCCCTCGCGTGTCTGCGGCTCGCCCTCTTCGTCCCGATGACCACGCTGCTGGTGGTGGACCGCGGGAAGGCCGCGCACCTGGCGGAGGTGGCGGCCGCGCTGTTCCCCCTCGACCGGGCCTTCCTGGACGAGGCGGTGGAAGTGATCGCGGGCGCGGAGCACGGCGGCGAGGGATCGCCCGTGCGGGTTGGCGGGGGCGCGGGAGCGGTCGCGAGCGGTGGCGGCGCGGGAGCGGTCGCGAATGGTGGCCCGGGCGCGGCGGCCAGTGGTGGCGGCCGGGTGGTGAGGGGCGGCGGCGCGTCGTACGTGCCGGTGGGCCCCGCCGACTGGCCCCGCAGCCGTGACTCGATGGCCCGCGCCATCCGCGCCTCGGCCACCCCCGAGCGCGACGACCGGCTCTTCCCCGGCGACATCGGCCAGTTCGCCGACGGCGGCGGCCTCGGGGTGGCGCACGGGGCGGCAGGAGTCCTCCACGCGCTCGACCTGACCGGCGCCGGGCGGTACGAGGCGGGGGAGGAGTGGCTGCTGAAGCACACCGCCCCGCCCCCGCGCGGCACCCCGCTCGGCTTCTACGACGGGCTCGCGGGCGTGGCGTACGTCCTGGAGCGGCTCGGGCACACCGACCGCGCGGTGGAGGTCATCGCCCGGGTCCTGGACGAGAAGTGGCAGCGGCTCGGCCCCGACCTGCACGGCGGACTCGCCGGTCTCGGCCTGACGCTCGACCACCTCGCCCGCGCGACCGGCGAGGCCGGGCTGCGCGAGCGGGCCGACGAGGCGGCGCGGCTGCTCGCGGACGCACTCGACGGGGCTGTCGGCGGCGGGCCGGGCGGCGGCGGACCGGGCGGGGACGCCGCCGGCGGGCGCCGGCTGACCGGCGACCGGGCCGGGCTGCTGCACGGCGCGACCGGCCCGGCGCTGCTCTTCCTGCGGCTGTACGAACACTCCGGCGACCCCGCGCTGCTCGACCTCGCCGCCACCGCGCTCCGCCAGGACCTGGACCGCTGCGTCCCGGACCGCCACGGCGCCCTGCTCGTCGACGAGGGCTTCCGCACCATGCCGTACCTGGGCGCGGGGAGCGTCGGGATCGGGATGGTCCTCGACGGCTGGCTCGCCCACCGCGCCGACGAGGACTTCGAGGCGGCCCGCGCCGGCATCGTGGCCGCGGCGTCCCTGCGCTACTACGCCCAGCCGGGGCTGTTCAACGGCCGCGCCGGAATGGTGCTGCACCTCGGCCGCACCACCACCCCGCGGCTCGCGCCCGAACGGCTCGCCGCCCAGATCGAGGCCCTGGGCTGGTACGCCGTGCCGTACCAGGGCCACCTCGCCTTCCCCGGCGAGCAGATGATGCGCCTTTCCATGGACCTGGCCACCGGGACCGCGGGCTGTCTGCTCGCGCTCGGCGCGGCCTGCGGGCAGCCGCACGACGGACCGGTCGGCCTGCCCTTCCTGCCGCCCCTGCGGCGGCCCCAAGGACCGGCTCCCACGCACGGGGGCCGTATCAAGGAAACCCATCCCCAGGGAAATTGAGAGAGAGGAACAGACATGACTCTGCTTGACCTCCAGACGCTCGAGACCGAGGAGTCCGAGAGCTTCGGCGGCGGTGGCGGCGGCGAGAGCAGCGTGAGCCTGCTGCTCTGCGACAAGCACAGCGCGGTCAGCCAGCTGCTGTGCCTGTGATCTGACGGTCCCGCGCGACGCGGCCCCGGCGGAACGACCCGCCCGGGGCCGCGTCCCCGCACGGGCGTCACTCCGGCGGGGCCCGCCCCGCCGGGCCGCGGTCCCGCGCCGGGCTTCCGGACCGGCGCGGGTCCGACCGCCTCCGGCCGGGCGGCCGACCGAACCAGCCCACCCGCGAGGAGTCGAGGACCTGCCGCGCATGGCCCCTTCCAGCACCCCCGACACCACCGACGCCGCCGAGGCCCCCGGCGCCACCACCGCAGCCGAGGCGCCCGAGGCACCCGCCGCGCCCGGGAAGGCCACCGGCGGGGCGGGGGACCGGCTGTTGCGGGGGGTGCTGCGGCACAGCGCCGGCCGCGTGGCCGCCGTGTTCTGCCTCACCACCGCGTCCGCCGCCGCCGGCCTCGCCCTCCCCGCCGTCCTCGGTCACGCCCTCGACCTGCTGCTCGCCGCCCCCCACGGCGCCGAGGCCCGCCGCTGGGTGCTGGCCGGCGCAGGCCTCACCTGTCTGCTCGTCGTACTGGACGCGCTGGACTCGCTGCTCACCGGCACCACCAGCGCCCGCTGTGTCGCCTGGCTGCGCCGCCGCCTGCTGCGCCACACCCTCTCCGCCGGGCCGCGTGCGGACCGGCGGCTCCCGCCCGGAGACCTGGTGACCCGGCTCGTGGGCAACGCCGCGCAGGCCGGGACCGCGCCCACCGCGCTCGCCTCCGCGCTCGCCGCCGTCGTCACCCCGGTCGGCGGACTGGTCGCGCTGGCGCTCATCGACCCGTGGCTCGCCCTCGCCTTCCTGGTCGGGCTGCCGTTCCTCGCCGTCCTGCTGCGCACCTTCATCCGGGACACCACCGACAGCGTCGCCCGCTACCAGCAGAGCCAAGGCGAGATCGCGGGCCGTCTCGTCGAGGCGCTGGGCGGGGCGCGGACCATCGCGGCGGCCGGGACGGCCGGCCGGGAGCGGACGCGGGTGCTCGCGCCACTGCCCGAACTCGGCCGCCAGGGACGGCGCATGTGGCAGGTCCAGGGCCGCTCCGCCGCGTGGGCGGCCGCGATCGTCCCGCTCCTGCAGATCGCCGTCCTCGCCGTGGCGGGGCTGCGGCTGACGTCCGGTCAGCTCAGCGTCGGCAGCCTGCTGGCCGCCGCCCGCTACGCCGTGCTGGCCACCGGCATCGGCATGCTGGTCGGCCACCTCAACGGCCTGGTGCGCA
This sequence comes from Streptomyces sparsogenes subsp. cuspidosporus, assembly GCF_039532705.1. Taxonomy (NCBI): domain Bacteria; kingdom Bacillati; phylum Actinomycetota; class Actinomycetes; order Kitasatosporales; family Streptomycetaceae; genus Streptomyces; species Streptomyces sparsogenes. The sequence continues at coordinate 159,766 of NZ_BAAASD010000005.1, read as the reverse complement.
GCCGCACCGCCGCCCTGCGCTTCGCCCCCGTCCTCGCCGAGCCCGCCACCGCGTACGGCACGCGCCCGCTGCCGCCGGGGGACGGGACGCTGGAGCTGCGCGGCGTCGAGGCGGTGCGCGGCGGACGTACGGTGCTGCGCGGCGTGGACCTGGTGGTGCCCGGCGGAAGCTGCGCCGCCGTGGTCGGCCGCTCCGGCTCCGGCAAGTCGACGCTGGCCGCGATCGCCGGGCGGCTCGCCGACCCGGACGGCGGCGAGGTGCTGCTCGACGGCGTGCCGCTGCCCGAACTCGGCCACGACGCGCTGCGCCGCGCCATCGGCTACGCCTTCGAACGCCCGGCGCTGCTCGGCGGCACGATCGGGGGGACCATCGCGCTCGGCCCCGCCCCGCCGCCGCCCGGGCGGGTCACCGAGGCGGCGCGCGCGGCCTGCGCCGACGACTTCGTACGGCTGCTCCCCGACGGCTACGCCACCCCCTGCGCGGACGCACCGCTGTCGGGCGGCGAGACCCAACGCCTCGGCCTGGCCCGGGCCTTCGCCCACGACGGCCGGCTGCTGATCCTGGACGACGCCACATCGAGCCTGGACACCGTCACCGAGCTGCGGGTGTCCCGGGCCCTGTCCGGCCGCCTCCTCGGCGCCCGGCCCCGCACCCGGGTGATCGTCGCCCACCGCGCGGCGACGGCGGCCCGCGCGGATCTGGTGGTCTGGCTGGAGGGCGGGCGCGTACGGGCGGTGGGGAGCCACGCCGAGCTGTGGGAACTGGCCGGGTACCGGGCGGTGTTCGCCGCGCCGGACCTACCGGAGGCATCCGGAGAGGCGCGGGTGTCCGGTGGGCCGGAGGTGTCCGGTGGGCCGGAGGTGGCCGATGAGCCGGAGGTGTCCCGGGAGGCGCAAACGGACGGGGGCGTTCAAGGTGGCTGAAACCGGCCCGGCCCAAAAGGGCCGCCGCACCGGGGTGCGCGGAGGTAGGCCCGGGCCATATGCCCAGGGCATTCGCTTTCTGCGCGGGCGACGCCGTGTGCTGCTGTGCCTCGCCGTGTGGTCGGTGCTGGAGTCCGGGCAGACGTTCCTGGGCGGATACGCGCTGGCCCGGGCGCTGGACGACGGATTCCTGGCGGGGGAGCGCGGCACCGGGCTGGCCTGGCTGGGCCTCGCCGCGCTCGCGGTGGCCCTCGGCGCGTACGGCACCGGCCGCGTCTACCGCGCGATGGCCGACCTCGTCGAGCCCCTGCGCGACGCGCTCGTACGGCGCGTGGTGGCGCGGGCCGTCGGGGACGCGGGCAGCGGGGCCGGTGGCGATGGCGGTGGCGCGTACGGCACCGCCGGTGGCGGCGGGGGCGTGACGGCGGTGTCCCGGCTCACCCACCAGGTGGAGATCGCCCGCGACACCTTCGCGGGCCTGGTCATGGTCTCCCGCTCGTTCGTGTTCGTCGCGGCCGGCGCCCTGGTCGGACTCTTCTCGCTCGCCCCGGTCCTGCTGCTCGTCGTCCTCCCCCCGCTCCTCCTCGGACTGGCGCTGTTCCTGGCGACGCTGCGCCCGATGGCCCGCCGCCAGGAGGCGTTCCTGGAGGCCGACGAGCGCATCGCGGAAACGCTGGGCGCCGTTGCCTCCGGGTTGCGGGACATCACCGCGGCCGGGGCGGAGGAGCCGGTCGGGGCGGACGCGGCCGAGCGGATCGACGCCGAGTACCAGGCGGCACGCTCCCTGGCCCGCTGGGGCGTGGTCCGCGTGCTCGCCACCGGGCTCGGCGGCCGGCTGCCCGTCGTGCTGCTGCTGGTGTCCGCCCCGTGGCTGCTGGGGCGGGGGGTCACGACGGGCGCGCTGGTGGGCGCGCTGGCCTACCTCCAGCAGTCGCTGCTGCCCGCCCTCCAAAGCCTGATGCAGGCCCTCGGCACGGGCGGCTCGCGCCTCGCGGTCGTCGTACGCCGCCTCATCGGCCCCCCGACGCGGGACGCCGGGGCGGACGCGGGGGCGGACGCGGACGCGGGGGCTCCCGCTACGGCGGACCCGGCGCCGGGCGGGGCGGCGCCGGGGCATGCTCCGGCGCGCGGGACGGCGCCTCGCGCCGCGGCGGGGGGCGTTCCGCTCGCCGTCGAACTGCGCTCGGTCACCTTCGCGTACGGCGACCGGGCCGCGCCCGTCGTCGAGGGCCTGGACCTGGACGTCCCGGCGGGCGGGCATCTGGCCGTGGTCGGGCCGAGCGGGATCGGCAAGTCCACGCTGGCGGGGCTGATCGCGGGGCTGCTCGAGCCGCGTTCGGGCGAGATCCGGGTGTGCGGGGAGCCCGTACGGGGGCCGGGCTCCGCGTCGCAGGCCGGGACCCGGGCCGCCTCCCGGGTGCTGATCCCCCAGGAGGCGTACGTCTTCTCCGGCACGCTCGCCGACAACCTCCGCTATCTGTGCCCGGTGAGGGGTGGGGGGACGGGCGGGGGGACGGACGCGGGCCCGGCCCCGGTCCCCCCGGACGCCGAGCTGGCGGCGGCGGCCGAGGCCATGGGGCTCGACGCGCTGCTGGCCCGGGTCGGCGGGCCGTACGCCGAGGTCGACCCGGCCGCCCTGTCCGCCGGTGAGCGCCAGTTGATCGCGCTCACCCGCGCCTATCTCTCGCCCGCCCCCGTCGTGCTGCTCGACGAGGCCACCTGCCATCTCGACCCGGCTGCCGAGGCCCGCGCGGAGCGGGCCTTCGCGCGGCGCCCCGGCACCACGCTGATCGTGATCGCCCATCGCGTCAGCTCGGCGCGGCGCGCCGAGCGGGTGCTGGTCATGGACGGGCGGCACACGGTCTGCGGCCGTCACGCCGAGCTGTTGGAGAGTTCGGCGCTCTACCGCGATCTCGCGGGGAACTGGTCGGACGCCGGGCCCTCAGGCCCCGGACAGTCAGGCCCCGGACAGTCAGGCCCCGGACACTCGGACGCCGGGCCCTCAGACCCAGCCCTCGCCCTGCGAGATACGGATGGCGTCCACGCGGTTGCGCGCCCCGGTCTTACGGGTGATCGCGGCCATGTAGTTGCGTATGGTGCCGTTGGACAGATGCAGGCTGCGGGCGATCTCGGGGATCGAGGCGCCTTCGGCGGCGAGTGAGAGCACGCTCAGTTCACGCTCCGTCAGCGGCATCCGGGCCGCCTGGAGAAAGCCATAGCCCAATGAGTCGTCGATGAACCGCTCCTTGTTCGCGACGCGCCGGATGCCGTCCAGCAGCCGGGCCGGCGGGGCGTTCCGGTCGATGTAGCCGAGCGCCCGCGCCTCGTGGGCGCGGCGCAGCGGGCCCGGCCGCTCCGCGTCCGCCAGCACCAGCAGCTCGCACCGGCCGTCCTTGCCCGATATCTCGCTGGATATCCTCCCTAACTCCCCTCTTCTCGTGGCTCTCCCGGAGCCCGGACAGTCCGTGTCCACCACGCATACGTGCGGTCGTGTCGCGTGGACTCGGCCACGCGCGTCACACCATGATGTGGTCGTCACCTCCATGTCCGGTTCGGCTTCGATCAGTGCCGCCAACGCCGATCTCAACAAGCAGGAGTCGTGCACCAGAAGTACGCGGATCACGTACGGTCCCTCCAACCCGTGCGGTTCGCCCGGTCCCGGGCATCGTTGATGCCTACCGGGGTTGCCCCTGTCATGAACGCGCATATTGAGCCAACGGGGGGCGCACCGGCGCATGGAACAGCTCGTTTGCCCGTGTCCGCCCCGGCGCGCGCCTCCTGCGCCCCGGACGCGCTGCCCGGCCCCCGGCCCCCGACCCTCACCCCCGGCCGGCGCGGCGCTCACGGCCGGCGCGGCGCGGTGAGGTCGATGAGGCGGCAGACGGTCTCGATGTCGATCTTCACCTGGGCGATGGAGGCCCGCCCCGACAGCCAGGTGATGAGCGCCGAGTGCCAGGTGTGCTCGATGACGCGCACGGCGGAGAGCTGCTCCGGCGTCGGCGGCCCGTCCAGCCCCATCGCGTCGAGGATGATCGCGGTGGTGAGCCGGGAGACGGTGTCCACCTCTGGGCTCACCGAGCGGTCCGCGAAGGTCAGGGCCCGGACCATCGCGTCCGCGAGATGGGGCTCGCGCTGGAGCGCCCGGAAGGCGCGCATGAGGGTGTGGGCGACCCGGGCGGCCGGCTGCTCGTCGGTCGGCGGCTGCTTGCGCAGCGTCTCGTGCATGTGCTGGAGCTGGTCCTGCATGGTGGCCACCAGCAGATGGACCTTGGAGGGGAAGTAGCGGTAGAGCGTGCCGAGGGCCACGCCCGAGTTCTCGGCGACCTCGCGCATCTGCACCGCGTCGAAGCCGCCACGGCTGGCCAGCCGGGCGCTGGCGTGCAGGATCCGCCGGCGGCGCGCCTCCTGCCGCTCGGTCAGCTGCAGGGAGGCAGGCTTGGCTTCTGCGGTCATCTGTCTCACTTCGGTGCGGTACAAGTGTGATCCGCCGGCGGCCGGCCGACCGCGCGTGCCGGGGCGGAAAGCGCCGACGGGTCACTGAAACTCGTTCTAGGTTAGCGCGGCGGCCCGCCGTCCACACCGGCGTTTGCCCAGTTGGGACAGGTAAAGGTCTACTGGCGAGTATCGACGCGACCGCCCCCCGCTCCGCCCGAATGCCCCGACCTGCGGTCAAGTGGTACGGATCACCCGTCCCGGCGCCGGGGCCGGTGTGCTGACCAGGTATCTTCGAGACTTCTCGGGCGATCCGATAGTGAAACTTGTTCTAGAGAAACGCGAGCGGTTACGCTCCCGCAGAGCTGCACCTAGGAGGGGGCGCGAGTGACCGCTGAGGCCGCGCAGGAGACCGGGACCGGACCGCTTCCCGACACGCCTCCAGCCGCCGTCGAAGTCGAAGGGGATACCGGCGAGGTCACCGACGGGGATACCGGCGAGGTCGCCGAAGGGGATACGGGAAAGGTCACCGAAGGGGATACCGACCCGGGCGTCCGCGGGGATCCGGACCGACCGCTGCGGATCGCGCTGCTCACCTACAAGGGGAATCCTTTCTGCGGTGGCCAGGGCGTCTACGTACGCCACCTCTCCCGCGAACTCGCCCGGCTCGGCCACACCGTCGAGGTCATCGGCGCCCAGCCGTACCCGGTCCTCGACGAGCAGGAGGGGGTCACCCTCACCGAGCTGCCCAGCCTCGACCTCTACCGGCAGCCCGACCCCTTCCGCACGCCCCGCCGCGAGGAATACCGCGACTGGATCGACGCCCTGGAGGTCGCCACCATGTGGACCGGCGGCTTCCCCGAGCCGCTGACCTTCAGCCTGCGCGCCCGCCGCCATCTGGCCGCCCGCCGCGGCCAGTTCGACGTCGTCCACGACAACCAGACCCTCGGCTACGGCCTGCTGGGCCTGGACCGCGTCGGCTTCCCGCTGGTCACCACCATCCACCACCCCATCACCGTGGACCGGCGGCTGGAGTTGGACGCCGCGCCCGACTGGAAGCGCCGCGCCTCGCTGCGCCGCTGGTACGGCTTCACCCGGATGCAGAAGCGGGTGGCCCGCCGGCTGCCCTCCGTGCTCACCGTCTCCGGCTCCTCCCGCCGGGAGATCGTCGACCACCTCGGGGTGCGCCCGAGCCGGGTCCACGTCGTGCACATAGGCGCCGACACCCGGCTGTTCTCCCCCGACCCCGCCGTGCCCGAGGTGCCCGGCCGGATCGTCACCACCTCCAGCGCGGACGTCCCCCTCAAGGGGCTGGTCCACCTCGTGGAGGCGCTCGCGAAGGTCCGCACCGAGAACCCGGACGCCCACCTGGTCGTCGTCGGCAAGCGTCCCGGGACCGGGCCGGTGGCCGAGGCCATGGCCCGGTACGGGGTCGAGGGCGCCGTCGACTTCGTCAAGGGCATCAGCGACGCCGAACTCGTCGACCTGGTGCGCGGGGCGCAGATCGCCTGTGTGCCCTCCCTGTACGAGGGGTTCTCGCTCCCCGCCGCCGAGGCCATGGCCACCGGCACCCCGCTGGTCGCCACCACCGGCGGCGCGATCCCCGAGGTCGCCGGGCCCGACGGCGAGACCTGCCTGGCGGTGCCGCCCGGCGACCCGGGAGCGCTCGCCGCCGCGCTCACCCGGCTCCTGGGCGACGCGGAGCTGCGCCGGAAGCTGGGCGCGGCGGGCCGCGAGCGGGTCCTGGCGCGCTTCACCTGGGAGCGGGCCGCGATCGGCACGGTCGAGCGGTACCGGGAGGCCATCGCGGCCGGGGCCGGCCCCCTCCGGGCCCGGCCCGCCGCACGCGGCGCCGCCCGCGGTACCACCCGCCGCCCCGTCTGAAGCCCCGCCCCCAAGCCCCTGATCAGAAGGCAGATCACCGTGCTGACCGTCGATTTCTCCCGCTTCCCGCTCGCCCCCGGCGATCGCGTCCTCGACCTGGGCTGCGGCGCCGGCCGGCACGCCTTCGAGTGTTACCGGCGCGGCGCTCGGGTCGTCGCCCTGGACCGCAACGGCGAGGAGATCCGCGAAGTCGCCAAGTGGTTCGCCGCCATGAAGGAGGCCGGCGAGGCCCCCGCGGGCGCCACCGCCACCGCCATGGAGGGCGACGCGCTGGCCCTGCCCTTCCCCGACGACAGCTTCGACGTCGTCATCATCTCCGAGGTGATGGAGCACATCCCCGACGACAAGGGCGTGCTGGCCGAGATGGTGCGGGTGCTGCGGCCCGGCGGCCGGATCGCCGTCACCGTCCCCCGCTACGGGCCGGAGAAGGTCTGCTGGGCGCTGTCCGACGCGTACCACGAGGTCGAGGGCGGCCACATCCGCATCTACCGCGCCGACGAACTCCTGGCCAGGATGCGCGAGGCCGGGCTGCGCCCCTACGGCACCCACCACGCCCACGCGCTGCACAGCCCCTACTGGTGGCTCAAGTGCGCCTTCGGCGTGGACAACGACAAGGCCCTGCCCGTGCGCGCGTACCACAAGCTCCTGGTGTGGGACATCATGAAGAAGCCCCTGGCCACCCGGCTCGCCGAGCGGGCCCTGAACCCGCTCGTCGGCAAGAGCTTTGTGGCCTACGCGACCAAGCCGCACACCCCCGCCCAGGGGGAGGCGTGATGGCCTTCGGCCCCGGGCCCGGCCGCACCGAACGCCTCGTCCTGCCCGGCGTGCTGACGGCGGAAGAGGCCGCGCGGACCGTCGCGGGCATCGCCGCCGTCCAGCGCGACGACGGCGCCATCCCGTGGTTCCGCGGCCACCACCTCGACCCCTGGGACCACATCGAGGCCGCGATGGCCCTGGACGCGGCGGGCGAGCGGGAGCGCGCCGAGGCCGCGTACGACTGGCTGGCCCGCCACCAGAACCCCGACGGCTCCTGGTGCGCCGCCTACTCCGACACGGCCGCCGGGGTGGACACCGCGCACCCCGCCGACCCCGCCCGGGAGTCCAACTTCTGCGCGTACGTCGCCGTCGGCGCCTGGCACCACTACCTGTCCACCGGCGACGACGCCTTCCTGGACCGCGTGTGGCCGACCGTCTTCGCCGCCGTCGAGTTCGTCCTCGGTCTCCAGCAGCCCGGCGGGCAGATCGGCTGGCGGCGCGAGGCCGACGGCACCGCGGCCACCGAAGCGCTGCTCACCGGCTCCTCCTCGGTCTACCAGGCGCTGCGCTGCGCCCTGGCCATCGCGGAGCACCGGGAGGAGCCCCAGCCGGACTGGGAGCTGTCGGCCGGGCTGCTGGGGCACGCGATACGTCGCCACCCCGAGCGGTTCCTCAACAAGGACCACTACTCGATGGACTGGTACTACCCGATCCTCGGCGGGGCGCTCACCGGCGCCGCCGCCAAGGAGCGGGTCGAGGAGGGCTGGGACCGCTTCGTCGTCCCCGGCCTGGGCGTGCGCTGCCTGTCCACCAACCCCTGGATCACCGGCGGCGAGAGCTGCGAACTGGCGCTCGCGCTGTGGGTGATGGGGGAGTCGGACCGGGCGGTGGAGATACTGCGGTGGATCCAGCCCCCGCTGCGCGCGGAGGACGGGATGTACTGGACCGGGTACGTCTTCGAGGACGACGCCATCTGGCCCGAGGAGCGCACGACCTGGACCGCGGGCTCGCTGCTGCTGGCGGTGGCCGCGCTCGGCGGGGACGAGGCCACCACGGCGGTCTTCGGCGGGGAGCGGCTGCCGCGCGGGCTGGACTCGGACTGCTGCGGGTAGCCGCCCCGGCAGGTGCTATATGCGCCGGATGCGCGCGGCAAGCGCATGGCCGATGATCAGGTAGACGAGCGCGGGCAGACCGTAGTTCAGCACGGTCCGCAGCCAGTCGGTGTCCATGGTGAACAGGTCGTGCGACCAGCTCGCCAGCCACCGGGCGGCGTCGTGCACGAAGGACACCAGGTCGTTCGCGCGGTTGGCGTCGAGGAGCGAGAAGAGGATCCACAGCCCGAGGATGACCGCGGTCACGTCCGCCGCGATCGCCACCACCCGGGCCGCCTCATTGCTTCCGTAGCGATAACTTCGGGACATGCCAGGCGGGTTGCCCGCTCACCCGAAGCCAAACGCGGCGGAGTGAGCCAAACGCGGAGAAGCCGACCGCGGCCGCGCGAGCGAAGCCCAATCGAACGGCCCGTCAGGTGTTGAGCTCGGCCAGGACCCGCAGGGTGTGCGGGTCGGGGGCGGTCACCAGCAGGTCGGTCACCGGGCCCGCGCGCCACAGCTCCAGCCGCTCCGCGATCCGCTCGCGCGGCCCGACCAGCGAGATCTCGTCCGCGAAGGCGTCCGGGACCGCCTGGATGGCCTCCTCGCGGCGGCCCGCGAGGAACAGCTCCTGGATCCGCCGCGCCTCCGCCTCGTAGCCCATGCGCGCCATCAGGTCCGCGTGGAAGTTACGGGCCGCGTGGCCCATGCCGCCGATGTAGAAGCCGAGCATCGCCTTCACCGGCAGCAGCCCCTCGGCGACGTCCGCGCAGACCCGGGCCCGCGCCATGGGCGCGACCAGGAACCCCTCGGCCGCCTCGGCGAGCGCCGCCTCGTACAGCTCGGTGCGCCGCGGCGACCAGTACAGCGGCAGCCAGCCGTCGGCGATCCGCACGGTCTGCGCGATGTTCTTCGGGCCCTCGGCGCCCAGCAGCAGGGGCAGGTCGCCGCGGAGCGGGTGGACGATCGGCTTGAGCGGCTTGCCGAGCCCGGTGGCGTCCGGCCCGGCGTACGGGTGCGCGTGGAAGCGCCCGTCCAGCCGCACCGGGGCCTCCCGGCGCAGCACCTGCCGGATGACCTCCACGTACTCGCGGGTGGCGGTCAGCGGGCTCTTCGGGAACGGGCGCCCGTACCAGCCCTCGACGACCTGCGGGCCGGACAGGCCGAGGCCCAGCATCATCCGGCCGCCGGAGAGGTGGTCGAGGGTGAGGGCGTGCATCGCGGTCGCGGTGGGGGTGCGGGCGGCCATCTGCGCGACGGCCGTGCCCAGCTGGACGCGGGTGGTGTGGGCGGCGATCCAGGTGAGCGGGGTGAAGGCGTCCGACCCCCAGGACTCTGCCGTCCACACCGAGTGGTAGCCGAACCGCTCGGCCTGCCGGGCCAGTTCCAGATGGCGGGGGTCGGGGCCGCGGCCCCAGTAGCCGAGCGCCAGTCCGAGCCGCATGGCACCCCCTCCATCCCGTATGACGGCGCGTCAGGCCATCTGGACGCTCGGACTGTACGGGCCCGGTCCGGGAATGGCAACGGCCCCCCGCCCGGTAGACCGGTCGGGGGGCCGTCGCCCGGGAGGGTCAGCCGCGCTGGATCCCCGTGGTGTCCTGCAGCACGCCGCGGCGGCCGTCCTGCGTCTGGGCGACCAGCGCCTGACCGCGCTGCTCCACCGCGAGGTACCAGGTGCCGGGGGCCAGCTCGGCGATGGTCGACGACGAGCCGTCCTCCGCGTACAGGGGGCGGGCCACCGGCACCGCGAACCAGAACGGGGCGAAGTCCGAGCCGCCCGACGCCGGGGGCGGGGTCGGCTGGCTCTGGCCCGGCTGGGCGCCGAACGGCTGGGCCGGCTGGCCCGGCTGCGCGCCGAACGGGGCGGGGCCGGGCTGCGCGGCACCCGGGCCCGGGTAGCCGTAGCCGGGCTGCGGGGCGGGGGCGCCGTACGGGGACGGGGCCGGGCCGGCCGCGTTCATCAGCGGGGCCTTCAGGGCCGGGACCCGCTGGGTGAGCAGGGCGCCGGCGGCCAGCGCCAGGGTGGCGATCAGACCGAGGATCTGGCCGACGCCCGAGTCGAGTCCCTTGGGGCCGCCGATGATCGTCCACAGCGAGGTCCACGCCGCGAACACCGCGAGGGCCGTGCCCCACTGGTCGAGCGAGAGCCCGAACAGGTTGCGGCCCTGGGGCTGGAAGCGCGCGGAGACGATGAGGACGGCGGCGATCACACCGGCCAGGAAGATCGACGGCAGCACCGGGAAGATCTCGGACTCCCAGGCGTTGGTGCCGGTGTCGCCGCAGTAGGGGCCACTGCAGTCGACCTTGTAGAAGTCGAGGAACGAGGCGATGAACAGCAACACCGCTGCTCCGATCACCACGCCGTCGCCTCGAGTGAGGGAGCGGATGTTCAACGTAGAAGTCCTTTGTCGGTTTCGTCTTTACGGGACGGCAGTCGCCGGGCGCGTGGCGCGAAGGCGTCGGGGGTGGTGCCCCATCGTACGGGTGAATCTATCGCCGGTGAGCAGGGGTGCCCGATCGGTGTCCCGGTCGTGACCTGCCGTTCGGGAGTTGTTGCGCTATCCGTTCAAGAAGTCCGTAATGCCCTGGGTGATCCCCCGGGCGGCGCGCTCCCGCCACGCCGCGTCGGTCAGTTGTGCCGCGTCCTTCGGGTCACGCATGTTGCCGCACTCGATGAACACCTTCGGAACGGAGGAGAGGTTGAGTCCGCCCAGGTCGTCGCGCACCTTCAGACCGGTGCCGTCGCCCATGTAGTTGGCGGGCTCGCTGCCGGTCGCCGCGCCGAACTCCCTCACCAGCCGCTCGCCGAGACGGCGGGAAGGCCCGGTGATCCCCGAGGTGTCGGCCCCGCCCCCGCGCACGGAGGCCGGCAGGATCACATGGAAACCGCGCTGCCCGGCGGCCGCCCCGTCCGCGTGGACCGAGACGGCGGCGTCGGCGTGCGCCTCGTTGCCGATCTCCGCCCGCTCGTCCACGCAGGGCCCGTACGCCCGGTCGCCGTCCTGGGTGAGGACGACCTTCGCGCCCCGGGCCTGGAGCAGGGCGCGCACGCGGCGCGAGACGTCCAGGGTGAAGGACGCCTCGGCATAGCCGGAGTTGGTGGCCGTGCCCGTGGTGTCGCACTCCTTCGTCGCCGTGCCGATGTCGACGCTGCGGGCGATCCGGGAGGGGTGGTCGCGGTTGGTCGGATTGTGGCCGGGATCGATGACCACGACCTTGCCGGCGAGCGGCCGGGCGGCGTCGTGCTTCGGACGTTTCGTCGCCGTGCCCGGCGGCCCGCCGCTGTGGGGCGGGGCGATCGAGGTGCTGTCGGCGGTCGGCCGGGAGCCGGCGTCGCCGTTCTTGGGGTCGCCCATGGAATCCCAGATCAGCCACCCGGCGAGACAGGCGGGCACCAGCGCGGTCAGCACCACCGCGAGGGTGCCGCCACGGCGGCCGGGGCTGGGGGGAAAGCTTCCGTTCGACACTCGGGCGATGGTAGCGGTCAGCCGGACGCGGCTCCGTCCGTGCGGCGCAGCACGCGCAGCGAGCCGGTCGCGGAGACCTCCGTGAAGGCGCCCGAGGTGAGGGCGCGGCGGTAGACCCGGTACGGGGCCTGGCCGCCGTCGGCCGGGTCGGGGAACACGTCGTGGATCACCAGCAGCCCGCCGGGGGCCAGGTGCGGGGCCCAGCCCTCGTAGTCCGCGCTCGCGTGCTCGTCGGTGTGGCCGCCGTCGATGAACACCAGCCCGACCTGCTTGCCCCACACGCCCGCGACCTGCGGGGACCGGCCGACGACGGCGATCACGTGGTCCTCGAGACCCGCGGCGTGGAGGGTGCGGCGGAAGGTCGGCAGGGTGTCCATCCGGCCGACCTCCGGGTCGACGACCTCCGGGTCGTGGTACTCCCAGCCGGGCTGCTGCTCCTCGGAGCCGCGGTGGTGGTCGACGGTGACCGCGACCGTGCCCGCCGCGCGGGCGGCGGCGGCCAGCAGGATCGTGGAGCGGCCGCAGTACGTGCCGACCTCCAGGAGCGGCAGCCGCAGCGCGGCGGCCGCGTCCGCCGCGGCGGCGTACAGGGCGAGGCCCTCGTCCACGGGCATGAAGCCCTTCGCGGCCTCGAACGCGGCCAGCGTGCGGGCGTCGGGCGTACGGGCGTCCGAGGTCTCGGTGGGAGCGCCGGCGGGGGCGGAGGCAGCAGGCTGGGTCACCTGGCCATCGTGCCGTACGGCGCGGCGGCGGGGCAGCGGGGGTGGCGGAATCGGGTGGCGGTACCGGGCGGTGGTGCGCGGAGCCGGGCTCGGCCTTGGCCCATGGGCCGGCCCCCGGCGTCACCGCCATGATCAGTCCCTCCGGCGCTTCACCCGGCGCCCCCGGCGTAGCGCGAGCGCGCGCCCCGGCTTGCGCACATGCGTGTGCGCCTCCTACGCGAGCCCTACGCCCAACGCCCCCCTTAGGTACGACAAAAATACGATGCACCTCGCCTCGCTCGGTGCCAGCATCACGGCCATGTCCGCCCACACCCCCTCCGCCACGGGCCACTCATCCGCCGCCCCCCGCGTCACCCCACCGGCCTGGGCGGTGATGCTGGTGGCGTGCGCGGGACAGTTCCTTGTGGTCCTGGACGTCTCGGTGGTCAATGTCGCGCTGCCGTCCATGCGTACGGACCTGGGGCTCGGCGAGACCGCGCTGCAGTGGGTGGTCAACGCCTACGCGCTCACCTTCGCCGGGTTCCTGCTGCTCGGCGGGCGGGCCGCCGACCTCTTCGGCCGCAAGCGGGCCTTCCTCGTGGGCCTCGGCCTGTTCACCGCGGCCAGCCTCGCGGGCGGGCTCGCCCAGCAGCCCTGGCAGCTGATCGCCGCCCGCGCCGCCCAGGGCCTGGGCGCGGCCGTGCTCTCCCCGGCCACCCTCACCATCCTCACCACCTCCTTCCCGGGCGGCGCGGCGCGCACCCGGGCGATCGGCACCTGGACGGCGGTCGGCGCGGGCGGCGGCGCCGCGGGCGGGCTGGTCGGGGGGCTGCTCACCGACTACCTCTCCTGGCGCTGGGTGCTGCTGGTCAACGTGCCCGTGGGCGCGCTGGTCCTGGTCGCCGCGGGCTGGTGGCTGGTGGAGAGCCGGGCGGCGGCCGGCCGCCGGCTGGACGTACCGGGGGCGGTCCTCGTCACGACGGGGGTCGCCTCTCTCGCGTACGGCATCGTGGGGACCGAGCAGCACGGCTGGGGCGCCGCCGCCTCGCTCGTACCGCTGCTCGGCGGGTGCGCGCTGCTCGTCGCCTTCGTCGCCGTGGAGGCGCGCACCCGGGAGCCGCTCATGCCGCTCGGCCTGTTCCGCGTCAGGGCGGTCTCGGCGGCCAACGCGGTGATGCTGGTGTGCGGCGGCGGCATGTTCGCCATGTGGTACTTCATGTCCCTCTACCTGCAGAACGTGCTGCACTTCAGCCCCGTCCGGGCCGGGCTGGCCTTCCTCCCGCACACCCTGTCCATCATCCTCGGCTCCAAGCTCGCGCCCCGGCTGATGGGCGTGGTCAGCGGCAAGACGCTGGCGATGGCCGGCGGGACCATGGCCGTCGTCGGCTACGCCTGGCAGAGCCGGATGGACGCCGACGGCACCTTCCTCGGCACCGTCCTGGGCCCCGCGATCGTCATGTCGCTCGGCTCCGGCCTGATGATGACCCCGCTGGCCACCGCCGCCACCTCGCGCGCCGCGCCGTCCGAGGCCGGACTGGTGGCGGGCCTGGTCAACACCAGCCGCCAGATCGGCGGCGCGCTCGGCCTGGCGGTCCTGACCGCGGTCGCCGCCGACCGCATCTCGGCGACGGCGACGGCTGCCACGACCGCGACCGGAGCCGGGGGCGGTGCCGGGGACGGCAGCGGCGGCATCGGCGACGGACCGGGGCCGGTGGCGCTGGCGGCCGGGTACGGCCACGCCTTCACCGTGGCCTCGTGCATCATCGCGGCCGCCGTGGTGCTGATGGCCGTGGCCCTCCCGCGCCGCCGCCCCTGAGAATTGCTCCGCGGCCGGGCAACGGTTCGCCGCCTCCGTGGACTCCGTAAGGCGAAGGAGGTGCCCATGGGGGACACGACGGCGGACCGGGACGAGGAGTTCCGGGAGTTCGTCGCCGCGCGCTGGCCTCGGCTGCTGCGCACGGCGTATCTGCTGTGCGGCGAGCAGCACACGGCCGAGGACCTGGTCCAGTCGGCCCTGGTCCGGGTCTATGTCGCATGGCGGCGGGTCCGCGCCGCGGACGAGCCGGACGCCTCTGTGCGTCGCGTGCTGGTCAACGAGCACGCGCGGCGCCACCGCAGAAAGCTCAAGGAGCTGCTGACCCTCTCCCAGGACCACACCGACGGCTCGCAGACGACCGACCGGGACCGGATCTCCCTGGCCGACGACCGGGAGATGCTGCGCCGCCACGGGGAAGCGGACGCGGCTCGGGCCCGCCATGCGGCCGGAGGACGTGATCGGGTCGAAAGCGCGGGAGAAGGCGAAGACGCCCGGGAGGTGACGTCGGGCGGGCGGCCCACGGCGGGCTTCGGCGGCCATCCGGAGCCCGCTCTCACAGCCAGCCGTTCTGGCGCGCCGCCCGCACCGCCTCCATGCGGTTGCGGGTCTGCGTCTTGCCGATGGCCGAGGAGAGGTAGTTGCGGACGGTGGCGGGGGAGAGGTGGACCTTGGCGGCGATGTCGGCGACGGTCGCCCCGTCCACCGCCGCCGACAGCACATCCCGTTCGCGTGGCGTCAGCGGGTTGGGGCCCGCGCTCAGGGCCGCGGCGGCCAGGCCCGGGTCGATGACCCGCTCGCCCGCGAGCACCCGGCGGACCGCGACGGCCAGCTCCTCGACCGGGCCGTCCTTGACCAGGAAGCCCGCGGCCCCCGCCTCCATCGCCCGGCGCAGATAGCCGGGGCGGCCGAAGGTGGTGAGGATCAGCACCTGACATGCCGGGAGCGCCTCGCGCAGCGCGGCGGCGGCGTCCAGGCCGCTGCGGCCCGGGAGTTCGATGTCGAGGAGGGCGACGTCAGGACGTGTCTCCAGGGCGCGGGGCACGATCTCGTCGCCCGCGCCCACCTGCGCGACGATCTCGAAATCCGGCTCCAGGCCGAGCAGCAGGGCCAGCGCGCCCCGCATCATGCCCTGGTCCTCGGCCAGCAGTAGCCTGATCACGCGGTCCGGACCTCCTTGGCGTCCATCGGACCCCCTTTCCTGTCCTGCCCGTTGGCACCGTCGCCGTCCACCGGCAGCGCGGCCACGAGCCGGAAGCCGCGGCGCCCGGCCGGGCCCGCCTCCAGCGAGCCGCCCGCCGAGGCCAGCCGCTCGGCCAGGCCCTTGAGGCCCGTGCCTCCCCGTCCACCAGGGGCGGCTTCACCGGCGGAACGGGAGCCTACGCCGTTCCCGTCGTCGACGATCTCCAGGCGCACCCGACCGGCCTCCTGATGGACCTCGATCTCGCACCGGCGCGCCCCGCTGTGCCGCACCACATTGGTGACGCCCTCGCGGACCACCCAGCCCAGCAGCGCCTCGGCCTGCGGGGGCAGCGGCGGACCGGACCGGCGGACGACGGAGTCGACGCCGGAGGCGTCCAGCAGGGAGCGGGCGCGGTCCAGCTCGGTCGCCAGGCTGCCCTCGCGGTAGCCGGTGACGGCCTCCCGGATCTCGGTGAGTGCCTGCCGGCCGACGGCCTCGATGTCGGCGGCCTGGCCCAGCGCGGCGTCCAGGTCGCGCGGCGCGAGCCGGCGTACGGCCTCCGCCTTGACCACCACCACGGACATGGTGTGGCCCAGCAGGTCGTGCAGGTCGCGGGAGAAGCGCAGCCGCTCCTTCTCGACGGCGCTGCGGGCCAGCTCCTGGCGGGTCGCGCGGAGTTCGGCGACGGTGTCGAAGAGCGACAGGATGGCCGCCGTGACCAGACCGGACAACATCGTCCCGTAGGCGACGGTCATCGCCTCGTCCCCGCCGCCGCGCCAGCCGGAGACGATCCCGGCGGAGGCCGAGTACAGCAGGATCAGCGGCCCCAGCGGGCGGCCCCGCAGCACGATGCCGGTGGCCAGCGACAGCAGCGGGAAGCAGAGCAGCCAGTTGTCCGCGTAGCCGATGGCCAGCGCGTAGCCGACGAGGGCCAGCCCGGCGAGCGAGCCGACGCACAGCGGGGTGTGGCGGCGCCGTCTGTCGAGGCCGGTGAAGACCGTGGCGGCGTACAGCGCGCAGAAGGCGGCCAGCCCCGCGGCGCCGAGCCACGGCAGGGGGATCTCGCCCTGCAAGAGGTCCCTGACGCCCCCCGTGAGCATGAACAACCAGGGCAGGAAGGCGGCCGGCCCGGGCGGTCTGCGGCGGGCGATGCGCGAGGTCGCGGAGTCGTCGGCGGTTCTGGCAGGCATGGTCCGAGGTTACGGAAGCCATCGGTGAGCTGGGCAGATCCGGTTGTCAGAGCGTGGTCCGTGACATTTGTCCCGGCTGGGCGCGGGGCCGGGGGCGCAAGGGATCCGCCGAAACCTGACGAGCCGTCAGCAGTCTTCCCAGTGCCGGGGGATTGGGCTATACATGGGCCATCGGCTAGAACACGTTCCTGTGTCGATACGCGGCTCCGCCGCGCGGGCCGCCCAACGCGCCCGCACACCGGAAACAGAGCGGCCGACCAGTTACGACCCCGGCGCGGCCGACGGTGCGGACGGGCGGGCCGGGGTCTTCCACAGCGTGGCGAGGAGTGCTCTCAGCGATGCCCATCGATGCCGCCAAGGCCGTCTCGGCCGAACCCCGGACGACGGCCCTCACCTGGGGCCACAAGGACATCCAGCTCTACCACCTCGGCGTGGGCGCGGGCATCCCCGCCACCGACCCCGACGAGCTCCGCTACACCCTCGAGAGCAGGCTGCACGTCCTCCCCAGCTTCGCCACGGTCGCCGGCGGCGGCATGGCGCTGGCCGGCGGCCTCAGCGCCCCCGGCGTGGACGTCGACCTCGCCGCCGTCCTGCACGGCGGCCAGACCATCGAGCTGCACCGGCCCATCCCGCTCGCCGGGGACGCCACCCAGACCTCCAAGGTCGCCGCCGTCTACGACAAGGGCAAGGCCGCGGTCATCGTGCTGCGCAGCGAGGTCGCCGACGCGGACGGCCCGCTGTGGACCTGCGACACCCGGATCTTCGTCCGCGGAGAGGGCGGATTCGGCGGCGAACGCGGGCCCGCCGACCGCGTCGAACCCCCCGCGCGCGAGCCCGACCTGACCGTGGAGCGGCCGATCCGCGAGGACCAGGCGCTGCTCTACCGCCTCTCCGGGGACTGGAACCCGCTGCACGCCGACCCCGAGTTCGCCAAGGTCGCGGGCTTCGACCGGCCGATCCTGCACGGTCTGTGCTCCTACGGGATCGCGCTCAAGGCCGTCGTGGACACCGCCTTGGGCGGCGACGTGGCCGGCGTCCGCTCGTACACCACGCGGTTCGCCGGGGTGGTCTTCCCCGGCGAGACGCTGCGCATCCGGATGTGGCGGGAGCCCGGCCAGGTGCGGCTGCTGGCCACGGCCGTCGAACGGGACGACGCGCCGGTCCTGACCGACACGGCGGTCGTGCACCACTGAGGAACCCGAAGAACCCCACCTCGCACCTCCCACGGACGAGAGGAGCCGCTGTGCGCGCAGCCGTACTGCACGAGATAGGGCAGGACAAGCTCGAGGTCGTCGACGACATGGAGGCGGTGGGCTTCGGACCGGGCAAGGTCAGGCTGCGCGTCAAGGCCACCGGGCTGTGCCACTCCGACCTGTCCGCCATGAGCGGCGTACTGCCCCAGCCCGGGCCCTTCGTCCCCGGCCACGAGGGCGCGGGCGAGATCGTCGAGGTGGGGGAGGGCGTGACCGGACTGAGCCCGGGCGACCGGGCGCTGGTGTGCTGGCTGCCCGCCTGCGGCTCGTGTCCGGCCTGCGAGCGCGGCCAGACCCACCTGTGCCTGACCGGCTTCATGAACGCCGGCACCCCCAACTTCAAGCGCCCGGGCGCCACCCCCCAGGACATCTTCGGCTTCGCCGGGACCGGCACCTTCGCCGAGGAGGTCGTGCTGCCCGCGCAGTGCGCCGTGCCGATCCCGGACGACGTCCCGTACGAGATCGCGGCCCTCATCGGCTGCGGGGTGACCACGGGCCTCGGCGCCGCCCTCAACACGGCCGAGGTCGAGGCGGGCTCCTCGGTCGCGGTCATCGGCTGCGGCGGCGTGGGCATCAGCGCCATCCAGGGCGTCCGGGCGGTGGGCGCCGCGCAGATCGTCGCCGTCGACCCCGTCGAGTCGCGGCGCGAGGCGGCGCTCCGCTTCGGCGCCACCGAATCCGTCGCGCCCGAGGGCCTGGCCGACGCCAAGAACCGCGTCACGGCGGGCGAGGGCTTCGACTACGTCTTCGAGGTCGTCGGCAGGTCCGCCACCGCCCGCACGGCCTACGAGGCGACGCGGCGCGGCGGCACGCTGTGCGTGGTCGGGGCGGGGGCGCTGGACGACTTCCTCCAGCTCAGCATGTTCGAGCTGTTCTTCGACGAGAAGCGGATCCTGCCCTCGCTGTACGGCGGCGGGGACGTGCTCCGCTCGTACCGCCGGGCCGTGGCGCTGTGGCGGGCGGGCCGGATCGACCTCGAAGGGCTCATCACCCACCGCGTACGGCTCACCGAGATCAACGACGCGCTGGACCAGATGCGCACGGGAGAGGCGCTGCGCACCTGCGTCGAGGTCTGACGCCGCCCCGCGCCTCGCGCGCCGCCTGCACGACCTGGCAGCCGACCCTGGAGACCGACCCGGACCCGGGAGGACGTTCCATGCCCAACACGCCACTGGCGGGGAAGACCGCCATCGTCACCGGGGCCGGGCGCGGCCTCGGCCGCGCCGAGGCGCTGGAGCTGGCGCGCCTGGGCGCCCGCGTCGTCGTCAACGACTTCGGCCGCCCCGGGCGCGACGGCTCGGGCGAGGCGTCCGCCGCCCCCGCCGAGGCGGTGGCGGCGGAGATCCGGGCGGCCGGCGGAGACGCCACCGCCCACGTCGGGGACGTGGCCGACTTCGACCAGGCGGCCGAGCTGGTGCGGCTCGCGGTCGACACGTACGGCGCGCTCGACATCCTGGTCAACAACGCGGGCATCCTGCGCGACCGGATGGTCTTCTCGATGAGCGAGGACGAGTGGGACTCCGTCATCCGCGTCCACCTCAAAGGCCACTTCAACACCACCCGCTTCGCCGCCGCCCACTGGCGCGAGCGGTCCAAGGCGGCGGACGGCGGCCCCGTCCACGGCCGGATCGTGAACACCTCCTCCGAGGCCTTCCTCGCCGGCTCCCCGGGCCAGCCGAACTACGCGGCGGCCAAGGGCGGCATCGTCGGGCTCACCACCTCCACGGCGGCCGCGCTCGCCAAGTACGGCGTCACGGCCAACGTCATCTGCCCGCGCGCCCGCACCCGCATGACCGAGGACGTCTTCGCCGCCCTCGAACCCCCCGAGGACGGCACCCTCGACGCACTCGCCCCCGAACACGTCGCCCCCCTCGTCGGCTACCTGGCGGCGCCGGAGGCGGCGGGGGTGACCGGGCAGGTCTTCGTCGTCCACGGCGGCATGGTCGCCGTGCTGGAGCGGCCGAAGGTGGCGGTCAAGGTGGACACGGCCAAGGACGTCTTCACCTTCGAGGAGCTGGACGCGGCCCTGACGCCCTACTTCGCCGGCCGCCCCCGCGCGGAGACCTTCGCGGCGGTGGAGGTGCTGGGGCTCAAGCGCGGGTAGGACGGCTGCGCTGACCCCCTCGCTATGATGCGGCTTCTGCCACGGCCTGAGGGGGACACATGTCGACTCGCACGCTGACCGCGCTCGCTATCGGCTCACTTCTCCTGGTCGCGGGATGTTCGGGCGGCGGCGGTGACGACAAGAGCGGCGGTGACGACAAGAGCGGCGGTGGCGCCAAGGGCGCCGGCGACACGCCGTCCAACAGCGCCGGGCCGTCGTCGACCGCCTCGCAGCCCAGGTACACCAAGTTCGCCGACTTCCCGGGCAAGGACTTCGTGACGACCGAACCGGGGATGCCCCTCGGCCTGCGGGTGAAGCCGGTGGACACCAGCTGGACGCCCGAGCTGGCAGGCAAGTCGGCCGAGCCCGGGAAGCACTATGTCGCCGTCTACGTCGCCGTGACCGGGGAACTGCCCGACCGTGCGGTGGAAGAGGCCGAGATCAAATACCTTCGGCTGAAGTACAAGTCGACGGAGCATCCGTGCGAGATCGGGGAGAGCGGCTACTGCTTCGCCGAGGCGTACCCCAGCAGCGAGCTCGTGGACCTCGATGACGTCCAGCAGGACACGGGCGGCGACTGGCGCACCTACAGCTGGAGCGAATCCCTCCTGGGGAGCACCGTCGAGCAGGGCGCGACCAAGGTCGGCGTGGTCGGGTTCAGCCTGTCGGACACGGAGAAGGCCACGTCGTTCGAGCTGTGCGGTCCCACGAAGAAGGTCGAGGTGGACACCGACGAGTTCCCCTGCGTCCCGGTCAAGGCGCCGAGCCGGACCTAGTCTTTCGGACCAGCGGCCCAGGGGCCTTCGGATCAGCGGGCGGACCACGTCCGACGTGGGCCGGGACCCCGGCGGGGTCCCGGCCCCGTGGCGGGCCAGGTCAGCCGGCTTGTCAGGACGCCGCCGTCTCGCCGGGGCGGCGGTGACGGCCGTGGGGCGGGGTCTGGGCGTCTTCGGACGCGGCCGGGCCCCGGTGCTTGCCGTGGACGGTGTCGTCGGCCCCCGCGGCGGCGGCCGCCTCCTGCGGACGCGACTCGGTCGTGTTCGTGCGGGCTTGGGACATCTGGGAAGTCACCCCGTCAGATCGCTGCGTACGGTGCACGGGAGGCCGATCAGGAAGTCAACTCGCCACGACGTCACGACGAGGGTCAAGAGACGTCAACACGTGTCACCGGACGCCCCGCGGGTGAACGGAACGCGGCTGCCGTGGCCCCCCGCAGGAGTCTAACCAGAGCGTCGATCTCGGACCCAACGGGGTGGACGGGGCGGGCGGGGCTCATGGGACGGATGGGACGGACGGAGCTGGTCGCGGCGGGCGAGCGGGGCCTGCTGGAGTGGTACGGGCCGCGCGGCGACACCAGGCACGGGAGCGAGGTCGAGCGCGGGGCCGGGCAGGAGCTGGGGTCTGAGCCGGTGGGCGGGCAAGCGCTCGGGCAGGCGTGCAGGCCCCTGTTCGGGCTCCCGGCCGGCGATGCCCCCCTGCTCGCCCGCGAGCCCCTCCTCCCGCACCCGTACGGGCGCCCGCTGCTGCAGCGGTGGCTGCTCCCGCTCCCGCTGCTGGACGCGCTCCCTCCCCCGCTCGGCACCGGCCGGCGGTCCGGAGCCCGGTCCGCCGTCGCGCCGGGGTTCCTGCCCGGCCTCGGGGCCGGGCTCCGCCTCCGGGCCGGTCTCCTGCGCGACCCCGGCCCAGGACCCCGTCCCGGCCCACGGCTCCACCCCGGTCTCGCCCCCGGGGGCCGCCGCCCCCGCCCGGACCCGGGTCCACGCGGCCACCGCCACCCCGGCCGCGAGCGACGGCGACGCGATCCGCGCCACCCGGGGCGGCTCCGGTGGCTCGGGCATCCGCAGCCGCGCCAGCCCGCACGGCACCTGCCCCGTCGCGTACGGCAGCCGCAGCTCGCCGTCGCGGGACCACAGGCCCGCGCCGGCCAGCCAGCCCTCCGGCGCCGGGAGCTGCCGCAACCGCCGCTCGGACGGCCGCCACAGGCCCACCCACGGCCGTCCGACCGGGCCGTCCATGCGGAAGGCCACCGCGCACGCCTCCGGCGTCAGCACCTGCCCCGGCTGCACCGCGAAGGGCGTGGCCTCGGCCTGCGCGGGCCGCAGACAGTCGGGGAACCTGACGGGCCGGGCGCTGCCCAGCACCCCCCACCCCAGCCGCTCGTCCCCGGGCGCGTCGGACCGCACGAGCAGCAGCCCGCTGTCCGGGTCGGCCAGCAGCAGCCGGTCGTCGCTGTCGTCGGTGATCTGCAGCAGCGGGCTGGTCTCGCCGCCGCGGCGCAGATCGACGACCACGGTCTTGGTGCGGCCGTCGAGCCGCCGGTCGAGGGCGAGCAGCCGCCCCGTATGGTCCAGCCAGATGCCGCCCGTGCAGTGGCCGGGCACCTCGGCCAGGTGCTGCGGCCCGAAGCCGCCGCCGTGCACCAGCCACACCGAGGTCGACCGCTCGCCACGGCCCAGCGCGAAGACGGAGGAGCCGCCGGGCGCGGGGGGCAGCAGCGACAGCTCGGCGCACTCGACGGCCCCGAGCGGCCGCTCACCGGTGCCGGGGCCGGCCGGGTAGAGCAGGGACAGGGTGTGGCGGCCGGCCACCCGGCGGCGGATCAGCACCTGCCCGTCGGCGAGGGGCAGCACCTCGCTGTCCGGCTCCTCGGGCTGGGCGGCGGGCAGCGGCACCGCGTACGGCTCGGGCCCGTCGAGCGTCCACCGCTCCGGGAACCAGCACCCGGCCTCGCCGCTGAGCGCGAGCCGGGCACCGTACGACCCGTCCGCGGCGATCGTGAACGCCGCTCGGCGCCGCTGGGCGGCGCCCAGGGCACCGGTGGGGCCTGCGGCGAGCGCGGCATCGAAGGCACAGGCTGTCATCGTTGAGTCACCTCCGACCACTCAACGTAGTTTTCGCACTCCCTGCCGAACACCGAAATCGGCTCGCTTCACACGTAAGTGTGTCTGCCGCCCGATTCGCCGGAGAAGTCCGGCCGGGCTGTGCTGGGTGCCGAACCAGCCCCGGCCGTCGCGCTGAGTGAAGGCAGGGGCAAGGCTTGCGGGGGGTGCGGGAGGTAGCCTTGCCCCGTGCCCGCACTCATCGACGTCCTCGCCGCACTCGACGCACTCTGGCCGCCCGAGCGGGCGGAGCAGTGGGACGCCGTCGGCACGGTGTGCGGGGACCCCGACGCCGAGGTCGGCCGCGTGCTGTTCGCCGTCGACCCCGTCCAGGAAGTCGCCGACGAGGCGGTGAAGCTGGGCGCCGACCTGCTGGTCACCCACCACCCGCTCTACCTGCGCGGGACGACCACGGTCGCGGCCTCCACCTTCAAGGGCCGGGTCGTGCACACCCTGATCAAGAACGACATCGCGCTGCACGTCGCCCACACCAACGCCGACCGCGCCGACCCCGGAGTCTCCGACGCTCTCGCCGGCGCCCTCGACCTGCGGATCACCGGCCCGCTGGTGCCCGACCCCACCGACCCGGCGGGCCGCCGCGGGCTCGGCCGGGTCTGCGAGCTGGACCACCCCGTCGCGCTGCGGGACTTCGCCGCGCGCGCCGCGGCCCGGCTGCCCGCCACCGCCCAGGGCATCCGCTTCTCCGGCGACCCCGACCGGCTGATCCGCACGGTCGCCGTCTGCGGCGGCTCGGGCGACAGCCTCTTCGCCGAGGTGCGCGCGGCCGGAGTCGACGCCTACCTCACCGCCGACCTGCGCCACCACCCCGCCTCCGAGGCCCAGCAGGCCGCGGCTATGCCCGGCGGCGACGACCTCGCGCTGCTGGACGCCGCCCACTGGGCCACCGAGTGGCCCTGGGTCGAGCAGGCCGCCGCGCAGCTCGACGAGATCTCCGACCGTCACGGCTGGGGTCTGCGGACCCATATCTCCCGTACGGTCACCGACCCTTGGACCGCTCACGCGCCCACCCCCGCTCACGTCCCGCCCACCACCACCCCTGGAGCCCCCCGCTGAACGCCGCGCCCGCCGACCAGATCCGCCTCCTCGAGGTCCAGGCCCTCGACGTCCGGCTCTCCCAACTCGCGCACAAGCGCAGGACGCTGCCCGAGCACGCCGAGCTGGACGCCCTGAACGCCGACCTCACCCAGCTCCGCGACCTCCTCGTCGCGGCGCAGACCGAGGAGAGCGACACCGCCCGCGAGCAGACCAAGGCCGAGCAGGACGTGGACCAGGTGCGCCAGCGCGCCGCCCGCGACCAGAAGCGCCTGGACTCCGGTGCCGTCACCTCCCCGAAGGACCTGGAGAACCTCCAGCACGAGATCGCCTCCCTCGCCAAGCGCCAGAGCGACCTGGAGGACGTCGTCCTGGAGGTCATGGAGCGCCGCGAGGCCGCGCAGGAGCGGGTGGCCGAGCTGACCGGCCGCGTCCAGTCGCTGCAGGACCGGATCGGCGACACCACCGCCCGCCGGGACGCGGCGGCCGGGGAGATCGACGCCGAGGTGGCGACCGTCACCAAGGAGCGCGGGGTCATCGCCGGCACCATCCCCGCCGATCTGCTGAAGCTCTACGACAAGCTGTGCGAGCAGCAGGGCGGCGTCGGCGCGGCCCGGCTCTACCAGCGGCGCTGCGACGGCTGCCGCCAGGAGCTGGCGATCACCGAGCTCAACGAGGTGCGGGCGGCGGCCCCCGACGCGGTGGTCCGCTGCGAGAACTGCCGCCGCATCCTGGTCCGTACGCCCGAGTCGGGGCTGTAGGCCGGTGCCCCGCCGCTTCCTCGTCGAGGCGGACGGCGGCTCCCGGGGCAACCCGGGACCGGCCGGCTACGGCGCGGTCGTCCGCGACGCGGAGACCGGCGAGACCCTCGCGGAGGCGGCGGAGTACATCGGCACCGCGACCAACAACGTCGCCGAGTACAAGGGCCTGATCGCCGGGTTGCGGGCGGCACACGCCCTCGACCCGGAGGCCGAGGTCCAGGTCCGGATGGACTCCAAGCTCGTGGTCGAGCAGATGTCCGGCCGCTGGAAGATCAAGCACCCCGGCATGCGCCCGCTCGCGGCCGAGGCGAGGGTGGTCTTCCCGCCGGGCCGGGTGTCGTACGAGTGGATCCCGCGCGAGCGGAACAAGCACGCGGACCGGCTCGCCAACGAGGCGATGGACGCGGGCAAGCGGGGCGAGCAGTGGCGGCCCAAGCCGCCGCCGGGGGGCTCACTGGCGGGCGCGGAGGATCTCGCGGGGGCGGCGGCGGGCGCGACGCCGGCCGGGGCCGCGGGCGGCGGGGCGGAGCCGTCCGCCGACGACGCCCTGGAGGCACCCACGGCGACCGCCGCCCCGCCTGCGACCCCGGCGACTGCGACCCCGCCGACCGTCACCCCGACGGCGGCGCCCTCTGAGAGAACCGGTACCACGACCCCGACCGCCGCACCCCGTGGCTGGGCCGCGCCCGCCGACCTGGGCGCGCCCGCCACCCTCGTCCTGCTGCGGCACGGCGAGACCGCGCTCACCCCCGAGAAGCGCTTCTCCGGCAGCGGCGGCAGCGACCCCCACCTCTCCCCCGTGGGCCGCCGCCAGGCCGAGCTGGTGGCGGCGGCGCTCGCGGCGCGCGGCACCATCCAGGCCGTGGTCAGCTCACCGCTCACGCGCTGCGTGGAGACCGCCCAGGCGGTCGCGGCCCGCCTGGGCCTGGACGTCCGTATCGAGGAGGGGCTGCGGGAGACCGACTTCGGGGCCTGGGAGGGCCTGACGTTCGGGGAAGTACGGGAGCGCTACCCGGACGACCTCCAGGCCTGGCTCACCTCCTCCAAGGCGGCCCCCACCGGCGGCGGCGAGAGCTTCGCGACGGTCGCGCGCCGGGTGGCGGTCGCCCGGGACAAGCTGGTCGCGCGCTACGCGGGCCGTACGGTGCTGCTGGTCACCCACGTGACGCCGATCAAGACCCTGGTACGGCTGGCGCTGGGCGCGCCGCCGGAGGCGCTGTTCCGGATGGAGATCTCCGCGGCGTCGGTGTCGGCGCTGGCGTACTACGCGGACGGCAACGCGTCGCTGCGGCTGCTGAACGACACCGCGCACCTACGCTAACGGGCCAAAGCCCGAGTTGCGGTGAGTATGGGACAGCGACACGCCGACGCCACGGCGTGTCGCTGTCCCATACTCACCGCAGATTTCAGCGCCGGCGACCGCCTGACGGCGCCCGCGCCCGTCATCAGGCGTGCAGCGCCGCCGCCTCGCGCGCGAGGTGCTCCACGCGCCCCCAGTCCCGCGCGGCCACCGCGTCCGGCGGCAGCATCCAGGTGCCGCCGACGCAGCGCACGTTGGGGAGGGCCAGATAGCCCGGGGCGAGGGACGCGTCGATGCCGCCCGTGGGGCAGAAGCGGGCCTGGGGGAGTGGCGAGGCGAGCGAGCGCAGATAGGCCGTCCCCCCGGCCGCCTCCGCCGGGAAGAACTTCATCTCGCTCACCCCGCGCTCGAGCAGCGCCACGACCTCCGACGCGGTCGAGACCCCGGGCAGGAAGGGCACGCCCGAGGCGCGCATCGCGTCCAGCAGCCGGTCCGTCCACCCGGGGCTGACGAGGAAACGCGCCCCGGCCGCGACGGCCGTCTCCGCCTGCTCCGCCGTCAGCACCGTCCCGGCGCCGACGACCGCCCCGGGCACCTCCTCGGCGATGGCCCGGATCGCGTCCGGCGCGGCCGGGGTACGCAGCGTCACCTCGATCGCCGGCAGCCCGCCCGCGACGAGGGCGCGGGCCATCGGCACGGCGTGGGCCGCGTCGTCGATGACGACGACGGGGATGACGGGGGCGAGGTCGAGTACGGAGGGCGTGGCGGAGGGGGCGGCGCTGTTCACGGCCGCCATCCTGCCGCCGCCGCACACTCTTCGCAACGCCCGTTGCGCATGCTGCAACGGGCGTGTCTCGTCAGCGCCCGGCGGCCGCTTCGGGATCAGCGGGGAGTCGGCCCGGCGGCTCGGCAAGGAACTCGCCGAGCCGGGGGCCGGCTCGCTCGGGCCTACACCTCGGTGACCACCACATCCACCCCCCAGCCCCGCCCGGGCTTGCCGGGCGCGGCCGCCTCCACGGTGTACCCGAGCCCCCGCAGCGCCTCCACCAACTCCTCCGGCCCGCTCGGCTCCGCCCCCGCCACCAGCAGATCCCGCACCAGCCGCCCCTTGGTCGCCTTGTTGAAGTGGCTGACCACGGACCGTTTCTCGACCCCGTCCACGATCTTCGACTGCAGCACCCGCACGGTCGCCGTACGCTCCGCCACCTCACCCTTCGGCTTCCACGCCGCCGCGTACGCCGCCGACCGCAGATCCAGCACCAGCCCGTCCCCGGCCACCTCGGGCATCACCTCGCCCATCGGCGCCCGCCAGAACGCCCCGAGCGCGCCGAGGCCCGGCAGCTTCACGCCCATCGAGCAGCGGTACGACGGGATCCGGTCGTCGATCCGTGCGGCGCCCCACAGCCCCGAGAACACCAGCAACGACCGCTCGGCCCGCCGCCACGCGGCCGCCGGGAGGCTGGCCAGCCCCAGCGCGTCGTACAGCACACCGGTGTAGATCTCCCCGGCCGGCCGCGTCCCGGCCTCCCGCAGCGCCGCGTTCTTCGCCACCTCACCCCGCAGCCCCTCGCTCAGCCCGAGCACCTCGGCGGCCTTCCCCACATCCCCCGAACACAGCCCCACCAACTCGTCGAGCACCGCCGCCCGTGCCCCGCCCAGCCCCGGCAGCGAGAGCGCCCCCAGCTCCACCGGACTCCCCGACTCCGCCGGAGCCTTCCCCTCCGACGGCGGCAACAGCACGAGCACGGTCTTCTCTCCCTCGCTTCACGACTCCCGGGCCTCACGGCTTCCAGGCGGGCCCGTGGCAGCCTACGGCCCCGCGCGGGAGTATCTGTGCCACGATCGAGTGAGGAAGACTTCTTTCCGTGCGGTGCCGGCCCCCTCGGTACCTACGGTGGCGGCGAGACAGGGAAGGGGCGTGGCATGAGCGCCATGGCACACGAACCGCTCACGCAGGAGGAAGTCCTGCTGGAGGGTTTCTTGGCCCTGGGGACGCCGGAAGGCTTCCGGGCCGAGCTGATCGAGGGGGAGATCGTCGTGACACCGCCGCAGGATGGGGACCACGAGACCTACATCAGCCGGATTGTCAGGCAGGTGATCAGGAAGTCCGCCACCGACATGGAGTTCTCCGGCAACAAGGGGCTCAAGGTCCCGCGCGGTGGACTGTGCGTGCGCAACCATGTGATCCCCGACGGGACGTTCGCTCCCGCTGAGCAGTGGCCCTTCCGTGGCGCCGAGTCCTGGATGCCATGCGAGGGCGTATCCATGGTCGTCGAGGTCACCTCGACCAAGCCGGACCGCGACCGGGAGGCCAAGCGCCACTGCTACGCGAACGGAAACATCCCGCTCTACCTCCTCGTCGACCGGGAGAAGAGCTCGGTCACGTTGTTCAGCGACCCGGAGAAGGCCGATTACCGGGAGGTCGTCACGGTCCCCTTCGGCAAGTCGATCAACCTTCCCGCGCCCTTCTCCTTCCCCCTCGAGACCGCCGACTTCCTCTGACCTCCACCGCGCGGCCCTGGCCACCGCACGCCCCGGGTACCATGGTCACCACGGCGGACGAGCCGGCCGGGCGGTCGCGTCGGGGTCCTTCGGGATCCCGCCGAGGAACGTCCGGGCTCCACACGGCAGGGTGGTGGGTAACGCCCACCCGGGGTGACCCGCGGGACAGTGCCACAGAAAACAGACCGCCGGGAGCCGCGAGGCTTCCGGTAAGGGTGAAACGGTGGTGTAAGAGACCACCAGCGTCCGAGGTGACTCGGACGGCTCGGTAAACCCCACCCGGAGCAAGGTCAAGAGGAGCCGCCCAGGCGGCTCTGCGCGGACGACCGAGGGCTGCCCGCCCGAGTCCGCGGGTAGACCGCACGAGGCCGGCGGCAACGTCGGCCCTAGATGGATGGCCGCCGCCCCAGGGACCGCAAGGGCCCTGAGGAACAGAACCCGGCGTACAGGCCGACTCGTCCGCCCCACCTCTGATGGTTCACCGGGCCGTCATCCCGTCCGCCCCCCCACCACGGGCCGGGCGGATGGAGAGGGCGTGGTGGAAGACGTCGCGCGGGTCCCAGCGGGTCTTGGCCGCGCGCAGGCGGGCGTGGTTGGTCTTGTAGTAGAGGGTCTGCCAGGGCGTGTCCGAGGTGTTCCAGCGGGGGTCGGCGAGGTCGGTGTCCGGGTAGTTGATGAAGGCGCCGTCGGTGGTCTTGTTGGGCACCGGGACGCCGCCGGTGGCGGCGAAGAGGTCTCGGTAGCAGGCGCGGATCCAGGCGAGGTACTCGGCCGCCTGGTCGGGAGCGGACCAGGAGGCGAGGCAGGAGAGCTTCAGTACGGAGTCGCGGTGGGGCATGGCGGTGGCGGTGGGGGAGAGGGTGTTGACGGCTCCGCCGTAGGTGTTGAGGACGACGCTTCCGGCGATCACATCGGTGTCCGCGCGGGTGAGGTGGTGGTGGACCGCGGCGATCTGGTGGTCCGTGAGGCGGCGCCGGAGGAAGGCCGACTTGATCTTGATGTGCCAGTCGCCCACCGCCTCGCCCGAGCCGTTCAGCGCGGCGGTGAGCCAGGGCAGCCGGCGGATCACCAGGTTGGTGGGGCGGTTGGTGCCCGCGCTTATCGCGTGGAGGAAGCCGTCGAGCAGGCGGCGGTCTTCGCCGGGTTCCGCCGTGACCTGGCCGAGGAGGAGATGGGCGCCCGCGGCGCGGCGGGTGAGGGCGAACTCGGCGTAGAGCGCGGCGTACGGGTCGTCGGCGGTGCCGTGGCGCTCGGCCCACTCGCCGTGGTTGCGCACCATGCGGGTGAAGCGCGCCTCGTCCATGCCCTGCCAGCTCCAGTCCGCGGTGAAGGTGAGCGCGGTCCTGGTGGGGGTCGGCAGCATACGGGTCGCGTCCGTGCCGTCCGTGGCCTCGGGGGAGCGGAACCAGAAGCGGGTCACGACGCCGAAGTTGCCGCCCCCGCCGCCGGTGTGGGCCCACCACAGATCGCGGTGCGGGTCGTCCTCCTCCCGGGTGGCCACGACGGCGCGCGCCGTGCCCGCGCGGTCCACGACCACGGCCTCCACCGCGTAGAGGTAGTCGCTGACCAGCCCGAACAGCCGGCACAGCGGGCCGTATCCGCCGCCGGGCACATGCCCGCCGGCGCCCACCTCGGCGTGGTAGCCGGCCGGTAAGGTCACGCCCCAGCCGAGGTACAGCTTCCGGTACACCTCCCCGAGGGTGGCCCCGGCCTCGACGGCGAAGGCCCGGCGCCGGGGGTCGAAGGAGACCTCCCGCATGGGCGACATGTCGATGACGGCCTTGACGCCGGGGTTGTCGACGAAGTCCTCGAAGCAGTGGCCGCCGCTGCGGACGGCGAGCCGCGCCCCGGACCGTACCGCCTCCTGGACGGCCCGTACGACCTGTTCCGTCGAGCCGACCAGGTAGACGCGGTCGGGCCGGCCCCGGAATCGGTTGCTCGCCCCCCGCGCGATCAGGTGGTCGTAGCGGGGGTCGGCGGGGGACACGCGCAGGGGGCCTTCGGGCAGCCAGTCCGACGCGCAGGTGGCCTCCCCGGCGGCGCCCGCCGCGCCCGCCGCCGACGCCGCCGACGGGGTCAGTGCCAGGCCCGCGCCCGCCGCCGAGGCGGCCCGCAGGACGGTGCGTCGGTTGTGCTCGTCTGTCGAACCCATGGCTGTTCCCTCACTGTTCCGTGGACAGGGTGGCCTCCGACGTTAGAAAGGAACAGCGGCCGTGAGAGGTGGCCTGGGGCGTGTATCCGGGGTACATCCGGCACCACCTCGCCCCGGGGGATTCCCCCCTCGGGGCGCGGCTTCCGCCGTTCCTCGCCGTTCCCGCCGCCGAGTCGCAACCCTCCGCGGCACACCCGCCCGGCCCCACCCTCTGGGGTTGAGGCGGTGTGCCGCGGGAGGTTGACCCCGGGCTTCCGCCCCGGTTGCAGCGTGAGTTCCACCGGGCGCGGGATTCCGTGAGGTGCCGGTCTCGCTATTTTCTTGCCATGTCGCACGGCGCCGGGACCGAAATACCGGTCCGGCAAAACGATGCCCCCTTGCCGTGGGGTGTACGTGCACGTGGAGGTTTCCAGCACGTGAGCTTGTCTCGTGTCATCGCTCGGTTGTCGTCAACCTCCCGGGGCTTCACCTTCGTCTCCGGGGATTCCACTGATTTTCTCAGCTTCGCGGAACTGAAGGCCGCCGGTGAGGACTTCGGCAGAAGGCTCGCTTCCGCGGGTTTTCAGCGAGGTGACCGGGGCATTCTGATGCTGTCCGGTCAGCGTGAGTTCATCATCGCCTTCGTCGGTATGGTGCGGGCCGGTGTCATTCCCGTGCCGGTTTTCCCGCCGGCGATGCTGACCCGGATCGAGGCCTACCGGGAGCGCCTGCACTCGATCCATGCGTCGTGTCTGCCGCGGCACATCGTCGCCGATGACGCGCTGTTCGACATCTGCGTCGAGGCGGTGGGGGAGAAGCCCGTCAACTTCGCTGAGCTCGCCGCCGGGGCGCCGACCGGGGAGCTGGTGGAGCCGGACGGCGGGGAGCCGCTGTTCCTGCAGTACACCTCCGGGAGCACCGCCGGCCCCAAGGGTGTCGTCGTCACGCACGACAACCTCCTGGAGAACCTGCGGTCCATGAACGAGGCGCTGGGGACCTCCCCGGAGCGCGACCGGTTCGTCAGCTGGCTGCCGCTGTACCACGACATGGGGCTCATCGGCTGCATGCTCGGGCCGCTGGTGTACGAGATCCCCGCCTGGTTCATCCCGCCGTACGACTTCGCACGCCGCCCCACCACCTGGCTCGACTGGATGTCGCGGGTCTCGGGCACCTTCAGCTACGCGCCCAACTTCGCGTACGAGCTGGTCACCCGCCGGGCGACCGACAAGCAGCTGGCCGGCTGGGACCTGTCCGCGTGGCGGGTGGCGGGGGTCGGGGCGGAGCCGGTGCGGCCGGGGACCATGCGGGAGTTCGGCGAGCGCTTCGCCGCCGCCGGGTTCGACGCGGCCGCCATCACCCCCTCCTACGGGCTGGCGGAAGGCACCCTGGGGGTCGCCTTCACCCCGGTCGGCCAGGGGCTCCGTACGCTGTCGGTGGACGCGGCGGCCCTGAGCGAGCGGGGCGTCGTCCGGCCGGTGGAAGGCGGGGCGGGGGGCGGGGCGAAGGCCGAAGCCGGCGTGGAGGCGGGCGCCGAGCCCGGGGCCGACGTCCGCGAGATCGTTTCGTGCGGGCCGCTGCTGAGTGGCTGGGAGATCCGTATCCGCGCCGCCTCACAGGAGCCGGCCGACGGGAAGTCCGCCGAAGGGCAGCCCGCCGCAGGGTTCGCCGGCGAGCCGGCGTCCGCCGAGGGGCAGTCCGGCGCAGGGTCCGCCGGGGAGCCGGCGTCCGCCGAGGGGCAGTCCGGCGCAGGGTCCGCCGGGGAGCCGGCGTCCGCCGAGGGGCAGATCGAGATCCGCGGGGCCAGCGTCGCGCGCGGCTACTGGGAAGCGCCCGAGCTGACCGGTGAGACCTTCCAGGACGGCTGGCTGCTTACCGGCGACCTCGGTTTCGTCCACGAGGGCGAGGTGTACGTCACCGGCCGGACGAAGGACCTGGTCATCCATCACGGCCGCAACTACCACCCCACGGACATCGAATGGGCCTGCCTGGGGCTCCCGGGGGTGCGCCCCGACCATGTGATCGCCTTCGGCACCCCGGACGAGCGCCTGGTGGTGGTCGCCGAGCACAAGCCGGCGAGTTCGCCACCGGACCTCGCGCGGCAGATCGCCACCCGGGTCCGCGGCGCGGTCGGGGTGACGCCCGACGACGTGGTGCTGGTGAGGCCCGGCACCCTGCCCAAGACCAGCAGCGGCAAGCTGCGGCGTGCCGCCTGCCGCGACGCGTATTCCCGAAAAGCCCTCGCGGGCCATGGAGGAGCACAGCAGTGACGACGGCGGACCTGACGGAAGAAGAAGCGCTCGGCATCGTGGCCAAGGCCGCGGCGGAGGTGGACCCCCGGCTGGCCGAGCGGACGTTCACGCCGGCGGACGACATCGGGGAGATCGGCCTGGACTCGGTGGCCACCCTGGAGCTGATCGTCTCCATCGAGGACCAGACCGGGCTCAGCTTCGACGACGACGTGCTGTTCGGCGTCAGCACCGTCGGCGACGTCGTCGAGCTGATCCGCGGCGGCACGCCCGCGGCCCGGGAGGGATGAGCCGTGGACCTCCTTTCAGAGGAGACTCTGTACCGGCAGTACATGGAATTCTTCGAACTCGCCGAGCGCCGCCGCCGCTGGAGCGTCTTCGACGACATTCCGTGGGACACATGGCAGGAGCAGAGCCGGGACGAGAACCTCGCCCAGTGCGCGGAGACCTTCCTCGGCGTGGAGATGTATCTCCCGGACTATGTGGCCGAGGGGCTCAATCTCGTACGGGAATCCTTCGGGCAGGCCTGGTTCCAGGTCAACTGGGGGTATGAGGAATCCAAGCACGCGCTCGCCCTGAAGGAATTCCTGCTGCGCAGCGGCCAGCGCACCGAGGAGCAGATCCGGGAATTCGAAAGCAAGGTGCTGAGCCGGCGGTGGACCATGCCGCACAGCACGCCGCGCAGAATGTTCGTGTACGGCGCGATCCAGGAGAAGACGACCTGGATGAGCTATCGGCAGCAGCTGAACCGGGCCCGTGACCTCGGCGATCCCGTGATGGCGGAGATATGCCGGTACATCGCCCGGGACGAGGCC
Source organism: Streptomyces sparsogenes subsp. cuspidosporus (assembly GCF_039532705.1). Taxonomy (NCBI): domain Bacteria; kingdom Bacillati; phylum Actinomycetota; class Actinomycetes; order Kitasatosporales; family Streptomycetaceae; genus Streptomyces; species Streptomyces sparsogenes. Next base: position 126,282 of record NZ_BAAASD010000005.1, on the reverse strand, counting down.
GCGCACGCCGATTTCTACCGGCGCACCCTCCAGGCCTGCCTCCAGGAGGACTACGAGGGCACGCTCAAGGACCTCGCGCACGTGGTCAGGGAATTCAGGATGCCGGCCTACGACCTGCTGCCGGACTACGACAAGCGGCTGGCCGTCATGCAGGTCATCGGGATCGACCGCGAGGTGTTCTTCCGCGATGTCCTGATGCCGACCCTGAAGAAGGTCGGCGTCAGCCGCCGCGATCTGGTCAGGGCCCGCGGACTCCTGCGCCGGGAACAAGGAGAGGACGAGTGATGGCAGAGCAGTCCACGCGGGTGACGGACGAGACGGTCATGAAGGTGATCGTGGACCACTTGGTGGTCCGCGGGGTGTCCGCCGAGCGCATCGTGCGCGGCGCCACCTGGAAGGCCGACCTCGGCATCGACTCGCTCGACATCCTCACCCTCACCCAGGAACTCGAGGACACCTTCCACGTGAAGATCGGCGAAGAGGACGCGATCGACCTCCGCACCGTGGGGGACGCGGTCGACTTCATCGTGCGGACCTCCGGCGCCGGGACGGCGGGGGAGGGGGCCCACGGTGGCTGAGTACGGCGCGAGTTGGCTGAAGGACCTGCGGTCGTCGCAGTTCGTGACGGCCTACCACCGTGGTGTCGAGGCGGGCAACCTGCCGTTCTTCCGGAACGCGGAGTCCCTGCTCGACCCGGTCGTCACCATGGAGGGCGAGCCGCGGCTGATGCTGGGCTCGCCCAACTACCTGGGCCTGGCCAGCCACCCCCGGGTGGTGGCCGGGGCGAAGGCCGCCGTGGACCGCTACGGCACCTCGCTCACCGGATCGCGCATCCTCAACGGCACCACGGCCCTGCACCGGGAGCTGGAGGAGGAACTGGCGGACTGGCTGGGGGTCGAGGAGACCCTGCTGTTCACCACCGGCTTCCAGACCAACATCGGCACCATCAGCGCCCTGGTGGGCGTGGGCGACACCGTGGTGTCCGACTCCTTCGCCCACGCCTCGATGCTCGACGGCGTCGGGCTCTCCCGGGCCAAGCTGCGCGGCTTCCGGCACAACCGGATGGACCTGTTCGTCGACAGCGTCCGCCGCGCCAGGGCCGACGGCGGCCGGATCCTGGTCATCCTCGACGGGCTCTACTCGATGGAGGGGGACCTGCCGCCGCTGGACGAGATGCTGGACATCTGCCGGGAGAACGACGCGGCCGTGATGCTGGACGAGGCGCACTCCCTCGGTGTGCTCGGCGAGCAGGGCACCGGCGCCGCCGAGGTGTTCGGCGTCCAGGACCGGATAGACATCCGCATGGGCGCCCTGTCCAAGGCGCTGGCCGGGGTCGGCGGGTTCATCGCCGGCAGCCGTGAGCTGATCAACTACCTCCAGGTCACGGCTCGTTCCTTCGTGTTCACCACGGTCGGCGTCCCGGCGGCCCTCGGCGGCTCGCTGGAGGCGGTGCGCATCCGCCGCTCGGAGGAGGGCGCCCAGCTCGCCGAGGAACTGCGCCGCAACTCCCGCTTCCTGCGCACCGAACTCAAGGGCCTGGGCCTGCCCATGGGGCCCGACTCGGACCTCCCGGAGCGGACGACCCCCATCATCCCGGTCATCCTCGGCGACGACGACCTGGCCATGGAGTGGTGGCGGCAGCTGTACGACCGGGGCGTGTTCACCGGCGTGGCGCTGTACCCCGGCGTCCCGCCGACCGGGGCCATGCTGCGGATCTGCCCGATGGCCACCCACACCCGCGCCCAGCTGGAGCGGGCCCTCGAGGTGTTCGCCGAGGTGCAGAAGGTGATGAGGCGGAAGGCGGGCACCCCGTGACCGGTGCGCCCGGCGCCGCCCCCTCACCGCTGCTGTCCTGGCTGACCGCCCCGCGCACCGACCGCGGCATGCGGTTCGCCCGGGGCTCTGGCGGCTGGGACCTCTACACCTACGCCGACCTGGCCCATCTGGTCTCGCTGGCCAGCGCCGCCTTCCGGGCCCGGGCGCTGCCCGGCCGCCCGGGGGTGGTGCTGGCCACGCCCAACAGCGTCGGCTTCGTCACCGGCTACTTCGGCGCCGTCAACGCGGGCCTGGTCCCCACGGCCATCGCCCCGCCCGCCCGCTTCGGGGGGCGCGAGGACTACGTACGGCACGTGGCCCGCGTGCTGCGGCTGACCCGCGCCTCGGCGGTGGTCGGCGACCCGGTCCACCTGACGGTCCTCACCGACGCGGCCGAGGCGGCGGGCGAGGACGGCGGCGCCCCCGTCGCCGTGCTGTCCAGCGACTTCTCCACCGGCACCGAGACCGACCGGCTCAGCGCGGTGCCCGGCAGCGAGCTGGCCACCTTGCAGTTCACCTCCGGATCGACCAGCAGCCCCCGCGGGGTGCGCATCACCTGGGCGAACATGGAGGCCAACGCCCGCGGCAACGGCCGGCTGATCGACTACGACGCCACCCGGTCCACCGTCAGCTGGGTGCCGATGTACCACGACCTGGGGCTCGTCGGCTGTCTGATGACCATCGTGGCCCAGCAGGGGGAACTCTCCCTGATGCGCCCGGAGCAGTTCATCTACGACCCCCGGCGCTGGGTCGACTGCATCGCCCGCGAGGGGATGGCCTACACCGCGGCGCCGTCCTTCGGATTCGCCTACGCGGCCCGCCGGCTGAAGCCCGAGGACCTGAAGGGCGCCGACTTCTCCACCCTGCGCTCGGCCACCCTGGGAGCGGAGCGGCACGACCCGCGCGGGCTGTGGGAGTTCACCGAGCTGTGTGAGCCGTACGGCTTCGACCCCGCCGTGTTCACGCCCTGCTACGGCATGGCCGAGATGACGCTCGGCATCACCGGACACGCCCCGGGCACCGTGCCGCAGGCGGTCCACCTCGACTGGGAGTCGCTCACCCCCGAGCAGCCCGTCAAGGTCCTGGCCCGCGGCACCCTGCGGGACGCGGGCGCGGCCGACAGCCCGGCCCAGTGGCTGGTCGGCTCGGGGCTGCCGATCGAGGGCGTCTCGGTGGCCGTGGTGGACGGCGAGGGCCGGCCGCTTCCCGACGGCTACCTCGGCGAACTGGTCCTCTCCGGCAGCAGCGCGGCCGCCGGGTACGAGCCGCCGGACGCCGAGAGCTCGTCCCGCTTCGTCGACGGCCGCGTGTACTCCGGGGACGCCGGATTCCTGCTGGACGGCCAGACGTACGTGCTGGGGCGGCTGGGCGACGCGCTGAGCGTACGCGGCCGCAACATCTACGCCGAGGACCTGGACGCCCGCCTCGCGGACACCCCCGGCGTGGACCGGTACCGCTGCGCCACCCTCGTCGACGCCCGCCGGATCGTGGTGCTCGCCGAACACGAGCCCGGGCCGTGGGCCGAGCGGCTGGCCGAGGCGCTGTCCCTCTACATCGGTGGCGTGGTCGACGTCACCGTCGTCAGCTGCCGGCGCGGCACCATCCAGCGCACCTCCAGCGGCAAGCCCCGGCGCCGCCCCATGTTGACCCAGTACCTCGAACAGAAACTGCCCGGCGAAGTGGTCGCCCACCGCCCGCGGCGCCCCGAGGAAGGATGAGTATGACCGAGCACGACGAATCCGCCGACCAGCAGCTCAAACCGGTCGACGTCATCGCGCACTCCGCGCTCCCGGTCGCCGGCCTCATGCAGATCATCCTGGGGCACTGGGGGACCCAGGTGGTCTCCACCCTGGCCACCCTCGGCATCCCCGACTCGCTCGCCGACGGCCCGCGCAGCGCCGAGGACCTGGCCGAGCAGCACCGGGCCGACCCCCGGGCGCTGTACCGGGTGCTGCGGGCGGCGGCCACGCTGCGGGTCCTGGACCACACCGAGGACGAGACCTTCTCGCTCACGGAGGCCGGCCACTTCCTGCGCACCGACTACCCGTTCTCCATGCGCTACAACGCCATGCTGCACGGCTCGCGGTGGCACTGGGACCCGTGGTCGCTGGCCCCGGAGGCGGTGCGCAAGGGCGGCGAGACCTTCTCCGACCACCACGGCCTGCCCTACTACGAGTACATCGACCGGCACCCCGAGGAGGGCGACCTCTTCGACCACGCCATGACGGCCATGGCCGCCCAGGCCCAGCTGCTGGCCGTGCCGCTCCACGACTTCGGCAAGCACAAGGTGGTCGTGGACGTCGGCGGCGGCGCGGGCGTGGTGCTGTCCAACCTGCTGGAGACCCACGCCGGCCTGCGCGGTGTGCTGTTCGACCGGGAGCGGGTGGTGGACAACGCCAAGGGCCTGCTGACGGAGGCCGGGTTCGCCGACCGCGTCGAGTTCGTGCCCGGGGACATGTTCGCCTCGGTGCCCGGGGGCGGCGACTGCTACCTGCTGTCGATGGTCCTCAACGACTACAACGACGACAAGGCGCGCAAGCTGCTGGAGAACTGCCGGGCCGCCATGGACGAGGACGCCACCCTGGTCCTCTTCGACATGGTGATCCCGGGCAACGGCACCCCCTCCTTCGCCACCCTCGGCGACATCGAATGCCTGGTCGTCAGCGGCGGTGAGCTGCGCACGGAGCCCGAGCTGAACACCCTGCTCGGATCCGCCGGCTTCCGCCTCGAAGCCGTACACCGCGGCTTCTCCCCCGTCTGTGCCGTCGTAGCGAAGCCGGAGTAGTCACCATGGCCAACACGGAAACGTCCACGGCGAGCCGCCTCGGCGCCACCGAGCGCGCGGTGCTGGAGCGCCTGCTCCCCGGGCTCGACGAGAAGCTGGCGGCCCATCCGCTCGCGGAACTGGAGAAGCGCGGCGGCCCGGCCATCCCGGCGTTCCGGGAGGCCGGCGGGGCCGGGCTGCTGGTGCCGGCCGAGCACGACGGCCTGGGCGCCGAGCCGCTGGAAGCGGTCCGGATCCAGCGGGCCCTGGCCATGCGCTCGCCCTCGCTGGCGGTCGCCGCGATGATGCACCAGCTCTCGCTGGCCACCTTCACCGAGTACCTCACCCAGCACTGCGAGCCGGACGCGTTCGAGTGGATCCTGCTCAAGTCGATCGCGGGGGAGAAGCAGCTGGTCGCCTCGGCCTCCGCCGAGGCCAAGCGCGGCGGCAGCATGCTGGAGCCCACCATGCGCGCCCGCCGCGACGGCAAGTCGTTCGTCATCAGCGGCAGCAAGAAGCCGTGCAGCCTGTCGCAGTCGATGGACTGGTTCACCGCCAGCGTGCTGGTGGAGGGCGACGAGAAGTACGACGGCCACCTGGCCATGGCGCTGGTGCCCGCCGCCACCGAGGGCCTGGTGCGCCGCCCGTTCTGGGAGAGCGAGGTGCTCGCGGGCGCCGAGAGCGACGAGGTGGTGTTGGAGGACCTCGTCCTGGACGAGTCCCTGATGATCTTCACCGACCAGCGGCCCGGCACGCAGATGGACACCCTCCAGATCCGCGGCTGGACCTGGTTCGAGCTGCTGGCCGCCGCCTCGTACGTGGGCGTGGCCGGCTCCCTGGTGGCCAAGGCCCTGGCCGCCCCCCGGGCCTCGCGCGGCGAGCTGGGCGCCCTGCTGGTGAAGCTGGAGAGCGCCATGGGCGCCCTGGAGAACGTCGCCCGCGACATGACCGCCTCCCTCGAGGACCCGGGCGGCCAGCTGGCCCGCTCGCTGCTGGCCCGCTTCCAGGTCCAGGAGTCGGTGGTGGAGGTGTCCGCGGCCGCGGCCGAGCTGGCCGGCGGCATCTCCTTCATCCGCGACACCGAGGTCGGCTACCTCCTCCAGGCCACACGCGCCCTGGCGTTCCACCCGCCGGCCCGGGCCAAGGCCCTGCCCGCGCTGGCCGGTTACTTCCTGGGCGAGGACCTGGACACCACGGTCTACTGACACCCAGCGGACGGCACGGGGAGAAACCGGGGAGAGGGCACGTGACGGAGCGGTTCGTACGGTTCATCGGCCGGGTGCGGTGGCCGCTGCTCGCGGTGTGGGGCGTGCTGCTGGTGGTCAGCGGGGCGCTCGCCCTCTCGCTGCCGGACAAGCTGAGCGGCGGCGGCTGGTACGTCCCCGGGGCGCAGTCCACCTGGGTGGCGCAGCAGCAGAAGGACGGCTTCACCGGCCGCGGCGAGACCAGCGTCACGGTGGTGATCCACGACGAGCGCTTCGCCGCCGGGACGGACCGCTTCGACCGGCGGGTGCGCCAGGCCGTGGCGGACATCGAGGACGACGGCCGGCTCAAGGCCGCGTCCCACTACGGGTGGTCGACCTTCCGCGGCGCGACGGAGAACACGTTCGTCGGCCGGGACGGCCACACCGCGATCGAGATGTTCGGCCTCGACGTGGACGACGGCACCGCGCGCCGGATCCTCCCCGACATCCAGCGGGAGTTCGACGCGCGGTACGGGGAGCGCGGCCTGACCGTCGGCATGGTGGGCACGGCGCCGTTCTTCGGCGAGATCAACGTGCTCAGCGAGGAGGGCCTGGTCCGGGCCGAGGTGATCGTGCTGCCGCTGATCACCCTCATCCTGCTCCTGCTGTTCCGCAGCGCGGTCTCCGCGGTGATCGCCATGATCACCGCGGGGGCGGCCGCGGTGGTCACCTTCGCCGTCCTCTCCCTGCTCGCCGACTCCTACGACCTGTCGGTGTTCGTGCAGAACACCGCCACCATGCTGGGTCTCGGCGTCGGCATCGACTACTCCATGTTCATCATCCGCCGCTTCCGCGACGAGCTGGAACGCGGCGAACCGGTGGAGAACGCCCTGCGCGTCACGCTCGCCACCTCCGGGGAGACCGTGCTCGCCTCGGGCGTGACCGTCATCGTCTCCATGGCCACGCTGGCCTTCGTCGACCTGCCGGTGATCCAGTCGATCGCCCTCGGCGCCGCCCTGGTCGTCGCCGTGTCCGTGCTGGCCGCCCTCCTGCTGCTGCCCGTGCTGCTGTACGCGGTCGGCCCCCGGATCGGCCGGTGGGACCTGTTCGCCCGGCTGCGCCCGGCGAGCGCCACGGCCGACCCCCGCGAGCGCGGCTGGTACCGCTTCGCCCACCGGGTGCTGCGCCGCCCGGTGCTCGCCCTGGTCGGCGGCGGCGCGGTGCTGGCGGTGGGCGCGGTCCCGGCCCTGGGCCTGGACACCTTCACCCCGGACGCCCGGATCACCCCCACCACCTCGACCGTGCGCCAGTCCTACGACCGGGTGGAGGAGCAGTTCGGCAAGGGCGACGCCTCCCCGATGGTGGTGCTGATCCGCTCCGACCACCCGCTGCGCGGGGCGGGCGGACGGATCGCCGCGCTGCGCGACGAGCTGGGCGCCCTGGAACACGTCCGGCGGGTGGACTCGCCGCTGGACGTCCTGGAACAGGCCGCCCCGGGCCGCCCGTTCGACGCGCTCGCCCCCGGCGTACGCGACCGGCTGCCGGCCGCCGCCCGCGCCACGGTGGGCCACTTCGTCTCCAGGGACGCCACCGAGCTGATCGCGCAGGTGATCCCCGAGGACCACGCCTCCGCCACCCGGACTCGCCGGCTGCTCACGGAGGTCCGGAAGGTGGCGGCGAAGGCCGACGGCGACGGGCTGCGCATCGCGGTCGGCGGCCAGACCGCCGAGGGCGTGGACGCCAACAAGGTGATCGCCGACGGGCTGCCCACGGTCGTCGGGGTGATGCTGCTGGCGATCTTCGTCATCCTGATGCTGTCGTTCCGCTCGGTGCTGCTGCCGCTGAAGGCCATCGCGGTCAATGTGCTGTCGGTGTCCGTGGCGTTCGGCATGCTGGCCCTCGCCTTCCGGGAGGGCAGCCCGGTGGCCGAGGCGCTCGGCTTCGACCCGTCCGGCCGGGTCACCAACTTCGTACCGGTGCTCCTGCTCGCCCTGCTGTTCAGCCTGAGCACGGACTACGAGGTGTTCGTGCTGGGCCGGGTGCGCGAGTACTACAAGGCGGGGGCCGGCAACACCGAGAGCGTGGCGCTCGGCATCTCCGCCACGGGCCCGCTGATCACCGGGGCGGCGGTGCTGATGGTGGCGGTGTTCGGCGGCTTCACCCTCTCCGGCATCCAGCCCATCGGCGAGCTGGGCTTCGGCATGGCGGTGGCGATCGCCGTGGACGCCACGCTCGTGCGGATGTTCGTCGTCCCGGCCGCCATGAAGCTCATGGGCTCGGCCAACTGGTGGTTCCCCGGCCACCGCCGCGCATCGTCCACCCCCGCTCACTCAAGGACTAGGAGCACGCAACAGCATGGCAGCGAGCGACACGTGGCAGAGCTTTCCGCTGATCGAGGGCCTGAAGTCCCGCCGCGCCCGTAGATTCGGCATGGGGATGAACATCCCCGGCGGGCCGCTGGAGTACCGCAGCAAGCAGCGGCCGGTGCCGCTGACGGAGGAGGAGCAGGCCATCCTCACCTTCGCCGCGTGCGGCATCACCGGCCCCGCGCTGAACGACTGGAACTGGGAGAAGGGCAAGGGCGGAAACGTGATGGCCGGCGTGGTCGGCCGCACCGTCTCCAGCTCCGACGCGCTCCAGAGCGGGGCGATGGTGGTCATGGACGACGAGGCCACCTATCTGATCCGCCGGCCGGCCGACCTGACCACGGCGGAGCTGCGCCAGGTCCAGGACATGGTGGCCAAGAACGACTTCGTCGGGGCGTACCGGGCCACCCGTGTCAGGATCGGGACCGAGCGCCGTCACCCGCCGGTGGCCTCCCCGTACAACCTGACCGGCAACGAGTGGTCGCTGCACACGCCCGGGTCCACGTACTTCCTGCCGATCGAGGACCTGTCCTACCTCTACATCAACATCCTGCTGGAGTTCTTCAACGAGGAGATGGCGGCCTTCTGCCTGGACGAGCGGCGGTTCTACCTGCCGGCCGGGCTCGGCGCGTTCGGCAAGTCCAAGGGCGGCCACCTCGACGACGACCCGCGGAAGCTGAAGGCGCTGCCGATGGAGTTCGCCGAGCGGCTCCTGGTGGAGACGGCGGCCATCGAGATGGGCATGATGCTGCAGAACCTGGGCCTGGTCAGCCAGGCGCTGGGGCTCGGCGGCTTCCCGCACTACACCGGGCACGACGGCGCGTGGTTCGAGGCGCTGGACTTCCGGATGGCCGAGATGCCGATCAGCCGGTACTTCCGGGTGCCCACGGTCTCCAAGCTGGTCCTCAAGCTCCGCCGGCAGGACGCGAACTTCGCCTACCCGCTGGGCCTGGAGCGGGACGGCGAGGTGCTGCTCAAGCCCTACTGCCCGCCGTACTACGAGTCGATGGAGGCGGCCGTGCACGCGGTCGTCGAGCGCAAGTTCGGCCAGGACGGCATCTACCGCGGCGGCATCGGCCGGGGCGGCTGGCGGGAGCCGGAGAAGGTGGCGGCGGGGATCAGTGGGATCAGCCGTAAGGCGATCGACGCCACGGTGGCCTTCTGCGAGTACGTCTTCAGGAAGTCGGGCCGGTTCCCCTCGTACCTGCCCGCCTACCACACACAGATGGGATTCCAGTCCGTGCACCTCGACGTGGACTTCTACGACGAGTTCTACGACCCGTCCGTGGTGCCCGAGGTGCACCGGTCCCACATGCGGGACTGGCACGGGCGCTGACCGGGAGGGCGGGGAGCGGTGGACGAGGTCTCGATCTCCATCGCCGCCGCACCCGGGCGGGTGTGGCGGCTGGTCTCCGATGTCACCGGCATGGGCCGGTTCAGCCCCGAGTGCACCGGCGGCCGCTGGGTCGGCCCGGCCTCGGGCCCCGCGGTCGGGGCCCGGTTCCGGGGCAGCAACCGGCGGGGGCTGATCTTCTGGACCACGGACTGCACGGTCGTGGAGTGCGAGGAGGAGAAGGTCTTCGCGTTCGAGGTCGCCCAGTCGAAGGTGCGGTGGGGCTACCGGATCGAGCCGGAGAGCGCGGGGGTGGTGCTGACCGAGTGGCGGGAGCACTTCGGGCGTCCCAACCTCCTCATCCGGGCGGTCGACGCCAGCGGGCTCGTGGGCTTCCGGCGGGAGCGGCTGATGGTCGAGGGGATGCGCGCGACCCTGGCCAGGATCAGGGAGGCGGCGGAACGGGGGTGAGCCGCCCCGGGGGCCGGAAGCGCCGTCATCATCACCGGTCGCGGCCCGGCCCGCGGGGGCGGGCTCGTCAGCGGAAGGCAGAACTCATGGAAGGTACGGATTCACAGGCTTACGGGCTCATGTGCTCATGTGCTCATGTGCTTGCGGAGTCGTGGGCTTACGGGCTTACGGCTTTGAGGATTCGTGGGCTTGCGGGCTTGCGGGCTTGCGGGCTTGCGGGCTTGTGGGCTTGTGGGCTTGCGGAAGGGACGTACGGTCAGCCGACCGGCTGGGGCTGCGAGGGGACGACCAGGCCGCTTTCGTAGCCCAGCGCCACCGCCTGGGCCCGGCTGGTGATGCCCAGCTTGGTCATCGCGCGGTTCAGATGGGTCTTCACGGTGGCCTCGCTGATCTTCAGTTCCCGCGCGATGGCGGAGTTGCTGCGGCCCTTGGCGACGTGCCGCAGCACCTCGGTCTCCCGCATGGTGAGCATGGCCAGGCCGGCTCCCGAGGTCTCGGTGGCGGTGGCGCGGTGGGTGTACGCGTCGATCAGCCGCTCCATCACGCTGGGCGAGAAGGCCATGTCGCCGGTGGCGACCGCGCTGATCGAGGCGGTGAGCTTCTGCGGTGAGGTGTCCTTGAGGAGGATCCCGGCGACGCCCACCCGCAGGGCGGCCTGGATCTCCTCGTCGATGACCTTCGAGGCGGTGATGATGACGCGGGGCGGCCGGGCGGGTGCGGCCTCCAGGATGCGCTGGGTGGTGGCGATGCCGCCCAGCCGCGGCAGGGAGATGTCCATGAGGATGACGTCCGGGCCGTGCACGGCGGCCAGGGTGCGGGCGCCGTCGCCGTCGGCGGCCTCGCCGACGGCGCGCAGCCCGGGGGCCGAGCCCAGCAGGGTGGACAGCCCCAGTCTCGCCAGGGAATGCCCGTCGGCGATCAGGACCTTGATCGGCACTGCTTCCTCCCCCGTTATGGTCAACTCTTCGAGCTCCTCTCATCCACGACGACACCGGAAGGTGCCCGGCCGAGCAGAGACGGTTCAAGCGTCCGCAAAACTTAATCCGCCGCGCCTCATTTGTTGACGGACAGTCATGTTCCTGCCATCACGGGCGGCGTCGGCAGTGCTCGTCGCCCGCCGAGCGGGAGTCGTGCGTGCGCGAGGGACGGCGGGGCACCCGGCTCGCCGTCCCCCGCGCACACGTCTCCGGGCGGCGGTCCGCTCAGCCCCGCTTCTCCATGGCGTTGCGGACGGCGTCGCGGGTGCGGTCCATGATCGAGGCGATGGGGCCGAGGGCGAGGTTCTTGGCCGCGCTCTCCGTACCGGGGTGCGGATGGGTGGGCGCCACGGCCTCCGCGGCCTTGACCGCGCTGGCCATCCTGGTCAGCCGCTTGGCGTCGGTGTGGGCCCTGAGCTGGGTGAACTCCTGCTGCTCCTCGGCCTCCGCGTGCCGCAGCACCGCGTCGCGCAGGGTGATGAACAGCGGCATGAACTCCGGGTCCTCGTGGTTCATGGACTCCAGACGGCTCAGCTTCTCCTTGGCCTGCCGCTCCTCCTCCAGCCGCTCCCGGACCACCTGCTCGCCGCCCTCGAAGGCGCGGCGGGCGGTGGGGTGCACCACTTCCTCCTCCGCCGTCTCGTGCACGGCCAGCATGTGCACCAGGCGGCGGAACGCGTCCCGCCGCGCGTCTCCGGTGGCCCGCTCCACCTGCTGCAACATCTCGCGGATGATGTCGTGCTGATGGGTGAGCAGCGCCACGACGTCTTCGTCGGTGCTGGTCGCGCCGCGCTGCGTCCGGTCGGTCATCGTCGCTCCGTTCGGTCGGACTCGGGAACGGACGCCCGGATACCCTGATGCGCCCAGGTCAGTGCTTCACAGACGGCACCGGCCGTCCACCCGAAACGGCGCCGGACGCCCGGGTTTCATCCTTATGGCGCGGAGGCGGTTACTCCTTGCGGCGTTCAGCCGTCGAGCGCGGCGAGGGCCTTCTTCGCGGCGGCGACGGCGCCCTGGCGCATCTCGTCGGCGCCCGCCGCCTCGTGGGTCTCGAAGTCGCCGCCGTTGTAGGTCACGGTGACCACCGCGTTGGCCCGGCGCGCGACCACGACGGCCTCGCGTATGCGCTGCTCGTCGTCGGTGGTGACATTCAGGCTGACGGTCGCCTGGTCGCCGAGGCCGGGCACGGGGGTGCTGGGGCCGCCGCCCAGCGCCGAGCGGGCGCGCGCGGCCGCGGAGGCCGACACGTCGTACGAGATGTCCAGCCAGCGGTAGTCGAAGCCGCTCAGCGCGTGCCAGGAGCAGCCGGAGCGGTGGGCGGTGTCGCTCGTCCTCAGCTCGGTGCCGGCCGTCGCGGCGGCCGGGACCAGGTCCTTGACGGTGCCCGCCGGGAGGGTGGCGCAGGGCTCGGCCGGCGGCCGGGGGTAGCGCGGCGGGGCCGTACCGCGGCCCTGGCCGCCCGACGGCGGGGCCGGTGAGGCCGGGGCCGTCCGGGAGGGGTGCGGGGAGGCGGCGGAGGGCCCGGGGCGCGCGCCGGCGTCGTCGGAGGTGGTCATGGCCACGCCCGCGGCGGCGAGTACGGCGACCGGCAGCAGGCGGGCGACCAGCGTGAGCGGCAGAGAACGCACGGCGGTCTCTCTTCGGTCGTGAGCGGCATGGTGAGCGGCGCGAGTGGGAGACGACCATGCCATACGAACGTGTCTGCGAACACCCGGGGGGGCGCTTCGCGGGAAGGCCGGGCCAGCCGGCCGGCTGACCCTAAGGAGTGAAATCGCCACTTGATCCAATTATCTGATCAAGTGATTGGTTAAGTAGGGGTGGTGACGATCCGTACGCATGGCCCAGCAACCTACGTCTCGTCAAGTTGTTGCCTGCCGAGGGCATATCGCCGCAAAGGTCCCATCCCGCTGTGGAACTCACCGTTCCGACATCTTGATGACGTGTACAGGCTAGCGCCCGGCCGTCCTCTGCCCTTCCAATGCCTGTGACGCACGAAGCCAGACGCCACCCGCCACATGCCACACGCCACGAGCCAGGGGAGAGCCACATGGCACACCACCCGCACCAGCAGGCCATACGAGCCGCGGCAGCGCGCCTGGGCCGCCGCCGCTTCCTCACCGTCACCGGGGCCGCCGCGGCGCTCGCCTTCACCACCAACCTGCCCAGTGCCCACGCCGCCGAGCTGACCTCGCACTCCCTCACCGAGGACCCCTTCACCCTCGGCGTGGCCTCCGGTGACCCGCTGCCGGACGCCGTGGTGCTGTGGACCCGGCTCGCCCCGCGCCCGTACGAGCCGGGCAACGGGCTGCCCGACGAGGGTGTCGTACGCGTCGACTGGGAGATCGCGCACGACGAGCGCTTCAGACGCGTGGCCCGCAAGGGCACGGCCACCGCGCACGCCGAGTTCAACTACACCGTGCACGTCGACGCCAGGGGCCTCGACGCCGACCGCGTCTACTGGTACCGCTTCCGCGCCGGCCGGTTCACCAGCCCCGCCGGGCGCACCCGCACCGCCCCCGCCACCGGCGCCCACGTCCGCGAGGGCCGCTTCGGCCTGGTGTCCTGCCAGGCTTACCACGACGGCTACTTCACCGCCTACGGCCACCTCGCGGGCGAGGACCTGGACGCCGTCTTCCACGTCGGCGACTACCAGTACGAGTACGCCGTCAACGCGGTGGGCGGCGCCCGCAACTACACCGACCGCACCCTCCCCGCCCACTTCAACACCGAGACCGTCACCCTCGACCAGTACCGGCTGCGCTACGCCCTCTACAAGACCGACGAGGACCTCCAGGCCGCGCACGCCGCCTTCCCCTGGTACGTCACCTGGGACGACCACGAGACCGAGAACAACTACGCCGGCGACGTCGACGAGAACGGGGACCCGCCGGAGGAGTTCCTGATCCGCCGGGCCGCCGCCTACCGCGCGTACTGGGAGAACATGCCGCTGCGCATGCCCCAGCGGCCCGACGGCCCCGACATGCGGCTCTACCGCCGCTTCCACTACGGCAGGCTCGCCCAGTTCGACATCCTCGACACCCGCCAGTACCGCTCCAACCAGGCCTACGGCGACGGCTGGCAGTACCCCGGGCCCGAGTCCGAGGACCCGTCCCGCACCCTGACCGGCGCCGCCCAGGAGCGCTGGCTGCTCGACGGCTTCCACCGCTCCAGGGCCCTGTGGAACGTGATCCCGCAGCAGGTCACCTTCTCCCGGCGGAAGAACACCACCGCCGCCCGCTCCAAGCTCAGCATGGACTCCTGGGACGGCTACCCCGCCTCCCGCGCCCGGGTCCTCGCGGGCGTCGAGGCCGCCGGGATCGAGAACTTCGTCGTCCTCACCGGCGACGTCCACGTCCACTACGCCTTCGACATCAAGAAGGACTTCGACGACCCCGCCTCCCGCACCCTCGGCGTGGAGTTCGTCGGCACCTCCATCACCAGCGGCAAGGACGGCGCCGACAAGCCCGCCAACTGGGCCACGTACATGGCGGCCAACCCGCACATGAAGTTCTACAACGGCCGCCGCGGCTATGTGACGGTCACCCTGGACCGCGAGCAGGCCCGGGCCGACTACAAGACGGTCCCCGCGGTCACCACGCCGGGCGCGCCGCTCACCACGGCGGCGTCGTTCGTCAGCGAGGCCGGCAACCCCGGCCTCCATGAGGTCTGACCCCTCCCCCCAGCCGGGCCACCGCGGAGCGCGCGCTCCGCGGTGGCCCGGCTCTGTCGTCGGGCGGCCAGACCACCCGCACCGCTCCGATGGCATGATCGGACATTGACGAGAACTCTCATCGACTGTCCTTCACGAGAAAACTATGCTATTCGGCACGAAGAACGACCTCTTTACTCAATATCGAGCAAATCGGTCAAAAAATTGATACCTATAGTGTCGCGGGTGTTGTCGCGAATAGACCGCGTAAACCGCATATTGAAGTCCGGCGCATGGCGGCAGCCCCGGGCGATCCTGTGGGCCACGGCGGGTGTGGCGACCCTCGGGTTCCTCATCGCGCTGGAGATCACCGCGCATCACTACGGCCTTCCCGGGCCGATGGCCACCCAGGCGAAAGAGGTGATACTCCCCCCGAAGCCGGGGCCGCTGTACGGCGGCCTGGCGTTGATGATGGTGGTCCTCACCTGGCGGCAGCGCTTCATCGCGATCGGCGCCGCGATCGGCATCGACGTCGTCCTCGCCCTGGTGCGATGGGCGGCCGGCGTCGAGGTGCCCGAGGACCGGCTCTTCGGCAACGGCGCCATGTGGGTCATGCTGGGCTGCGCCGTCATCGCCCTCACCCGCCGCACCGGCAATGAGCGCGCCCTGCTGCTCAAGGGCGTCGGTCTCGGCCTGCTGCTGGTGACCGGCCGCAAGACCGGCGACACCTGGCTTCTCATCACCTCCAAGGCCCACCCGACCGTGCTCGACCCGTATGTGGCCACCGCCGACCACGCACTGGGCAACCCCTCCTGGCTGGTCGGCCGCGCTCTCGACGCCGCCGGTCCGATCCCCACCCAGATCGTCGCCGTCGTCTACGCCCAGCTCGCGGTCGCCGCGGTCGTCGTCGCCCTCTACCAACTGCGCAAGGTCGCGGCCGAGCGCCGCTTCCCCGGCCACCACCTGGTGCGCACCTTCCTGGTCATCGGCCTCGTCGGACCCGCCTTCTACATGATCTTCCCGGTGGTCGGCCCGGTCTTCGCCTACGGCCCCGGCGCCTCCGGCACCGGCGGCCCGGAATGGGCCCTGATCAACCTGTGGCCGCACACCCTCCCGTCCATCAGCCCCCCGCACCCGATGCCCTACGACGGCATCACCCCGCGCAACTGCATGCCCAGCCTCCACACCGCCTGGGCCGTCGCGATCTTCATCCACTCCCGCAAGGGCCCCCGCCTGCTGCGCTACGGGGGCACCTTCTGGCTGATCGCCACGCTCACCGCGACCCTCGGCTTCGGCTACCACTACGGCGTGGACCTCATCGCCGGCGTGGTCTTCGCCCTCACCATCGAAGCGGCCCTGCGCTCGTTCGACCGCGGCTGGAACCGGTCGGCAGTCCAGATGGTCGCCTACGGCACCACCGTCTTCGCCGCGCTCCTGGTCTCCTACCGCTATCTGCCGATGCAGATGGCCACCCATCCCTGGGTGTCCGGACCGCTGCTCCTCCTGGCGATGGCCTCCGTCATCCACGTCTACATACGCACCACCAGACTGTGGGAACCGGCGACCGCCCCGGCGCCACGGCCGGAACCGCAACCCGAGCCGGTGTGAGTCGCGGTGCGTCAGATGGCCGGTCAGCCCTCGTCCGGGTAGCGCACGCCGATCCGCTCGCGCACCGCGTCCAGGGTGCGCATCACCGCCAGGGTGCCGTCCAGGGGCACCAGGGGGGACTCCGTCTCACCCGCTCGCAGACAGCGCATCACCTCCGCCGCCTGGTGCTGGTAGCCGTGCCGGGCGGCCTCCGTGGCCGGGGCCGTGAACACCTCCGGGTCGCGGCCGGACCGGTGCAGTACGAAGCGCTCCGGGTAGAAGAAGCCGCGCGGGAACTCGATCCGGCCCGACGAGCCGGTCACCGACGCGGTCTGCGGAGTGTCCGCGACGAGTGAGCAGCTCAGCAGCGCCACCGCGCCGCCGTCCCAGCCCAGGAGGACGCCGGTGTTCTCGTCCACGCCCTCTGGGGTCAGCCGCGCCCACGCCTGGATCTCGTCCGGCTCGCCCAGCAGCAGATGGGCGAAGGACACCGGATACACGCCCAGGTCGAGCAGCGCGCCGCCGCCCTGGGCCGGGTCGCGCAGCCGGTGCGCCGGATCGAAGGGGCCGGGGATGCCGAAGTCCGCGTGCACCGCGCGCACTTCGCCGATCGCGCCGTCGCGCACCAGCTCGGTCATCCGCCGGACGACCGGATTGCAGTACGTCCACATCGCCTCCATCAGGAAGCGGCGGGTGGACCGGGCGAGAGCGACCAGCTCGGTGGCCTCCCGCACATTGAGCGTGAACGGCTTCTCGCACAGCACCGCACGCCCGGCCTCCAGACACAGCCCGGCCGCGGCGCGGTGTGCCGAGTGCGGGGTGGCCACGTAGACCACGTCCACCTCGTCGTCCGCGGCCAGCTCGGCCCAGCTGCCGTGGGCGCGCGGTATGCCGAACCGCTCGGCGAAGCGCTTCGCGGACTCAGGGCGGCGGGAGCCGACCGCCACCACCTCCGCGTCCGCCATCTCCAGCAGATCCGCGGTGAACGCCGCCGCGATGCCGCCGGTCGCCAGGACTCCCCACCGCACGCTGTCCGCCATCCCCACCCTCATTCCGCTCCGCACCGGTCGCAGTACCGGTCATGACCACAACGAACAGCTGAGAGCATAGAGAAGACTCAACGACTCACGGAGCGCTGAATGCCGCAGTCCGGCCCCCCGTCCGCCCCCGACCACAGTCCGATACCCGAAGCCACCCCCCTCGCCGTCCCTTCCCCCTCGGCTTCCTCTTCCGTTTCCTCGTCCGCTTCCGTTTCCGCTTCCTCTTCCGCGCAGGGCCGGGCACGCCGCGCCGGTCTGCTGGTGACGTTCATCCTGGGCGGCCTCAACGCCGTCCCGCCGCTGTCCATGGACATGTACCTCCCGGCCCTGCCGGAGGTCACCGGCGCGCTGCACAGCCCCGCCGCCACCGTCCAGCTCACCCTCACCGCGTGCCTGGCGGGTATGGCGCTCGGCCAGCTGGTCGTCGGCCCCATGAGCGACAAGTGGGGGCGCCGCCGGCCCCTGCTCATCGGCATGGTCATCTACGTCGTCGCCACCGCCATCTGCGCCTTCGCGCCCACCATCGAACTGCTCATCGCCTTCCGGCTGCTGCAGGGCCTGGCCGGGGCCGCGGGCATCGTGATCTCCCGCGCCGTCGTCCGCGACCTGTACGACGGCGCCGAGATGGCCCGCTTCTTCTCCACCCTCATGCTGATCTCCGGCGTCGCGCCCGTCGCCGCGCCGCTCATCGGCGGCCAGATCCTCCGCCTCACCGACTGGCGCGGCGTCTTCGTCGTGCTGACCGTCGTCGGCGTGCTGCTGACCGCCGTCGTCTGGCGCCGGCTGCACGAGACGCTGCCGCCCGAGCGGCGCCACGGCGGCGGAGTCGGCCAGGCGCTGCGCACCATGCGCGGGCTGCTCGCCGACCGCGTCTTCACCGGCTACATGCTCGCGGGCAGCTTCGCCTTCGCCGCACTCTTCGCCTACGTTTCCGGCTCCGCCTTCGTCGTCCAGGAGATCTACGGCGCCTCCCCGCAGACCTTCAGCCTGCTCTTCGGGCTCAACTCGATCGGCCTGGTCGCCGTCGGGCAGCTCAACGGCAAGGTGCTGGCCGGGCGGGTCAACCTGGACGTGGCGCTGGCCGTGGGCCTGGCCGCGATCACCCTCTCGGCCGTCGCGCTGTGCCTGATGGCCGCCGGGGTCTTCGGCGACACCGGCCTCGTCCCCATGGCCGCCGGGCTGTTCGTGCTGATGTCCGCGATGGGCCTGGCCATGCCCAACACCAACACCCAGGCGCTGATGCGCACCAAGCACGCCGCCGGGTCCGCGTCCGCACTGCTGGGCACCTCCTCCTTCCTCGTCGGCGCGGTCGCCTCGCCCCTGGTCGGCATCGCGGGCGAGCACACGGCGGTGCCCATGACCGTGGTCCAGCTGGTGTGTGCGCTCGCGGCCGTGGGCTGCTTCGTGGGACTCTGCCGCCCGTGGCAGCAGCACAGCAAGACCGGCTGAACCGGCTGATACGAGGCGTGGCGGCGCTCCCCGAGGGGGAGCGCCCCTGGTGCGCCGGGGCGGTCGTGGCCGCCGGGCGGGGGCAGGACGTCCTCGTCGAGGCGGCCTTCGGCTGGGCGGTGCGCTACGCGGCGTACGACGCGGCCACGGACCGGGGGGTGGAGCTGCCGCGCGAGCGGTGGGTGCCGATGCGCGCCGGGCGGGACGCGGATGCGGATACTGCCGGCCGGGACACCGCCTTCCCGAACACCGCCTTCCCGAACGCCGCCGGCCGGGACACCGTCTTCGATCTCGCCTCGCTCACCAAGCTGTTCACGACGATCGTCGCGATGCGGTGCGCCGAGCGCGGCGAGATCGACCTGGACGGCCGGGTCGCCGCGTACGCCCCCGAGTTCACGGCCGCCGCCGAGCACGGGATCACCGTGCGGCAGCTGCTCACCCACACCTCCGGGCTGCTGCCCGAACTCCCGCTGTACGAGTACGACGGACACGAACAGCGGCTGGCGAGGCTGCGCGCCGAACCCCCGACCACCGCCCCCGGCACCGCCCGCCGCTACTCCGACCTCAACTTCCTGCTGCTCCAGCGGGTCGTCGAGCGGGCCGCGGGCCGCCCCCTGGACCGGCTCGTACGCGACGACATCACCGACCCTCTCGGCATGGCCGCCACCCGCTTCCGCCCGCCCCGCGCATGGCTGCCCCGCATCGCCGCCACCGAGGACCAGCGGCGCCCCTGGGCGAAGCTCGACCGCGGCATGCTGCGGGGCGTCGTCCACGACGAGAACGCCCACGCCCTGGGCGGCGTCGCCGGCCACGCGGGGCTCTTCTCGACGGCCGCCGACCTGACGCTGCTGTGCCGCGCCCTGCTGGGCGGGGGCCCGCCCGTGCTGCGGCCGGAGTCCGTCGACCTGATGCTGACCGCGCCCGGGCTGGGGTTCGAGGTCGACCAGCCCTGGTTCATGGGCGAGCTGGCGGGCCGGGGCGCGGCGGGCCACACCGGCTTCACCGGCACCAGCCTGGTGATCGACCGGGCCACGTCCTCGTTCCTGGTGCTGCTGGCCAACACCGTCCACCCGCGCCGCCGCCCGGCCGACAGCGCCCCGCGCGCGGCGGCGGGGACGGCGCTGGCGCGGGCGCTGGGACAGGTGAGGTGATCAGTCGCCGTCAGTCGCCGTCCGGGGCCGGCCAGGCGTCGCCCCAGTCCGCGTCGCGGGCCGCGCGGTAGTGGGGGCCCTGGCGCTTGGTGACGGTCTCGCGGCGCAGCCCGTCCGGGGCGCACAGGTCGAGCAGCACCTGGCCCTTGCGGAGCTGCGGTCGGCGCACCACCCGGGCGTCGGCGGGCGCGGCGGGGAAGCGGGCCGCCGCGACGTACGCGAACTTCTCGTCCTCGTACGGCAGCGAGCCGCCCTTCACCTGCCGGTGCAGCGACGACCGGGCGACCCGGGCCGAGAAGTGGCACCAGTCCGCGCCCGGCTCGATCGGGCACGCCGCGCTGTGCGGGCAGGGGGCCACCACGCACAGCCCCGCCGCCAGCAGCCGCTCCCGCGCCTCGCGGACGCGCAGATAGCCCTCCGGGGTGCCGGGCTCGACCAGCACCACGGCCTGGGCGGCCCGTGCCGCCTCGTCCACGACGGCGCGGCGGTCGCCGGCGGTCAGCTCGCCCAGCACGTACGAGACGGTGACCAGGTCGGTCGAGTCCGGGAGGGCCAGGCCGTCGCCGATGGCCTGCCGCTGCCAGCGCGCCGCGCGCAGCGCCTCCACGTCCGCCCCGCCGGCCAGCTCCCGCCCGAGCGCGAGCGCGGGCTCGGCCCAGTCCAGCACGGTGGTGGCGGGCCCGCCGTCCGGCCAGGCCGCGGCGACCGCCCACGTGGCCGCGCCGGTCCCGCCGCCGATGTCCACATGGGAGCCCGGCCTCCACTCCGGCGCCGCCGCGCGGAAGGCGGCCAGCGCGGAGCGCACGGCCTCGAAGGTCGCGGGCATCCGGTACGCGGCGTACGCGACGACGTCGGAGCGGTCGCGCAACACGGGCGCGTCGGTCGGGGTGCGCCCCCGGTAGTTCTCGATCAGCCGCCCCGTGGCCTGAGCGGCCTGCCGGGGCGACAGCCCATCGAGCAATCCGGCGAGCGCGACGCGCAGCGCCTCGCCGGTACGGGCGGCTTCGGGAGCGGGGGCGTGCATCCGGCAGATTCTACCGGCGGCGTGTCGGGAGCCGGTCCCGTGGCGGCCGGGCCGGGGGAGCGGCGCACCGCTTCCCCGGCCCGGCCGCACCGGGCGGCCCCGGTCCCAGCGCACCGGGGCCGCCCCCGCCCTAGCCGGCCGGGGCCCTCAGCTCCTGCGTGCAGCACTTGACGCTGCCGCCGCCCTTGAGGAGTTCGCTCAGGTCCATCGGGATCGGCTCGTAGCCCCGCTCGCGCAGCGGGCCGAAGAGCCCGGCGGCCGCTTGGGGGAGGACGACATGGCGGCCGTCGCTGACCGCGTTGAGCCCGAGGGCCGAGGCGTCCGCCTCCGTGGCGATGATCGCGTCGGGGAAGAGCCGGCCGAGGACGGCCCGGCTGCCCGGTGAGAAGGCGCCGGGGTAGTACATGATCTCCGTGTCCGTCGTGTCGTCGAGCACGCACAGCGCCGTGTCGAGGTGGTAGTAGCGCGGGTCGACGAGGTCCAGGCCGATCACCGGGCGGCCGAAGAACTCCTGGGCCTCGGGGTGCGAGAGCGGGCTGCTGCGGAAGCCGCGGCCGGCCAGGAGCCAGGAGGCGGTGACGGCGAAGTCGCCCTCGCCCTCGTTGACGTGCTGGGGCTCCCGCACCTCCGCGTAGCCGTGGGCGCGGAACCACTCCAGGTGGATCGCCGCCTCCGCGGTGCGCTCGGGATGGGCGAAGCGGGCGCCCAGGACGCGGCCGTCGACGACGGTCGCGCCGTTCGCCGCGTACACCATGTCGGGGAGGTCGGGGCGGGGCCGGAGCTCCTCGACGGTGTGGCCGAGGGAGCGGTAGCGGTCGCGCAGATCCTCCCACTGGGCGACGGCGAGCGGGATGTCCACGGGCTTGGCCGGGTCCATCCAGGGGTTGATGGAGTAGGTGACCTTGAAGTGGGTCGGCGGACACATGAGATAGCGGCGCGCGGTGGCGCGGCGCTCAGGGGTACGCAAGGACAAGGATGGCTCCTCACGGGGATGCAGGCCCGTACGGATCGTCGTACGTGGTCCTGGTCACATGGTGCGCCCGGGAGCCCGCCCGCGGCATGAGCCGTATGGATGGTTTCGGTGGTCGGTAGGTTGTGCGCCATGGCCGACAAAGCAGCGCCCGACTCCTCCCGCCGCAGCGAACGCTCCCGCCGGGCGATCCTCGACGCCGCCCTGGAACTGCTCGGCGAACTCGGCTATCCCCGGCTCACCGTCGAGGCCATCGCGGCCCGCGCCGGGGTCGGCAAGCAGACGATCTACCGCTGGTGGCCCTCCAAGGCCGCGGTGCTGCTCGACGCCTTCACCGACCCGGGGGCGACCCCCGAGGGCGCCGAGGCATCCGAGGGCGCCGAGCGCGCCGGGGCCGCGCTGCCCGACACCGGCGATCTGGAGGCGGACCTCAAGCTCGTGCTGCGGGCGGCCGTGGACCAGATGAACGCGCCCGCGTACGACCTGCCGGCCCGGGCGCTGACCGCGGAGGGCCTGGTGAACCCCGAACTCGGCGCCCACTTCGTCGCCCAGGTCCTGGAGCCGCCGCTGCGGCTGTTCGCCGAGCGGCTGCGGGCCGCCCAGGACGCCGGGCAGGTCGCGCGCGACATCGACCCGAGGGTCGCCGTCGAGCTGGTGTGCGGCCCGCTGACCCACCGCTGGCTGCTGCGCACCCTCCCGCTCACCCATGAGTACGCGGACGCGGTGGTCGAGACCGCCCTGCGCGGGATCCTCCAGCAGTGACCAGCGCCATGACCAGCGCGGTGGTCAGCGCGGTGGTCATGGCGCTGGTCAGCGCGCCGTCGAGGTCAGCAGCGTCGGCGCGTCCGTGATGACGCCCCCGCACCCCAGCCGCAGCACCCGGTCCCGCGCCCCCGGGGTGTTCACCGTATGGGCCCACACCCGGCGGATGCCGGAGGTCACGGCCCGCCGCAGATCGGACCCCCGCGCCTGGTAGTCCACGTCCAGCAGGTCCACGAACCCCCGCCACGCGCGGGGCCGGTCCTCCCGGAGCTGCCGCGCCGAGCGCCACAGCTGCGTCAGCAGCCCCATCCGGTGCGCCTGCCGGGCCAGCCGGACGTGGTTGGTGTTGACGAAGACGGACCGGGTCAGACCGCGCTCGTGGATCATCGCGGCCAGGCGGGGCAGGCTGTCGGGGTCCTTGGCCTCCGCCATCAGCACCCTGCGGCCGCCGAAGCGGTCCAGCACCTCCCCGACGGTCGGCGGCCGCTCGGGCAGCCACAGCCCGGGCAGCCCGGCCCGGGGCCGCAGCCGTACGGACCGCCACTGGGCCGCGGTGAGCGACCTCACGGGGCCGGTCGAGTACGTCGTACGGTCCAGCGTCGCGTCGTGCATCACCACGAGCGTGCCGTCCCGCAGCATCCTGGTGTCGAAGTCCAGGACCGGGGCCACGCCGCGCTCGAAGGCGGTGGTCAGCCCGGACATGCTGTTCTCGGGCACCTCCAGGGCGCCGCCGCGGTGCGCCGCGTAGGTGATCCCCGGGAGCGAATCGGCGGTCGGGGGCCCGCCCCGCCGCGCGGGCGGCAGGGCCGGGGCAGCGGCCGGCACGGACAGGGTGAGGACCGCCATACCCGCCAGTAGAGACCTCGTGACCATAAAGGGAACGCTAGGGGCGCCCGCTCTGTTATGCCTGATATCCGCACCCAGAGGTGGGTTCCCGGCCACCCCGGATGCGGACACCGGCCACCTCCGGAGCAGGATGGTGGCAGCATTGACGGGGTACCGGCGGCACCGGCGGGGAAGCGAGGCGGTAGATGGAACGCAAGGGCAGGTTCTCCCAGTGGTTGCGCCGACCGCGGGGCGGGGCGGGCGGCGACACGGACACGGGGGCGGGCGCGGGTGCCCGAGAGGATCTGCTCATGGCCGCCGCGGCGGCCGGGTTCCCGCTGGCCCCGGCGGCCCACCCGTCCGGCTACGGCTGTTCCTGTGACCGGATCGGCTGTCCCACTCCGGGGCGGCACCCGGTCTCCTTCGCCTGGCAGACGCAGGCGACCACCGACCCGGAGAAGGTCGCCCGGTGGCTGCGCGCCGACCCGGAGGCGAACTTCATCACCGCCACCGGCATCGCCCATGACGTCCTGGACGTGCCCGTGGCCGCCGGCCGGCTGGCCCTGGAGCGGCTCGGCGAGGCCGGCGTCGAGGTCGGCCCCGTCGCCACCAGCAGCGCCGACCTCCACCAGGACCGCATGCTGTTCTTCACCGCCACCCGCGGCACGCCCGAGGACGAGGACGAGTGGTGGCCGTGCGAGCTGGACTGCCACCCCGAGACGATGGACGAGCACCCCGGGCTGCGCTGGCACTGCCGGGGCAGCTATGTCCTGCTGCCGCCCGCGCGGCTGCCGGGCGACGGGCGGGTGGCCTGGCTGCTCGGACCGGAGCGTCCGCTGCCGGACCCGCTGTCGCTGCTGGAGTCGCTGACCGACGCGTGCGCGCGGTTCGCGGACGAGGGGCACGAACACGAGTCGCACGCCTGGCCGATAGGACGGTGAGCCGGGGAGGCCGTGGGCCGCTGGGCAGGCCGTGAGCCAGTGAGCTCCTGAGCCCCTCGGCAGGCCGTGAGCCGGGGAGGACCGGAAGGGCCGGCCTACTCGCCCTTCGCCGCCGTCACGCCCTCCAGCCGGTTGAGGAACACCACCTTCGGGTCCGCCGCGTCCCGCGCCGGGACCCGTACCGCCGCCTCCGAGATCCGCGTCAAGGTCACCGACTTCTTCGCCTCGCCAGTCATCAGCGCCTTGATCTGCGGGGTGGGGTTGGGCCGGTAACCCTTGGCCATGGTCTGCTTCTGCCGGTGGTGGGAGGCGAAGAAGACCAGCGCCCCGCCGTCGTTCAGGCGCAGCCCCACCGGGGCGTAGCGGGCGCCCTGGGCGGCGGTGTCGATGTATTCGGTCCAGAACTTCGGGGTGCGCAGGTACTTCTTCCGCGTGGTCCGCAGCCCCGAGGTGGACCCCCCGTCCGCGAAGACCTCGCCCTTGCCGGTCATCAGGTAGTCGGTGTACGCGCCGCTGAGCTTCTCTGGCCCGGCCGTCAGCTTCGGCGTTCCGCCGTCGGCGGGCACCGGCTTGGCCCAGCCGTCCTTGTCGATCTGGAAGTCCGGCACCTCGTCCCGGCTGAGGATCGACAGATACGCGGCCTTCCACGGCTCGTCAGCGCCGCCCCGGGTGAACACCAGCAGCCAGCGGTTGTCGTCGCGGTTGCTCTCGGTGTCCGCCACGAAGAACTTCGGCCAGCCGACCTGCTTGGGGATGATGTAGCGCGCGTCGCCGAGCTTCAGCGGCGAGGCGTTGGGGTTCCCGCCCGGGGTCTGGGCGTGCTGCGCCTTCAGGTCGGCCGTGCTGATGTCCTGCAGCGGGCCGGTCTCGACCTGGCCCACCAGCGACGGATCGAGCTCGCGGTAGGCCTTGTTGTAGGTGTCCGTGAACCGCTTGAGGGCCTTGGGCGCCTCATCCTTCGCGACGGACGGGATGTTCTCCCGCTCGCCGTGCACCGTCATGCAGCCTGTCAGCGTCATCGCCAGCGCCACCGCTGCCGCCGCCGCGGCTGCCGGAACTGCGCACTGCCGACGCTGTGACCTGCGAGTCATGGGGCTTGGGCTCCTTCGGGACTGCTCGGGACGGCGCAACCCTACCGGGGAGCAGGAAGAAGGCGAGCGTGGGGACCAGATACAGCAGCCACACCACCACCTGGACCACGGTCGGGTCCGGCTGGAAGTTGAAGACGCCCTTGAGCAGGGTGCCGTACCAGGAGTCCGGCGGGACGGCCCCGCTGATGTCGAAGGCCTGGTTGTGCAGGCCGGGGAGGAACTCCGCCTCCTGGAGGTCGTGGAAGCCGTACGCGAGCACGCCCGCCGCCACCACGACCAGCATGCCGCCGGTCCAGGTGAAGAACTTCGACAGGTTGATCTTCAGCGCGCCGCGGTAGAACAGCCAGCCGAGCAGCACCGCGGTGAGCAGCCCCAGCGCCACCCCGATCAGCGGCCGCGGCGTGCCGTCGCTGCTCGCCTGCACGGCCGTCCACACGAACAGGGCCGTCTCCAGGCCCTCGCGGCCCACCGCCATGAAGGCGGTCACCACGAGCGCGCCGGTGCCCATCGCGATCGCCGCGTCCAGCTTGCCCTGCAGCTCCGCCTTCAGGTGCCGGGCGGTGCGCCGCATCCAGAACACCATCCAGGTCACCAGGCCCACCGAGAGGATCGACAGCGAACCGCCCAGCGCCTCCTGCGCCTTGAAGGTCAGCTCCTGCGAGCCGAACTGCAGCGCCGCCCCGAAGGACAGGCTCAGCGCGACCGCGACGCCGACGCCCAGCCAGACCGGCCGCAGCGCCGCGCGGCGGTCGGTCTTGACCAGGTAGGCGACCAGGATGCAGACGACCAGGCTGGCCTCCAGCCCTTCGCGCAGTCCGATCAGGTAGTTGCCGAACACGAGGTTGGCCTTTCTCTTCGGTCCTCGGGCCCGCGGGTCCCGCGGGCCCTTGGGTCGCTCAGGAGAACAGCGCCCGCCCCCACCAGTCGTCCGCGTCGCGGACGCCCGGCGGGACGGCGAACAGCGCCGAACCCACGTGCTGGATGTACTCGTTGAGGGCGTCGCCGCGCGCCAGGCTCTGCTGCACGGGCACGAACCCCTGCCGTACGTCCCGCTGGTAGGCGAGGAAGAACAGCCCCGCGTCCAGCCGCCCCAGGCCGTCCGTGCCGTCGGTGAAGGAGTAGCCGCGGCGCAGGATCCGCACCCCGCCGTTGGAGTCCGGGTGGGCGAGGCGTACGTGCGCGGTGGGCGGCAGGGCCTTCAGGTTCGGCTCGTCGTGCTCGCGCCGCTTGCCGAGGGGCGCGCCCTCGCCCTTGGTGCGCCCGAAGACGTCCTCCTGCTCCTTGAGGGAGGCGCGGTCCCAGGTCTCGATGTGCATCCGGATGCGGCGGGCGACCAGGTACGAGCCGCCGACCAGCCAGGCGGGGCCGGTCCTGGCGCCCACCCACACATGCTTGTCCAGGGCGGCGGAGTCGGTGCCCGCGATGTTCCGGGTGCCGTCCTTGAAGCCCATCATGTTGCGCGGGGTCTGCGCGTCCGGGGTCGTCGAGGACGTCTTGCCGAAGCCGAGCTGCGACCAGCGGATCGCGACCTTGCCCATGCCGATCCGGGCCAGGTTGCGGATGGCGTGCACCGCCACCTGCGGGTCGTCCGCGCACGCCTGGACGCACAGGTCGCCGTCGCTGCGCGCCGGGTCCAGGTTGTCGCCGGGGAACGGGGGGAGGTCGATCAGGGCCTCGGGGCGGCGGGAGGCGAGGCCGAAGCGGTCCTTGCCCTTCTTGTCCTTGAACAGGGTCGGCCCGACGCCGAAGGTGAGGGTGAGCCGGGACGGCTTGAGGCCGAGCGCCTCGCCGGTGTCGTCCGGCGGGGCCTCGGCGAGCCCGCCGACCGCCCCGCCGCCGACCGCCTTGCCCTGCGTCATCCGGGCGGCGGCCTTCGTCCACTCCTTCAGGAGCGCGATCAGCTCGTCGCGGTCGTCGGTGGTGACGTCGAAGGCCGCGAAGTGCAGCCGGTCCTGTACGGCGGTGGCGATCCCGGCCTGGTGGGCCCCGTAGAAGGGCACCGCGGCCCCGCTGTCGGCCGCCGCCGCCCCGCTCTCCTCGTCGGAGCCGGTGAGCCGGGTCGCGGTGACCCCGGCCGCGGCGGAGCTGAGCGCGAGCCCGGCGGCGCCCCAGCCGAGCAGGGCGCGGCGGGAGGGGGCGGCGCGG
Source organism: Streptomyces sparsogenes subsp. cuspidosporus (assembly GCF_039532705.1). Classification (NCBI taxonomy): domain Bacteria; kingdom Bacillati; phylum Actinomycetota; class Actinomycetes; order Kitasatosporales; family Streptomycetaceae; genus Streptomyces; species Streptomyces sparsogenes. The sequence goes on along the minus strand of NZ_BAAASD010000005.1, from coordinate 98,738 downwards.
CGCGCGGCCGCGGGCGCCCCGGCCGCGGCCGGCTCGTGGTCCGCGGCCTGCCCGTCGGCCGGGGCCTGTCCGCCGGTGGTGGTCTGCCCGTCGGCGGCGGCCGGCTCGTGGTCCGTGGTGCGGTCGGTGGTGTGGTCGGTCATGATCGGCGCGCCCTTACTTCGCGACGGCCGCGGCGAGCTTGGACAGCGGCTCGGCCAGGGCGTTGACCGCGTCCGACAGCTCCTTGCGCTTGGCCTGGCCCACGGTGTCGTACGACACGAACCCGTCGCCCTCGCGGTAGGTGTCGAGCAGCTTCTTCACCGCCGCGAACCGCTTGTCGAGGTCCTTGGTCAGGGCCGGGTCGTTCTGCGCGGCCACCGGCTCGAGCAGCTGGTAGGACTTCTCGGCGCCGTCGACGTTGCCCTCGAAGTCGACCAGGTCGGTGTGGCTGTAGCGCTCCTCCTCGCCGGTGACCTTGCCGGTCTGCACCTCGTCGAGCAGCTCCTTGGCGCCGTTGGCCATGCCGGTGGGGGTGATGTCCGCGGTGCCGACCCGCTTCTGCCAGTCCTTGAGGTCCTTGACCAGCTGGTCCGCGAGCTTCTTGTCCTCGGCGGTGATCTTCTTCGCCTTCCACAGGGACTTCTCGAGCCGGTGCCAGCCGGTCCACTTCTGGCCCTTGGCCAGGCCGTCCTCGCGGAGGTCGACCTTCGGGTCGATGTCGCCGAAGGACTCGGCGACCGGCTCGGTGCGCTCCCAGCCGACGCGCGAGGGGGCGTACGCCTTCTTGGCGGCCTCCAGATCGCCCTTCTTGATCGCGTCGACGAACTCCTGGACCTTCGGCAGCGTCTCGTCGGCCTGCGCCTGGACATAGGCGCGGTAGTCGGCCACCGCCTTGTCGAGCTTCGGGTTCCGCTTGGCGGTCTTGCCGCCGGTCACGGTGATCTTCTGCCGGATGCCGTGGCCCTTCATGCCGGGCTTGCAGGCGATCTCGTACGTCCCGGCCTTGATCTCGGCGGTGATGTTCGCCTTGAGGCCGGAGCCGATGTTCTCCCGCTCGGTGACGATGCGGTCGCCGGGCGCGTAGACGTAGACCTCGGTGACCTTGGAGCCCTTGTTCTCCACCGCGAGCTTCACGTGCCCGGCCGGGAAGGTGGTCCTGGAGACCTCGCACGCGTCGTCGGACGCCGTGATCCGTATCGCGTCGGAGCCCTTCGCGTCGGACTTCTCGGCGCAGCCGGACACGGCGGCGAGCGAGGCGACCGCCGCGATGGCGGTGACGGCGGAAGAGCGGGCGGCTCTCATATACGGGCTCCAGGCAATCGGGGTCGACCATGCGGACATGTCGAGACAGGGGCCGGATAGGCCGCCCTAACTTAACTGAGGCTTGCCTACCCAGCTCCAGCCGAGCCCCAAGAACCCGTAAGAAAAGAGCAAAAATTAGGTAATAAACCTACGGCAGGGTCAGAATTTCGGCGCCGGTCTCGGTCACCACGAGCGTGTGTTCGAACTGTGCCGTCCGCTTCCGGTCCTTCGTGACCACCGTCCAGCCGTCGTCCCACATGTCGTACTCGTAGGTGCCCAGGGTCAGCATCGGCTCGATGGTGAAGGTCATCCCCGGCTTGATCTCGGTGGTGTGGTGCGGGCTGTCGTAGTGCGGGACGATCAGGCCGGAGTGGAAGGACGAGTTGATGCCGTGGCCCGTGAAGTCGCGGACCACGCCGTAGCCGAAGCGCTTGGCGTACGACTCGATGACCCGGCCGATGATGTTGATCCGGCGGCCCGGCTTGACCGCCTTGATCGCGCGGTTGAGGGACTCCCGGGTGCGCTCCACCAGCAGCCGCGACTCGTCGTCCACCGCGCCGCACAGATAGGTGGCGTTGGTGTCGCCGTGCACGCCGCCGAGGTAGGCGGTCACGTCCAGGTTCACGATGTCACCGTCGCGCAGCACGGTGGAGTCCGGGATGCCGTGGCAGATGACCTCGTTCACCGAGGCGCACAGCGACTTGGGGAAGCCCCGGTAGCCCAGCGTCGAGGGGTACGCGCCGTGGTCGCACAGGAACTCATGGGCCACCCGGTCCAGCTCGTCCGTGGTGACCCCCGGCGCGATCCGGCTCGCGGCCTCCGCCATCGCCTGCGCGGCGATCCGGCCCGCGATCCGCATCCGCTCGATCGTTTCGGCGTCCTGGACCTCGGACCCCGTGTACGGGGACGGGCCCTCCTTGCCGACGTACTCGGGGCGCGGGATCGAGGCGGGGACGGAGCGGGTCGGGGAGAGCTTTCCCGGGACAAGAAGCGACTGGCCAGACATGTCAGCGAGTGTATCGGCGGCGCATCGGGCAGCATGGCGGAAAACCGGAGGGAAAAGGGCGGGAGGGCGCGATGGCGCTGTTCGGGAAGCGAGCCGCGGGGAAGCCGGGCGAGTGGTACTACTGCATCAAGCACCAGAAGGTCGAAGAGGGCCCCGAATGCCGGGCGGCCGACCGCCTGGGCCCGTACCCGAGCCGCACCGAGGCCGCGCACGCGGTCGAGCTGGCCGAGGAGCGCAACGCGGAGTGGGAGCGCGACCCCCGCTGGCGCGACGAGCCCACGCCGGGCCCTGACGCGGACTGACCCCGCCGGGCGGTACCTGACCCCGGGCGCCCGGGGCGGCCGGCGCCGCCCCGGGGCTGGTCACCGTGCCCGCATGGATTCCCCGTCCTTCCTGCCGTCGGGTCTAGCCTGGTGGCGGGGGCGGTGACGAATGGAGCCGGCTTGTGAGTGGGCACAGTGAACTTCAACTTCCCCGGCTGCTGACAGCGGCGGAGGCGGCCGCACCAGTGGATGCCGTCGACGTGGTCGCCGAGCATCTTCGGCGGCGCTTCAACGCCACGCAGGTCTCCTTCCTCATCCTGGATCTGACCAGGAGGGCGGTAGCGCGCCTGTCCGTCGCGGCCGCCGAGAAAGCCGGACGGGGAGTGGAGCGGATCGACCTGCTCGGCAGCGTCTACGAGCGGGTTATGCGCACCCAGCGCCCGTACCAGGAGGCGACCGGCCAGGGGCCGCGAGTGATCGCCCCGGTCACCAACCGTGGGGATGCGATCGGTCTGCTGGAGGTGCTGCTGCCGACCGAGCCCGCCGACGACATCCTCGACGCGGTCGGAGAAGCCGCCCACATCCTGGCCTACATCGTGATCGCCAACCAGCGCTTCACCGATCTTTACACCTGGGGCAAACGCACCAGGCCCCCCACCTTGGCGGCGGAGATCCAATACCAGCTGCTGCCCTCCTCGCTGTCGTGTGAGGCCGCCCAGTTCGCCCTGTCCGGGAATCTGGAACCCTCGGAAAAGATCAGCGGGGACACCTTCGACTACGCCCTGGACCGCGACACCCTGCACCTGTCGGTCACCGACCCCATGGGCCACGACACCAACGCCGCACTGACCGCCACCATCCTCATGGGCGCCCTGCGTGGCGCCCGCCGTGCCGGAGCCGACCTGGCCGGCCAGGCCCGGCACGCCGACGAGGCCCTGACCGACCACGACCACGGGCATGCCACCGGGCAACTGCTGCGCATCTGCCTCCACACCGGGCGGGCAGAACTCGTCAACGCCGGCCACCCCTGGCCGCTGCGCGTCCGCGAGGAGACCGTGGAAGAGATCGTCTGCGACGTGAATCACCCCTTCGGACTGCCTCTGACCGCAACCCACCCCTACCACTCCCAGGACATCGACCTGCGCCCCGGCGACCGTCTGATCATGCTCACCGACGGCATGCTCGAACGCGACGCGCAGAAGGCGGATCTGCCCGCCCTGCTGAAGAGCACCCGGCACCTGCATCCGCGGGAGACCGTGCTGACGCTGACCACCGCGGTCCTGGACGCCACCCACGGCCAGCTGGAAGACGACGCCACCGTGATGTGCCTGGACTGGCACGGCCCCCAGAAGACCCACCGGCAGGTCATGTCCGGGGCGGACATTCGCCTGGCCTCCCCCGCCCGCCGCTCCACCGATCAGGCCCTGCCGGGCGATCTTCGAGGATGAGCCCGCGGCGTGGCGGGCGACTCCGACAACGCGGCGAGGTGCCGTAACCGGCGTCGCGGGCCCGAGAAGACCGCCCGGACAGGGCCTGGCTCACCGTCGGCCTCAGGCCGCTGCCGCGGCCTCGCGCTGGGTTCGGACCCGCCGCGCGTGCTCGTCCGTCCTCGCGTCGTACGTCATCAGCTTCGGCAGGGCCAGCGCCAGCAGCCCGATCGACGCGACGCACGCGAGGCCGCCCGTCCACACCGAGGCCCGCACGCCCACCAGGGCGGCCATCCCGCCGGCCCGGACCTGCCCCAGCTGCGGCCCCGTCGCGTACGACAGCAGCTCGATGCCCGCCAGCCGCCCCCGCAGCCCGTCGGGGATCGTCTGGTTCCACATCGTCGAGCGGAACAGCCCGCTGACCATGTCCGCCCCACCCGCCACCGCCAGACACAGCAGCACCAGCCAGACGTTCGGCAGCCACCCGGCGGCGGCCATCGCCGCGCCCCACAGCGCCGCGCTCAGCACCACCATCCGGCCGTGCCGGTGCACCCGGGAGGCCCAGCCGCTGGTCACGCTCACCGCCATCGAGCCCACCGACCCGGCCGCGTACATCAGGCCGAGCGCCCAGGGCGCGTCCAGCTCGTCGGCGAGGAAGGGGAAGATCGCGTTGGGGAAGGCGAAGAACATGGCGACCATGTCCACCGCGTACGTCCCCAGCAGCTCCTTGCGCCGCCACGCGTAGCGCGCGCCCTCGCCGATCGCGCGCAGCGACGGCTTCTCCGCGTCATGGGCGGGCGGCGCCGGGGTCAGGCCGAGCGCGAGCAGCACCGAGACGACGAAGGTCAGCAGGTCCAGACCGTACGCGAACGGCAGCCCGGCGTACGCGACGACGACCCCCGCGAGCGAGGGGCCCGCGACGGCCGACAGCTGCCAGCGCATCGAGTTCAGCGCGGCGGCCGCGGTGAGCTGGTCGTGCGGCACGATCCGGGCCGTCACCGCGTCGATGGCCGGGCGCTGCAGCCCCGTGAGCGCGCTGGTCAGGGCGGCCACGGCGTACAGCGGCCACAGCATGGGGTCCGGCAGCAGGCTGTTGACCAGCAGCAGCGCGGCCAGCAGGCCCAGCCCCGCCTCGGTGAGCAGGATCAGCTTCCGGCGGTCCACGGCGTCGGCGAGCGCCCCGCCGTACAGCCCGAACACGACGAGCGGCACCAGCTCGACCGCGCCGATCGCCCCGACGGCGAAGGCCGACCCCGTCAACTCCTTGATCTGCAGCGGCAGCGCCACCATCGTCAGGAAGCTGCCGAACGCCGTCACCAGCCCCGCGGTCCACATCAGGCGGAAGTCGCGGGAGGAGCGCCAGGGCGCGAGATCCGGCAATAACGCGCGTCGGCGCGCCCCCGCCGGCGGGGGATGTTCGTCGTCCGTCACAAGGCGACATGCTCCGGCGCCGACCGCGCCGCCGACAAACGAATTTTTCCCGCCACGGACCGGCTCACCAGGGCGCCGGGGGCGGAGCCGTCAGGTGGGCGGTCAGGCGGGCGAGGCGGTCGCGGAGGCGGGGGGCGGCGAGGCGGGGGTCGGTGGTGGCGGCGCTGACGAGGTGCTGGAGGGTGTCCAGGTCGGGGCCCGCCTCGGCGGGGGTGGCCAGCGCGTCGTGGGCCAGCGCGTGGAGTTCGGCGTGGCCGTGGTCGAGGGCGAGGACGGTGACGCCGCCGCGCCGGGCGTCGGCCACCCGCTCCAGCAGCCCGGCACCGGGGGCGTCCGGCGCGACCACGAGGAGGGTCTCGCCGCGCCCGGCGCGCTCCAGGCGGCGGAGGCCGACGGAGAGGTGCGCCGGGAGGGGGCCGTGCGGTATCCGGTGGCGTACGAGGGTGGGGGAGAGCTCGGGCAGGCCCGCCCAGGCGGCCTCGTCGTCGAGGTGGGCGGCCAGGTGCCACGGCTCGTACGCATCGGTGCCCACCAACAGCAGCCCGCCCCCGCGCGTCCCGACCGAGGCGCGCAGGGAGCCCGCGAAGCGGCGGGCGGCCCCTGGCCACTCGGTCCCGGCGAGCACCTCGCGCAGCAGCGCGACCCGTATGGCGTCCATGGCATGGGAATGGTGCCCCGGCGCCCGGGGCGGCGGGGCGGATCCGGGGCGCCTCACTCCTTCGGGGGGTCGGGAACGCGTCAGCTTCCCGGGCCGACTTCCCCCCGCCGGCTTTCCGCGCCTCAGCTTTTCGCGCGCTGCCCGGCCAGGCCCAGGTACGCGCCGTAGAGCAGTTGTGCGCCGCCCCAGAACATCATCACGACCCCCACCTTGGTGAGGGTCACCACGGGGAGTTCGACGTCCCCGGTGAACAGCCACAGCGCCAGTCCGACGGCGAGGGTGACGCCCCCTTCGAGGAGCTGCTTGAGAACTTTGGTCATAACCCCACGCTATGGCCGCCTGTCCGACGGATCCTCGGTCCGGCGGATGAGATCGACAAGCGGTCCTCTGCATCCTTCGACCGACCCGCCGCCAAGTGTTCATTGCGCCGTCCCTTGACGCTCTGGAGGGCGAACCCTAAGGTCGCCGCACACAAGGGACGTCCTACGTCCGGTCATTGGAGCGCCCCGGGACCGAGCGGGAAGAGGGGTCGGATGGCAAGCGGTGTGGCAACGCGTGCGTACGAGACATCCGTGCCGTTCCGGGCGGGCACCGAGGGGCACGCGAGCTATCGGATTCCCGCGGTGGTGGCGACGCCCGCCGGGACGCTGCTGGCCTTCGCCGAGGGGCGGGTGCAGTCGGCCGCCGACCACGGGGACATCGACCTCGTCCTCAAGCGCTCGCCCGACGGCGGGCGGACCTGGGGGCCGTTACAGGTCGTCGTGGAGAACGGCGGCGGCACGGCCGGGAACCCGGCGCCCGTGGTGGCGGGGGACGGGCGCGTCGTCCTCGTCCATGTGACCAGCGCGGCCGGCGCCACCGAGGACCTGATCCGGCGCGGCCGGGTGCCGGCCGCCGAGGGGCGGCGGGTGTGGGTGACCCACAGCGACGACGACGGGGCGACCTGGAGCGCGGCCCGGGAGATCACCGGGGAGGCGAAGCGGCCCGAGTGGCGCTGGTACGCCACCACCCCCGGGCACGCCCTGCGGTTACGCCACGGTCCGTGGGCGGGCCGGCTCGTCGTACCGGGCAATCACTCCACCCCGCCGACCGCCGCCGGCGACACCGGGGCCGAGGGGAAGTACGACGGCGGCCACGACCTGCTGAGCGACGACGACGGCGCGACCTGGCGGATCGGGTACGTCGACGACAACCCCGACGGATACGTCAACGCCAACGAGACCACGGCGGCCGAACTCCCCGACGGCCGGGTGTACTTCAACGCCCGCAACGACGGTGCCGCGCCCGGCCGGCGCGCCGACGCCCACTCGTCCGACGGCGGCGCGAGCCTCGAGCGGCCCTTCCGGCCGCAGGCCGGACTGGCCGGGCCGGTCGTCCAGGGCAGCGTGCTGCACCTGAGCCGCTCGGACGGCCCGGACCCGCTGCTGTTCTCCGGGCCCGCCGACCCCGCGCACCGGGCGCTGATGACGGTGCGGGCCAGCCGCGACGGGGGAGTCACCTGGCGGCCCGCGCACACCGTCGACGGGCTGCCGGCCGCCTACTCCGACCTGGTCCGGATCGATGACGCGACGGTCGGACTGCTGTACGAGACCGGCGACTTCAGTGCCTACTCGACGATCACCTTCCGGCGCATTCCGGTGGAGGAGCTGGCATGAGCGAGACGTACACGCACACGTCCCACGGGCGGCCCCAGGGCCCCGGGCGGCGCGCCGTCCTGGGCGGCGCGGCCGCCGCGGCGGCCGGCCTCGTCCTCGCGGGCTGCGGCTCGGACGACGGGGACGACGAGCCCAAGGGCCGCAAGAAGGGCGAGAAGATCACGCTGACCTTCTGGTCCTGGGTGCCGGGCATCGACAAGCCCGTCGACCTGTGGAACAGCAAGAACCCCGAGGTGCGGGTCGAGGTCGAGAAGGTCTCGGCCGTGGACGGCGCCCAGTACGCGAAGATGCACGCCGCGATCAGAACGGGCAACCCGCCGGACCTCGGCCAGATCGAATACCCGGTCGTGCCCAGCTTCCTCATCGACAACGGCCTGCTGGACCTCACCAAGTACGGGGTCGGCGAGCACAAGGACAAGTTCGTCGGCTGGCAATGGCAGCAGTCGGTGTTCGGCAAGGCGGTGTACGCCGTCCCGCAGGCGTCCGGGCCGATGGGGCTGTTCATCCGCCGGGACCTGTTCGACAAGTGGGACATCGAACCCCCCACCACCTGGGACGAGTACGAGGCGGCGGCCAAGGCGATCCGCAAGAAGGGCGCCTGGATCGAGACCTTCTCGGCGACCAACGGCAACCGCTTCGCGGGCCTGGCCTGGCAGGCGGGGGCGCGCTGGTTCGGCGCCGAGGGCGACACCTGGCTGGTGAGCATCGACGACGAGCCGACCCGCAAGGTCGCCGACTACTGGGAGGCGCTGGTCGAGCAGAAGCTGATCAAGACCATCCCGGACCGGCAGAACGCCTGGTACAAGGACGTCCAGACCGGCGCGATGGCCTCCTGGCTCGGCGCCAGCTGGGGCGACGCGCTGCTGGTCGGCAACGCCCCCAAGACCAGCGGAAAGTGGCGGGTCGTGCCCATGCCGCAGTGGAAGAAGGGCGACGGGGCCTTCGCCAACTGGGGCGGCTCCACCACCGCGGTCTTCGCCAAGAGCAAGTACCCCAAGGAAGCACTGGACTTCGCGATCTGGCTCAACACCGACCCCGAGTCCATCAAGCTGCTCATCGACAACGGCTACGGCACTCCCGCCGCCAAGCGGGGCTACGCCACCTCCGACCTGGATGTGCACAAGGACTTCTTCGGCGGACAGGAGTACAGCGAGGTCTTCGACGCCGCGAGCAAGGGCGTGGACACCAGCTGGCGGTGGGGCCCGGCCACCGACACCCTCTACCAGCGGCTCGGCGACGCCTTCACCGCCGCCATCGGCGACGGCGGCTCCTTCAGGTCCGTACTGAAGACCGTGCAGGGCCAGACGATCAGCGACCTGAAGGAAAAGGGACTGAAGGTGAAGGCCGGGTGACAGGCCCCGCCCGGATGAGACGCCCCACCCGCACCCAGCTCCGCGGCGCACGGGCGGCGGCCGGATTCCTGCTGCCCTTCCTCGCGCTCTTCGCGCTGTGCTTCCTGGCGCCCATCGGCTACGCCGTCTACGAGAGCCTGCTCAAGGTCGAGCGCACCGGCACGCTCGGCCTCGGCGGCGAGACCAAGGAGGTCTGGGCGGGGCTGTCCAACTACGCCACCGCGCTGGACGACGACCGCTTCACCGCCGGCTTCGGGCGGGTGCTGCTGTTCGGCGCCGTACAGATCCCGGTGATGATCGCGCTGGCCACCGGGCTGGCGCTGCTGCTGGAGGCGGCCTCCGCCCGCTGGGTCGGCTTCTTCCGGACCGCCTTCTTCCTGCCGTACGGGGTGCCCGGCGTCATCGCCTCCATCCTGTGGGGCTTCCTGTACGTGCCGGGCATCAGCCCCCTGGTGGAGATCGCCCACTCCGCGGGCTGGGACGTGGACTTCCTGTCCCGCGGGGCCGTGCTGTGGTCCATCGCCAACATCGTCACCTGGCAGTTCACCGGCTACAACATGCTGGTGCTGATCGCGCAGCTCAAGGCCGTGCCAGGCGAGCTGTACGAGGCGGCGCGCATCGACGGTGCCAGGGCCTGGCAGATCGCCTGGCACATCAAGCTGCCGCTGATCCGGCCCGCGCTCGTGCTCACCACCGTCTTCAGCATCATCGGCACCCTCCAGCTGTTCAGCGAGCCCAAGGTGCTCAAGCCGCTCAGCAACTCCATCGACTCCGGCTACACCCCCAACCTGGCGGCCTACAACGAGGCCTTCACCAGCAACAACCAGCACACCGCGGCGGCCGAGGCGGTGCTGCTCGCGCTGGTCGCGTGCGTGCTGTCCTTCGGCTTCCTGCGGCTCGTGGGGCAGCGGGGTCCCAAGGCACCCAAGGTACTCAAGGCATCCACGGCACCCGCGGCACCCGCGGCACCCGCGGCACCCGCGGCACCCGCGGCACCCGCGGCATCCACGGCATCCGAGACACCCACGGCATCCACGGCACCCGCGGCATCCGAGACACCTGCGGCATCCAGGGACAAGGACGGGGAGGGCAGGTGAGCACCCAGGTCACCGAGCACATCCCGGCGGACGGTGCCCCCGCGCCGGGCACCGGGGCGAGCGGGTCGCGCCGCCCCGGCCGCGGCCGGGACGGCCGGCAGCCGCCGCTGCGCCACCGCGTCATCACCGTCTCCCTGCTCACCGTCGCGGCCCTCTACTTCCTGATGCCGGTCTACTGGCTCGCCGTGTCGGCGACCAAGTCCAGCAGCGACCTCTTCGGCACGTTCGGCTTCTGGTTCCACGACCCGCACCCCATCGACTATCTGCGCCGGGTGCTCACCTACGACGACGGCATCTACGTCCGCTGGTTCGGCAACAGCCTGCTGTACGCGGGCGCCGGCGCGCTGGCCGCCACGCTCCTGTCGGCCGCCGCCGGCTACGCCCTGGCCAAGTTCCCCTTCCCCGGCCGGGAGGGCGTCTTCAACATCGTCCTCGCCGGGGTGCTGATCCCGGGCACCGCGCTCGCCCTGCCGCTGTACCTCCTGTTCAGCGAGATGGGGTTCGCCAACACCTACGCGTCGGTGCTGCTGCCCAGCATGGTCAGCCCCTTCGGGGTCTATCTGTGCCGGATCTACGCGACCGCCGCCGTGCCCGACTCGCTGCTTGAGGCGGCGCGGATCGACGGGGCGGGCGAGGCGCGGATCTTCACCGTGCTGGGACTGCGGCTGATGACCCCCGCGCTGGTGACCGTCTTTCTGTTCCAGTTCGTGCACATCTGGAACAACTTCCTGCTGCCGCTGGTGATGCTCTCCGACTCCGACCTGTATCCGATCCAGCTCGGCCTCACCTCCTGGCAGGGGTACGCGGACCGGCAGCCGGAGCTCTACCAGTACACGGTCGGCGGCGCCTTCCTGTCCGTCCTGCCGCTGATGGTCCTCATGGGGATGTTGCAGCGGTACTGGCGCACGGGGCTCACGGAGGGCAGCGTGAAGGCGTGACGCTCATGGAGGGCAGCGTGAAGGCGTGACGTGGGCGTGACAGTATCGCTGTCATGACTACTGCTGCTGATGACGCGACGCCCGCCAAGAAGGCCCCCGCGAAGGACCCCTGGGACCTGCCCGACGTGTCCGACCTGGTCGTCGGGGTGCTCGGGGGAACCGGCGACCAGGGGCGCGGCCTGGCGTACCGGCTGGCCCGGGTGGGCCAGAAGGTGATCATCGGATCGCGGGTCGCGGAGCGGGCGCGGACCGCGGCCGAGGAGCTCGGCGGCGCCGGGCTCGGCATCGAGGGCGCGGACAACGCGGAGTGCGCGCGGCGCAGCGATGTCGTGATCGTCGCCGTACCGTGGGAGGGCCACGCGGGGCTGCTGGAGGCGCTGCGCGAGGAGCTGAGCGGCAAGCTCGTCGTCGACTGTGTGAACCCGCTCGGCTTCGACAAGAAGGGCGCGTACGCGCTGAAGCCCGAGGAGGGCAGCGCCGCCGAGCAGGCCGCGGCCCTGTTGCCCGACTCGCGGGTGACCGCCGCCTTCCACCACCTGTCGGCGGTGCTGCTGCAGGACCCGGGGGTCGAGCGGATCGACACCGATGTGATGGTGCTGGGCGAGAGCCGCGCCGACACCGACCTGGTCCAGGCGCTGGCGGCCCGCATCCCCGGGATGCGGGGCGTGTACGCGGGGCGGCTGCGCAACGCCCACCAGGTCGAGTCGCTGGTGGCCAACCTGATCTCGACGAACCGCCGCTACAAGGCGCACGCCGGCCTGCGGGTCACCGACGTCTGAGCGGGGTCACCGGCCGGAGCGGAGCGGGGCGGGGCATGGGGGAGCGGGGCGGGGCATGGGGGACAATGTCCGGGACCACCACATCCCGGACAGGAGCCGACACCATGCCCCGACTGGCCCTCTACTCCCTCGCCGTCTGCGTCCTCGCCGTCGTCGCGGCGGTCCTGTCCTTCGCGCGGGGCAGCTGGCTCGGCGTGGTGTGGATCCTGCTGGCGGGCATCTCCTCCAACATGACCTGGTACTACCTGCGCAAGGCCAAGGCGGACCGGGCCGCCGCCCACGAGACCGGCCGGGAGGCCGAGGTCACGGGGTGAGCTGGGGCTCGCCCTGCCAGAAGCGGAAGAACTCCTGACCCCAGTAGGTCTCCCACTCCGAGACGCCAAGGGCCCGCATCACCCCGTCGATCGCGTCGAAGAAGACCTGGTTGACCTCGGGTATCCACAGCACCCCGAACACCGCGAGCAGCCCGAACGGCGCGTACGGCTCGACCTGCCGCCGCACACGGTACGACAGCCACGGCTCGATCACCCCGTACCCGTCGAGCCCCGGGACCGGGAGGAAGTTCAAGATGGCCGCGGTGACCTGCAGCATCGCCAGGAACGCGAGCGCGTAACGGAACACCTCCGGCACCCCGTCCAGCGCGCCGAGCCAGAACGGCGCGGTCAGCGCCACCGCGAACGCGACATTCGTCAGCGGCCCGGCGGCCGAGATCAGGCTGTGCTTCCAGCGGCCGCGGATGCGGTGCCGCTCGATGAACACCGCCCCGCCGGGGAGCCCGATCCCGCCCATGATCACGAAGATCACGGGCAGCACGATGCTCAGCGCCACATGGGTGTACTTCAGCGGGTTCAGGGTCAGATAGCCCTTGGCGCCGATCGAGATGTCACCGCCGTGCAGCGCGGTGCGCGCGTGGGCGTACTCGTGCAGACACAGCGACACCACCCAGCCGGAGACCACGAAGAGGAAGACGGCGAAGCCGGGGCTCGCCGAGGAGCCCGTCCACACCGCCCATCCGGACACGCCCATGATCGCGACCAGGCCGAGGAAGACGGGGCTTATGCGCCGGTCGCGGCGGCTTACTGCGGTGGCCATGCGTGAGGTCTCTCCGTGTGGATCGAGGGGCGCGGCGTGCGGTTCCCGGGAAACGTCGAGCAGGGTGTCATAGGTTCCGGGAGCGACGGCGGGGGACCCCGGGGAGCAGCGTGGGGGAGCCGCGTGGGGGCCGCCGGGGGAGCCGTTCGGGGCCGCCGGGGGGCGCGGGAGTGGCCGGGGAGCCGTCGAGGGAAGTTGTTCGGGGCCGTCCGGGAGCCGCGTGCGGGGGCCGTCCGGGAGCCGCGTGGGGGCCGCCGGGGAGTGGTGCCGGAGTGGCCGGGGAACCGTCGAGGGAAGTTGTTCGAGGCCGTCCGGGAGCCGCGTGGGGGCCGCCGGGGAGTGGTGCCGGAGTGGCCGGGGAGCCGTCGAGGGAAGTTGTTCGAGGCCGTCCGGGAGCCGCGCGGGGGCCGCTGGGGAGGCCTCCGTGAGCGGCTGGGGAGCCGCCCGGCAGCCGCCGGGAGGCCGGCGCGGGCGAACGGCTGAACGGATCGCGCTCGCCGTGCATGACAATGGGGCGGTGCGCTACGCCCTGCTCGGCACCACCCAGGCCCACCGCGACGACGGCACCCCCGTCGCGCTCGGCGGCACCCGTCTGCGCGTCCTGCTGACCGTGCTGGCGCTCCGCCCGGGACGGGTGCACACCACCGGCGCGCTGATCGGCGAGATCTGGGACGCCGACCCGCCCGCCGACGGCCACGGCGCGCTGCAGGCCCTCGTGGGCCGCCTCCGCAGGGCCCTCGGCAAGGACGCCGTGCGCTCGGTCCCCGGCGGCTACCGGCTGTGCGCCGACCCCGACGACGTCGATCTGCACCGCTTCGAACGCCTCGTGACCGAGGGGGCCGCGGCGCTGGAGGACGGCGACCCGGCAAAGGCCGCCGCCGTCCTCGACGACGCGCTCGCCCTGTGGCGCGGCCCGGCCCTCGCCGACCTCCCCGGCGCCGCCTCGGCGGCGGCCCGCGCCGAGGCCCGCCGACTGGACGCCCGCCGCTACCGGATCGCGGCCGATCTCGCCCTCGGCCGCGCCGAGCGGGTCCTGCCCCGGCTCGCCGAGCTGTGCGCGGCCCATCCGCTCGACGAGCCCCTGCACGCCCTGCGGATCCGCGCCCTGCGCGACGCGGGCCGCACGGCGGAGGCGCTGACCGCGTACGAGGCGATCCGCCGCGAGATCGCCGACCGCCTCGGCGCCGACCCCGGCCCCGCCCTCCGCGCCCTCCACGCCGACCTGCTGGCCCCGACCCCGGCGTATCCGGCCGCCCAGCCCGGCCACCCGGGCCAGCCCGGCCACCCGGGCCAGCTCGGTCACCCGAGCCAGCTCGGTCACCCGAGCCACTCCGGCCGGCCCGGTGACCTGGGCCGCTCCGGCCAGCCCAGCCAGCCCGGTGACCCCGGCCGGCCCAGCCAGCCCGGCCAGCTCGGTCACCCGAGCCACTCCGGCCGGCCCGGTGACCTGGGTCGCCGCGGTCACCCCGGTCACCCTGGCCACCCCGGCCAGCCCGGTGACCTGGATCGCCGCGGTCACCCCGGTCACCCTGGCCACCCCGGTCACCCTGGCCACCCCGGGCCCGCGACGGGTCGGCCGCCCACCGCCCCTGGCGGTCTCACGCCTGGTGGCTCCGGCGCCGGTGGCGTGGCGCCCGGCGGGCTCGCGTCCGGTGGGGCCGTGCCTGGTGGTTCTGTCCCCGGCGATCCCGTCCCCGTCGGCCCCGGCCGGCCCGCCTCCGGCGACCCCGCCTCCGGCGACCCCGCCTCCGGCGACCCCGCCTCCGCCGACCCCGCCTCCGGCGGGGCGCCGGGGCAGGGGGTCGCGGCGCGGTCGGGGGGCAATCTGCGGGCCCGGCTGACGAGCTTCGTGGGCCGTGAGACCGACCTCGGCGTGCTGCGGGCCGATCTGGCGGGGCCGCACCGGCTGGTCACCCTGCTCGGGCCCGGCGGGGCCGGGAAGACCCGGCTGTCCCAAGAGGCCGCCGAATCGGTGGCGGACGCCTGGCCGGACGGCGTCTGGCTGGCCGAACTCGCCCCCGTGGACGACCCCGGGACCGTGCCGGAAGCCGTGCTCACCGCGCTCGGGGCGCGTCAGACCGTCATCCGCGGCACCGCCGCCGAAGAGCTGCGGGCCGCGACCGACCCGACCGCCTTCGACCCGCTCGCCCAGCTCGTGGACCACTGCGCGCCGCGCCGCATGTTGATCGTGCTCGACAACTGCGAGCACCTCGTCGACGCCGCCGCCCGGCTCGCCGAGACCCTGCTCACCCGCTGCCCCGGCGTCACCGTCCTGGCCACCAGCCGGGAACCGCTCGCGGTCCCGGGGGAGTTGGTACGCCCCGTGGACCCGCTGCCGGACCCCGTCGCGCTGCGGCTGCTCCAGGACCGGGGCGCGGCGGCCCGGCCCGGCTTCCGGGTGGCCGACGACCCGGCGGCCTGCGCCGAGATCTGCCGTCGGCTCGACGGCCTGCCGCTGGCCATCGAGCTGGCCGCGGCGCGGCTGCGCGTGCTCACCCCGCGCCAGCTAGCCGACCGGCTCGACGACCGCTTCCGCCTGCTGACCAGCGGCAGCCGCACCGTACTCCCCCGCCAGCAGACGCTCCGCGCGGTCGTCGACTGGTCCTGGGGGCTGCTCGACGAGCGGGAGCGCACCGTGCTGCGCCGGCTGTCGGTCTTCGCCGGCGGCTGCGACCTGGCCGCCGCGGAGGCCGTGTGCGGGGACCCGGACAGGGACCCGGACGGCACAGCCGACGGGACCGATGGGACCGATGAAAACGGCGAGGCCGACGGGACCGGCGGGGACGGCGGGCCTGGCAGGGACGGCGCCGGGGCCGGCGGGGCCCGTGGGGCCCAGGGCGTGGATCCCCTCGACGTCGCCGCGCTCCTCGGCTCGCTCGTCGACAAGTCCCTGGTCGTCGCCGCCCCGGACGCGACCGACGGCATGCGCTACCGGCTGCTGGAGACCGTCGCCGAATACGCCGCCGACCGGCTCGAACAGGCGGGGGAGCGCGCCGCGGTCGAGCGGCGGCACCTGGTCGCCTACCGGGAGCTGGCCCGTACCGCCGACCCCCTGCTGCGCGGCCGGGAGCAGCGCCGGTGGCTCGCCCGGCTGGAGACGGAGCACGACAATCTGCGGGCCGCGCTGCGCCGCGCCGTCGCCGCGCGCGACGAGCAGGAGGCGCTGTGCCTGGTGCTGTCGCTCGGCTGGTTCTGGGCTCTGCGCGGGCACCGCGGCGAGGCGCGCCAGTGGTCGACGGCCGCGGCGGCGCTCGGTCCCAACCCCTTCGCGCCGCCCGTCTCCCCGGTCGCCCCGCTGCTGGAGTCCTGTACGGACCGCCCGCCGCCCATGCCGCCCGACCTGCTGGACGAGGCGCGGCGCGGGGTGCGGCTGCTCGGGCTGGCCAACATCGAGGGCGACCTGCGGGGGCTGAGCGACGACGAGGCGGCCGAAGACCTCCAGGGGATCGTCCGCGCCTACCGCCCCGGGCTTCCGCAGACCTGCCGTATCCCGGGCTTCATGTGGTTCTACGCGGTGCTGCTGACCGGCCGGTTCGCGCTGCTGCGGGAGGTCGTCGAGCAAGGGGTGCGCAGTTGCGGGGAGCTCGGCTACGAGTGGGAGAAGGCCATGCTCCTCCAGTTGCGCGCCAAGGTCCTCAGCGGTCCGATGGGCGCCGAGGTGGGCCGGGGAAGCCGGGAGGCGCTGCGGGACGCCGACGAGAGCCTGGAGATCTTCACCCGGCTCGGGGACGCGTGGGGTGCGGCGGAGGCGCTGTCCGGCCGCGGCGAGTTGCTGGAGCAGCGCGGCGAGGGCGAGGCGGCCGCCGCCGACTACCGGGCGGCGATCGGCTGGGCCGAGCAGTTGGGGGCGCATGCGCAGGTGTCACTGCTGCGGGCACGGCTGGGCGGCGCGATGGTCGAGTCGCGGGACGAGGCCGAGGCGGCGGCGGGGGAGCGGATCCTGCGGGGGGTGGTGGAGCAGGGACCGCACGCCGGGAGCGAGGCCCTGTCGTACGCCCGGCTGCAACTGGCCATGCGCTGCGGCAACACCGGCGCCACCCACGAGGCGCGGGACCAGCTCGAGCGGCTGCTGGCCGAGTTCGGCCGGCGTGCGCTGGGCCTCTTCGAGGGCGTGGTGCAGGGGCTGATCGCCTGGCTGGACCTGGTCGACGGACGGCCCCAGGAGGCACTCGTGCGGGTGCGCGGCGCCATCGCGAAGGTCGACGACCCGCTGGCCGAGATGGTCGCGCCGCACATCCAGGTCACCCATGTGCTGATCGGCGCCTGGGCGCTGTGCGACCTGGACGGCCCGGAGCGCACCGAGGCCGCGGCGCGGCTGGTGGGCGCGTACGACGCGCTGCGGCAGCCGCATTTCCGCGTCCTCCTCTCGGAGAGCGCGGGCCGCCGGCGGACCGAGGCCGCGCTGCGGGCCCGGCTGGGCGACGCGGCGTACGAGCGGGCGCACGCCGAGGGCGGCGGCCTGTCCCTGGAGGAGGCCACCGCCCTTGTCTGACACGGCGGTCCGGCGGGGGTGCATCCCGCTCAGGTCTTGTTGCGGAACTTCGCCACCGCCAGCGGCGCGGTGACCACCGTGATGGCCAGCGCCCAGATCACCACCATGGTCACCGGGTGCGCGACCGCGCCGTGGCCGCTGGTCAGCGCCCGGGCGCCGTCGGCGAGCTGGGAGAGCGGGTTGTACTTGGTGAAGGACTGCAACCAGCCGGGCATGGTCGCGGTCGGGGCGAAGATGGACGAGCCGAACTGCAGCGGCATGATCACGAGGAACCCCAGTCCCTGTACGGCCTGAGGGGTCTTGACCGACAGGCCCAGCAGCATGAATACCCAGGTCAGCGAGGAGCCGAAGAGCAGGGCCAGCGCGACCGCGGCGAGCAGCTCGAGCGGTCCGGTCTCGAGGTCGAAGCCCATGGCGAAGCCCATGATCAGCAGGACCACGGTGGACACCAGCATCCGGCCGGTCTCCACGATCAGCTTGGCGATCAGCACCGAGGAGCGGGCGATGGGCATGGTCCGGAAGCGGTCCATGACGCCCTTGTTGAAATCGTCGTTGACGCCGGTGCCGACCGACATCGCGATGTTCAGACCGCCCATCGCCATCATCCCGGGGATGAAGTAATTGACGTAGGCGTCGCGGTCGCCCTGCGCCACCGCGCCGCCGAAGACGTACACGAACAGCAGCGAGAAGATGATCGGCATCAGCAGGGCGTCGAACATCGACTCCGGGTCCTGCTTGATCTGCAGCGCGTTGCGCCGCACCAGCGCGCTGATGTGGCGCAGATTGGCGCGCAGCCCGATCCGGCCCTCGCTGTGCGCCTCCAGGGGCGCGGAACTCAACGTCGCGGCGCTCACGCCGGGACCTCCTCGAGCGTCTTGTCGTCCATGTGGTCGACCTGGTCCTGCGGGGTGGACGTCTTCTGGCCGGTGATGGCCAGGAACACCTCGTCCAGGCTGGGCAGATGGGTGTCGATCCCGGAGATCGCGAAGCCGCGCTCGCCGAGCAGGCCGATCACCGCCGTCAGCTGCTCGTCGCTGACGATCGGCACATTGACCAGGCCCTCCGCCACATCCGCGGTCGCCCCGGTCACGCCGTCGAGCCCCGCCTGGGCGATGGAGCCGACCATGCGGTGGAGCTCGCCCGGGTCGGCCGGGCGGATCTGCAGGGTGCGGCCGCCGACCTTGGCCTTGAGTTCGTTGACCCGGCCCTCGGCGATGACCTTGCCGCGGTCGATGACCGTCAGGTCGTCGGCGAGCTGCTCGGCCTCCTCCATGTACTGCGTGGTCAGCAGGACCGTGGCCCCCTCGGAGACCATCAGCTTGACCTCGTCCCACACCTCGTTGCGGGTGCGCGGGTCCAGACCGGTGGTCGGCTCGTCGAGGTAGAGCACGGCGGGCCGGCCGATCATGGAGGCGGCCAGGTCCAGCCGGCGGCGCATGCCGCCGGAGTAGGTGCGCGCGGCCCGCTTGGCCGCGTCCGTGAGCGAGAACCGCTCCAGCATGGCGTCCGCCCGCGCCCGCGCCTCCTTGCGGGGCAGGTCCAGCAGCCGCCCGATCATG
The DNA here is from genome assembly GCF_039532705.1 of Streptomyces sparsogenes subsp. cuspidosporus. Lineage (NCBI taxonomy): Bacteria > Bacillati > Actinomycetota > Actinomycetes > Kitasatosporales > Streptomycetaceae > Streptomyces > Streptomyces sparsogenes. The sequence continues at coordinate 79,705 of NZ_BAAASD010000005.1, read as the reverse complement.
TAGAGGTTCTCCCGGCCGGAGAGCTTCTCGTCGACCGAGGCGTACTGCCCGGTCAGCCCGATGGTGCGGCGCAGCTGCCGCGGCTGGCGCACCACGTCGTACCCGGCGACCACCGCGGTGCCGGCGTCCGGCACCAGCAGGGTGGAGAGGCAGCGGACGAGGGTGGTCTTACCGGCGCCGTTGGGGCCGAGCACGCCGAGGACGGTGCCTTCCGGCACGTCCAGGTCCACTCCGTCGACCGCCTTGGTGTCGCCGAAGTGTTTGACCAGCCCCCGCACTTCGACGGCGTTGCCGCCGCTGGTCTTTCGTTCGTATCGCGTCATGTCCCCCACGATGGCAGGGGCCACCGACAGATCGCCGACAAGCGGCAGACAGCCCGCCGACGGGGGAAGATCGGCGGGCTGTCGGTGTACCGCGATGGCTCGGCGTGCCTCGGCGGGGCCCATGAGCGGGCCCCTTCAGGGGTCAGCGGAAGGAGTGCTCCGCGGTCGGGTAGGCGCCCTGGACGACGTCCTCCGCGAAGGCCCGCGCCGCGTCCCCGAGGGTCTGCCGCAGCTGCGCGTACTGCTTCACGAAGCGCGGCACGCGGCCCGCGGTCAGCCCGGCCATGTCGGTCCACACCAGGACCTGCGCGTCGCAGTCCGGCCCGGCGCCGATGCCCACGGTCGGGATGTGCAGCGAGCGGGTGACCTCGGCGGCCACCTCGGCCGGGACCGTCTCCAGCACGACCGCGAAGGCGCCCGCGTCCTGGACGGCCTTGGCGTCCCGCAGCAGTTGCTGCGCGGCCTCCTCGCCGCGCCCCTGCACCGGGTACCCGCCGTAGGCGTTGACGGACTGCGGGGTGAGGCCGACGTGCGCCATGACCGGGATGCCGGACTGGACCAGCAGCTCGATCTGGTGGGCGGAGCGCTCGCCGCCCTCCAGCTTCACCGCGCCCACTCCGGCCTCCTTGACCAGGCGGGTGGCGCTGCGCAGCGCCTGCACCGGGCCCTCCTGGTACGAGCCGAAGGGCAGGTCGCCGACGATCAGGGCGCGCTTTGTGCCCCGGACGACGGCGGCGGACAGGATGGTGATCTCGTCCATGCTGACCGGCACGGTGGACTCGTAGCCGAGGTGACAGTTGCCCATGGAGTCGCCGACGAGCATGACCGGGATGCCGGCCTCGTCGAAGACGGAGGCGGTCATCGCGTCGTAGGCGGTGAGCATGGGCCACTTCTCGCCGCGCTCCTTGGCGGCGGCGATGTCACGGACGGTGATGCGCCGGGACCCGGTCCCTCCGTACAGCGCCTTCCCGGCCGCCGAGGGGCCGGTCCCGCTGCTGTCGTGCTGTTTCCCGGCAGGGGTGACGTGCGTCATCGCAACGCTCCTGTTCGTCATCTCGAGGCGCCCTGACGGCGTCCCCGGACCACCCCCCATGCTGGCACGCGGTGTCGCGGCGCGAAAGTGGGCCCCGGCGTGCGCTGGGCCACCCCGGGATACGAAAAGCCGCTCATCGAAAAGTCCGGTAAAGCCTCGCAAAGATTTTCCAATACGAGACGGGGCCGTCTCGGAACGCTGCCTAGCCTGGGAGATATGGCATCCCCCTCCGACACCCAGGGCGCCCCCGCCGAGAGCGGCGTCCCCGAGGTGATCCACCGCAGGCGGTGGGCGATCCTGGTCGTGCTGATGCTCAGCGTCCTGGTCGTCGTCCTCGACAACTCCATACTCAACGTGGCGATGAAGACCATCGCCTCGCCCGAGCCCACCGGGCTCGGCGCCGCCCAGAGCCAGCTGGAATGGGCGATCAACTCCTACACCCTCGTCTTCGCCGGGCTGCTGTTCACCGCCGGGCTCCTCGGGGACCGGCTGGGCCGCAAGAAGGTGCTGCTGGGCGGCATGACGGTGTTCGGCATCGGCTCGGTGCTCGCCGCGTTCTCCGGCTCGCCGGGCGAACTGATCGGCTACCGGGCCGTGATGGGCCTGGGCGCGGCGTTCGTGATGCCCGCCACCCTCGCGATCCTGGTGAACGTCTTCGAGCGCGAGGAGCAGCCCAGGGCCATCGGCATCTGGACCGCCGCCGTCGGCCTCGGCATCGCCATCGGCCCGATCACCGGCGGGGTGCTGCTGGAGCACTTCTGGTGGGGCTCGGTCTTCTTCGTCAACGTGCCCATCGTCATCGTCGCGCTGGTCGCGATGAGCCTGCTGGTCCCCGACTCCAAGGACCCGGCGCCCGGCCGGCTGGACCCCGGCGGGGTGGTGCTGTCGGTCGTGGGCCTGGTGCTCCTGGTGTACGGCATCATCAAGGGCGGCCAGCTCGCCGACTTCACCGACGGGCGGGTGCTGGGCACGATCGGCGGCGGACTGGCCGTCCTGGTGCTGTTCGTGGTGCACGAGAAGCGCAGCGACCACCCGGCCATCGACGTCTCGTACTTCCGCAAGCCCGCCTTCTCGGCTGCCATCGCCGCGATCGCGCTGGTCTTCTTCGCCCTGATGGGCGTGACCTTCTTCATGGTCTTCTACATCCAGAGCGTGCGCGGCTACAGCGCCCTGGAGTCCGGCCTGCTGATCCTGCCGCTCGCCGTCGCCCAGCTGATCTTCGCGCCGCGCACCCGGCTGGTCGTCGAGCGGTTCGGGGTCCGGACGGTGTGCGCGGGCGGCATGCTGCTGGTGGCCGGAACCATGGCGGGCTTCACCCAGCTGGCGGTGGACACCCCGCTGGTGGTGATGGAGGTGCTCTTCTTCGTCCAGGGCGCGGGGATGGCGCACATCATGCCGCCCGTCACGCTGACGGTCATGCAGACGCTGCCGCGCCAGAAGGCCGGTTCCGGCTCGGCGCTCAACAACACCTTCCGCCAGGTCGGCGGCGCGCTCGGGGTCGCGGTGCTCGGCTCGGTGCTCTCCACCGCCTACCGCGACGGCATCAAGGACACGCTGGCGGCCGTGCCCGGGCTGCCCGACTCCGCGCGCCACGCGGCGGGGGAGTCCGTCGAGGCCACCCTCGGCCTCGCCGAGAAGCTGGGGCCCAAGGGCCAGGCGCTGATCGGCCCGGCCCATGACGCCTTCATCCACGCCATGCACGTCACCGCGCTCGGCTCGGCCGCGGTCGCCCTCCTCGGCGCGCTGGTCTCGGTGGCCTTCCTCCCCCGCAAGGGAGCCGCCCCCGGCGACCCCGACGCCGGCCGGCCGAGGGAGAAGGCGGGAGCCGGGGCGGGACGATGACCGCGTCCGGGTACGCGGGGGCCCGGCTGCCGGGGCGGCCGCGCAGCGCCGCCGCCGACGCCGCGATCATCGAGGCCGCGCTGCGGCTGATCGAGGAGGGCGCCACGATCGGGGAGCTGTCCATCGAGCGGATCGCGCGCGAGGCGGGGGTGGGCAAGGCCACCGTCTACCGCCGCTGGTCCGGCAAGGAAGCGCTGATGATCGATGTGATGCGCTCCCTGGAGGAGCCGAACCCGAGGCCGGCCGGGGCCTCGGTCCGCGACGACCTGGTCACCCTCCTGGAGCTGATGCGGCGGCGCGGCCTGGCCAAGCGGAACTCCGCCCTCCTGCGCACGGTCGTCACCCAGATGCACGCAAACCAGGAGCTGTGGCGCGCCTACGACGCCCATGTGATAGCGGCCCGGCGGGAAATGCTGTACGAGGTGCTGCGCCGCGGGATGGCCCGCGGCGAGATCCGCGGCGATCTGGACCTCGAGCTGCTCGCCGACCTGTTCACCGGTCCGATGCTGTCCCGCGTGATCCTCCACGAGTGGAAGGCGCTCCCGGAGGGACTGGCCGAGACCATCGTCGATACGGTGCTGGAGGGGGTGCGGCCCCGGCCGTGACATCCGCCGCCTTGCGGCTGGTTTGTGCTCGTTCTGTCACAACGGTCCCGCCTCCCCCGGCATCCGGAACCCGTACGCTCCCGGCGAACGTCCCCTTGTCGGGGGGCGCTCGCCCGGGTGTCGGGGGAAGCCTGGTGATCACCTAGGGTCTTGGCGCAGGGCGCGGCGGACGAGGCAGTGGCAGAGGCAGTGAGGGACGGACAGCGAATGGCGCAGGCGTACACGCAGGAGACGGCGCAGCACCCAGGGGATGCCCCGCGGCCGACCGGCTCCAGGGTCCGGCGTCTCCTCGACGGGCTCCGGCGTGACCGCGGCTTCTGGCGGCGGGGTCTGGTGCTCGCGGCGATCGCGGTGGTCCTCGCGCTGGTCATGATCTTCCATGCCGAGATCCCCAACCGGGTGGGCAACCTCGGCAGCCTGCTGGAGACCTTCCTGCCCTGGCTGGGCCTGCTGGTCCCGGTGCTGCTGGTGCTCGCGCTGGTGCGCCGCTCGGCGAGCGCCCTGCTCGCGCTGGTGCTGCCGGTCTCCGTATGGCTGAACCTCTTCGGCGGGCTGATGTTCGCCGACAAGTCCGGCAGCGGCGGCGATCTGACCGTCGTCACCCACAACGTCAACGCGGACAACCCCGACCCGGCCGCCACCGCGAAGGACGTGGCCGCCTCGGACGCGGACGTGGTGGCCCTGGAGGAGCTGAAGAGCGCCGCGGTGCCCACGTACGCGCGGGCGCTGGCCGGCACCTACCGGTACCACACGGTCCAGGGCACGGTCGGGGTGTGGAGCAAGTACCCGCTCTCCGGCACCAAGCCGGTGGACATCAAGCTGGGCTGGACGCGGGCGCTGCGCACCACCGTCGCCGCCCCGGCCGGCCGGGTCGCCGTCTACGTCGCCCACCTGCCATCCGTCCGGGTGAAGTTCAACTCGGGCTTCACCGCCGGGCAGCGCGACGACAGCGCCGACGCGCTGGGCGCGGCGATCGCCCACGAGCCGCTCCGGCGGGTGATCCTGCTGGGCGACCTGAACGGCACGATGAACGACCGGGCGCTGGCCCCCGTCACCTCGCAGATGCGCTCCGCGCAGGGCGCGGCGGGCGACGGCTTCGGCTTCAGCTGGCCCGCGTCGTTCCCGATGGCGCGGATCGACCAGATCATGGTGCGCGGGGTGGCGCCGGTGTCGGCGTGGACCCTGCCGCGGACCGAGAGCGACCACCTGCCGGTGGCGGCGTCGGTCAAGCTCTGAGCGGCAAGCCCTAACGATCTGTTCACCTGGGGGTTTCGCGGGGGGAACAAAACGCGTGAGAGACTTTGTTCCGGAAGAGAACATAAAAAGTCCCCGCAGTTTTTCCCCGTTTGGAAAGGTCTCTCATGCCCCTGGCCCTGCTCGCACTCGCTGTGAGCGCCTTCGGCATCGGTACCACCGAGTTCGTGATGATGGGCCTGCTGCCCAACGTCGCCGACGATCTGGGCACCTCGGTGCCAACCGCCGGATACCTCGTCTCCGCCTACGCCATCGGAGTCGTGGTGGGCGCTCCGCTCCTGACCGCCCTCGGCTCCCGCGTCCCGCGCAAGCGGATGCTCATCCTTCTCATGGCGCTCTTCACGGTGGGCAACCTCGCCTCCGCCCTGGCCCCCTCCTTCGGGCTGCTGGTGGCCGGGCGGGTGCTCGCCGGGCTGCCGCACGGCGCGTTCTTCGGCGTCGGCGCGGTGGTCGCGGCGCGGCTGGTGGCGGAGGAACGGCGGGCCCGCGCGGTCGCCACGATGTTCCTCGGCCTCACCGTCGCCAACATCGTCGGCGTGCCCGTGGCCACCCTGCTCGGCCAGCGCCTCGGCTGGCGCGCCACCTTCCTCGTGGTCGCCGCCATCGGCGTCGTCGCCATGGCCGCGCTCGCCCGGCTCGTCCCGCGGATCTCCCTCGACCAGCAGGCCGGCCTCCGCCACGAGCTGGGCGCGCTGCGCGACCGGCAGGTCGTGCTGGGCCTGCTCACCGCGGTCTTCGGCTTCGCCGGCGTCTTCGCCGTCTACAGCTACCTCGCCTCGATGATGACCGAGGTCACCGGCCTCGCCGAGGCCTCCGTCACGGTGGTGCTCGCCCTCTTCGGCATCGGCATGACCCTCGGCGCGCTGATCGCCGGACCCCTCACCGACCGGGCGCTGCGCCCGACGCTCTACGGCTCGCTGGCGGCCCTCGCGGCGGTGCTGGTGCTGTTCGACTTCACGGTGCACGTGAAGTGGGCGGCCCTGGCCACGGTCGTGGTGCTGGGCGCGGTCGGCTTCATGACCACGACCCCGCTGCAGATGCTGGTCATGAACAAGGCCCGCCACGCCCCGACCCTCGCCTCCGCCTCCAACCACTCCGCCTTCAACCTCGCCAACGCGGGCGGCGCCTGGCTCGGCGGCGTCGCGATCGCGGCCGGCTGGGGCTGGACCTCCCCGACCCTGGTCGGCGCCGTCCTCGCCGTGGTCGGCCTCGCCATCGCCGTCACGGCGGGCGCGCTCGACCGCGACCGCCACGAGCCGTCCCGCGTGGTGGCGACCAGCGACTCGGTGCCCCGCTACTCCGAGGTGAGCTGACCGCGGAGTCCGCACCAACCGTCCGCATGAACGCGCTCCCGCTCCCGGCCGATGTCGGGAGCGGGAGCGCGACGTTGTGGGGCGCGACATGGACGGGCGATCGGCCGACAACTGCGGTGCGTAACCCAGTCGAAACAGCGGGAGGCCGTCGGTTACGCTGACACACGTATTCAAACACGCTTCGTATGCAGTGGGTAGGCGATAGGGGGGTCGTCCATATGACAGGAAAACGGACAACAGAAGGTGATCTGCCGGAACCGCCGCTGTTTCTACCGACACCTCCGGGTGCTGATCCATCCGAGGGAAAGTCGCTGATCCTCAGTCCCCACCTGCAACCCAAAGACCCCCCAGCCACGCGGCCCAAGTCGAAGATCGACGAGTATCTCTCCGGCATGCCGAGCAAGCCAGTGGAAGGAACTCCCGAGCTGCCGCCGTCTCTGCAGGGGAAGAAACTGAAGATCGCGACTTCAGTACTGCGTGCCGCCGCTGACAGCGCCGACAAGATATACGACGACTTCTCCAAGCCCGCTGCCGCTCTCGAAGAGCCGACGAAGAGCGCCGTGACGGCCATGGGCGGTTGGGAGTCCGCACGTGCGCTCAAGACCTCTCACGGAAATTGGGAGGCCCAGGCCGGCACGGTGGTCGCATGGCTCCAGACCATCTCTGAGAGCCTGCGAGCAGCCGCACGCAGCCACACCAGCACCGACCACGAGGTCTGGGAGTCCATTCAGCCCGTGTGGAGGAAGAAGAACTGATGCCTTCCTTCTTCCCGGAGCTGATGAACACGGATTTCAGCAAACTCGACGCGCTCGCCGATAAATGGCGCGCGACACACAAAGACATCAAAGGGTTAGCCAAGCGCGTCCAGAAGGAGATGCTCAAGCCCCTCAAGGACGAGGGGTACTGGGAGGGTGCCGCAGCCCCCTATGCGTGGGCTCAGATCGACAACATCCGCGACCAGATCGAATCGGCCACCAAAGTCGCCGACAGTGTGCGAAAGGTCATCGAGGACGCCGTCGGTGAGCTGAGGGTCATTCAGAAGGACCTCAAGGACGCGGTACGGCGGGCCAGGGACCAAGGTCTGCATGTCGACAGTGACGGTGTGGTTTCCCGCCCTGGGGGAGCCTCGACCGAAAAAGCGATGGACGACGCCCAGGATGAGATCATCGATCTGGTGAAGAAAGGCATCAAGGCCGATCACGCCCTTGCGGTCACGCTCATGACGGATATCGGGCTCGGCGCTTGGTTCAACAGCGGCAAGCAGCGCACCGATATCAATCACACCGACTCGATCAGCGAGAATCAGTACAACGCGGTGGGCCGGGCCCTGGACGGGAAAGATCCTTGGCCTGATCGCAACAACGTTCACCCTTACCGCTTGGGATGGGACTGGCTCTCGGGTACCGGCCCGGAGCACAGAGAGTTCACCAACGGCGACAAGCTCACCGAACTGATCCGCAGAAGTGAGAGCATGAAGGGCATCAGAGAGAAAACGCTCAGCAAATGGCAGGAGACCGCGCGGTTGAAGGGTGACGTCAAGTACTCAATTTCTGAGGACGGATATATCGGTGCCGGTAAAAAGCTGGTCACGGAAGACATCCCTGCCATATTCACCAACGACAAGGACGGACTCGGTCAAGCATTCACCGGCTCGTACTCGGTCAAATACGAGGTCAAGGGTGTTGAGGACGACGGGTCGCTCGTAGTGAAATACGAGCTGGACAACAAAACAAGCCGTTCATCCTTCCTGCATTATATCGGCTACCATAAATGGATGGATATCGTCAACTCGGGCTGGGGGCCGGGTCGTGACATCCATCAGAAAATCGTGTGGACGGAGCGGATTCCCGCCGATGGTTCGTAAGGACGGCCGACGTGGCCGTAGGCTGCTCCGGCGCTTGTTCGCCACCAAACTACGAGGATGCATGACCTTGCTGGTGGGGATACCGGTACTGTGGACTGGTTTCGTGGTTTGTTTCAACCTCATCTCCGGGGACTACCGCACGCCTTGTGATCCGGAGCCTTACCTTGGGTCGGTCGATAAGCGGCAAATTTACGGGCATTACCGGGGCCAGAAAGGAAGTGAGCTGATACTGAAGCCCCCGTCGGATTCCTCTGAGTCTGGGTCAGTTGCGTTCACGGTGAAGAACTGGCCGGTGTGGGAAGAGCCGTTGCGTGATCCTGGCGATATGGACCGGATCAGCGGTTCAGGAGTCTGGGATATCCAGCCGATGGGGGAGAAATCTTACTACGTCGACCTGACTTTCCTTGGGTCGACCGACATGCAGATTCTTGAGAAGCCTGAACTCTTGATCATAGGGGGAGATCGCTCCTCTTTCTTCCTGTACGACTCGTCAGGCAGCACTGATGACTGCGCCTTCGTGCTGGAGAAAGGTGAATAGGACGATGTCTCATGAGCCAGTTTTATCCTGACTGACGGGCGGTCTCGGTGTCGTGCAGGACGAGGACTGGCCAACTCGGTGTCCCCGCGCTGCTGCAGCCCGGCCCAGCGCGGCACCTGGGCGTGTCCGCCGATGCAGAGTTGAGCGGAGCTGGCGCTGGACCTCGCCGACCCTGGCCGTCGTGGGCCTGGCCGTCGCGGTCACGGCGGGCGCGCTGGGCCGGGGCGCGCGGGGTGTCCCGGGTGGTGGAGAGCAGTGAGTCGGCGCCCCGACCTCCGTGGAGGCCTGACCCCTCGCCGCCGTACGCATCGCCTGTACGGACCGCGCGCGGCAACGCGCCCTCGCTCCCGATGGGACTGGATCCAGCACGCCACAGGGCTACGCATCGCGGAGGCCATCGCTGACGAACTGCAAGGAGTACCCGCGTGAGTCACCCCGACCTCGACGACGTATGGCCGCTCCGCGCCGGCCTCGTCGCCGAGTTGTAGAAGGGCGGTTCGATCCGGTCGCCCGAATGGGCCGAGGCATTCGCCACCGTGCCCCGCCATGTCTTCGTGCCCACGTGGTACAGGCAGGAGACCAACGACAGGGGGATCGCCGTGTGGCGCCTGTGTGAAGCGTTCGACCGCGACGCCAGGCTCGCCGCCGTCTACAGCGACCAGACCCTTGTCACCGCGCTCGACCCCGACACCGCCGAACAGGTCGGCGAGCACGCATGGACTGGCGTGCCCACGTCGTCCAGCACTCTGCCCAGCCTCATGGCGCACATGCTCGAAGACCTCAGCGTAGAGGACGGACACAGGGTCCTCGAAATCGGCACAGGCAGCGGCTATAACGCGGCCCTTCCGAGCGCTCGCCTCGGCGACAGCCTTGTGTACTCCGTCGACATCGACCCTGACCTCGTCGAAAGCGCACGCAGTCGACTCACCACGGCCGGTTTTCAGCCGCACCTCGCCGTCGGCGATGGTCAAAGCGGCTACCCGGCACACTCCGTGTTCGACCGGATCATCGCGACCTGCTCGGTCCCTGGTATCCCTGCCGCATGGATCGAGCAGACCCGGCCCGGCGGCATCATCCTGGCCGACCTGTCCCTCGGCATGGAGGGTGGCCTCGTCCGTCTCGCTGTCGACGAGGAGCGTCGGGCGCTGGGGCACTTCACCACCGCAACCGGACGCTTCATGGCGGCTCGCGGTGCCGCGCGCGGGTACTCCCGGTGTGAGAGGGCACCATACGCACCCCTGGCCGAGGAGCGGGCGAGCAAGGTCATCGCCGCGGACATCCGTGCGTACTACCCGTTCCGCTTGGTGGCCGCCTTCCACCTCCCCGGTGTCGAGCTCGTCTACCACGTCGACGACGGGACCGGTGACATGGAGCTGCAGCTTCAGCGGCGCGATGGGGCGTGGGCCCGCGCCCCGCTGACCGGGGAACGCGTCGCCACCGTCACCTACGGTGGCGCCGTGGACCTGTGGGAGCGGACGGAGGCCGCCTGGCTCTGGTGGGACGACCACGGCCGGCCCGCTCAAGACCGCTTCGGCTACGTCCGGGAGGCCGACGGGCGTGAGTACGCCTGGCACATCCCCGACGGCCGCCGCTGCCCCTCGGCGCCTGACGGGGACGCCAGTGACTTTGTGGTGAGTATCGGACAGCGACACGCCGACGCCATGGCGTGTCGCTGTCCGATACTCACCACAACCTCATCTGAGCAGCTCCGGGAGTCATGATCCGCGGAATCACCCACTGACTTGACTCTGACACCGATGTGAGACTTTAGCGTCACGGGCATGCGTTCAACGTCTCCCCGTGTGAACCGGCTCGCGCTCGTCGCGCTCGCCGCATGTCTGTTCGTGGTGGTCACGGCCGAGTATGTGGTGGTAGGTCTGCTGCCGGAGCTGTCCGGTGATCTGCGGGTGTCCGTGCCCACCGCCGGGCTGCTGGTGACCGGCTACGCGCTGGCGGCCACCGTCGGCGGTCCCGTGGTGACCGCGCTGACGCTGTGCGCGCCGCGTAAGGGGGCGTTGCTGGGGCTGCTGGGCGTGTTCACGGCGGGCAATCTGGTGGCCGCGAGCGCCGGCGGGTTCGGGCTGCTGATGGCCGCGCGGGTGCTCACCGCGCTGACCCACAGCACCTTCTTCGCGATCACCGTGGTGACCGCCGCGGCGATGGTCCCCGAGGAGCGGCGGGGCCGGGCGGTCGCCTTCGTGTCCACCGGGCTGAACCTCGCCACCGTCCTCGGCGCTCCGCTCGGCACCTGGATCGGGAACGCCCATGGCTGGCGGGCGGCGTTCTGGGCCCTCGGCTCGGTCAGCGCGCTGGCGTTCGCGGCCGTCGCGCTGCTCGTCCCGGCCATCCGCCCGGACGCGGCGCCCCGGCTCCGAGACGGGCTCGCGGCGCTGCGCGTCCGCCGGGCCGTCGTACTCCTCGCGGTCACTCTGGTCGTGGAGACCGGGTTCTTCGTCGTTTACACCTACATCGCGCCGATACTCGGCGGCGTCGCCGGATTCGGCGAGGGGTCCGTCACGGTCCTGCTGGTCGTCTTCGGCGGCGGGGCGCTCGTCGGCAACATCATCGGGGGCCGATTGGCCGACCGCCGCCCCCGCAGCGCGCTGCGCGTCCTGATCGGCGCGCTGGCGGCCGGGCTGGCCGCCTTCGCGGTCACCAGCCACTGGGCCGCGACGGCCGCGGTGACGGTGTTCGGCCTCGGCGTGGTCGCCTTCGCGCTGGTGCCGGTGTTGCAGACCCAGGCGGTGGCCGCCGCGCCGGACGCCCCCACACTGGCCGTGTCCGCGTACACCTCCGTCTTCAACCTCGCCATCGCGGCCGGGTCCTGGCTCGGCGGCCGGGTTCTGGGCAGCGGCGGCCTCGGCCTCACCGCACTCGCCCCGATCGGCGCGCTCGTCGTGCTGGCCGGGCTCGGTCTGACGGCCCAGACAGTCTTCACGGGGCGCGGCCGCGTACGGCCGGGCCGGAACGGCGACGCCGAGCCGGCGCGCCAGGCCCTGTGATCGTCCAGGCAGCCTCGTCGTGGCGCCGGGATCAGCACATTGATATTCCACGGAAGGAACACCTTCATGACCACCGCATCAACACTCGGACGTATCGTGCGCGGCTCGGGCCCCGGGCTGTTGCTCGCCCATGGGGCGACGGGGAGCATCGACGGGAATTACGGTCCGATCCTCGACGGGCTGGCCGAGCGCTACAAGGTGGTCGGCCCGGACTACCCCGGCTCCGGGCGCACCCCGCGCGCCGAGGAGCCGCTCCAGCTCGACCGGCTGGCCGACGAGCTCGTCGCCGCCGCTGTCGAGGAGGGCCTGGACACCTTCGCGATCGCAGGTTATTCCCTGGGCACCCCGGTCGCGCTGCGGGCCGCGAGCCGGCACCCGGAACGGGTGACCGCGCTGGTGCTGACGGCCGGCTTCGCGCGCCCGAACGCCCGGTTGCGGCTGCTGAGCGAGGACTGGCTGCGCCATCTGCGGTCGGGCGACGAGGAGGCGCTGGCCCGGTGGGCGGTGCTCAACGGCGCCGGGGCGCCGTTCGTGGACCGGATGACCGCGGATGAACTCGCGGCCACCGTGGCCGGGGCCCGGGACTCCGTACCGCCTGGGGCCGTGGAGCAGGTCGAGCTCGTCGGCAGCGTGGACGTGCGCGAGGACCTCGGCCGGGTGCGGGTGCCCACCCTGGTGATCTCCACCGCCGTGGACTCCATGGTGACGCCGTACCACCACCGGGAGGTCGCGGACGGGATACCCGGCGCGGAGTTCGCCGAGCTGCCGTCCGGCCACCTGCCGTTCGTGGAGGCGCCGGCGGAGTGGCTCGGGTTGATCAGGAAATTCCTGGACGCGCACGTGGAAAGCCAGGCCGGGACAGTTACCTCGCGGTGAGAACAGAAGGGTGAGAACGGGACAACGACACGCCGACGGCACGGCGTGTCGTTGTCCCGTATTCAGGACGAACGTATTCACCGCGGACCACGACGAGGCCGCGGGGGTGCGGCTACTTCCGGTATCCGATGATTGTCATCAGCCCGGACTCGGAGTGGTAGATGTTGTGGCAGTGGACCATCCACAGCCCCGGGTTGTCCGCGTCGAACTCCACGTCCACCTTGTGGTGCGGCAGCACGATCGTCGTGTCCTTGCGCGGGCCGCCGCCCGGGAGCTGGAAGGTGTGGCCGTGCAGGTGCATCGGGTGCCACATGTCGGTGCCGTTGATGAACGAGACGCGGACCCGCTCGCCCGCGCGCACCGGATAGCGCTGCGCCGGGTCGTAGGGCTTGCCGTTGATCGCCCAGTCGTACCTCGCCATGGACCCCGTCATCCGCAGCCGGACGGTCCGGTCGGGGTCGCGCGGGGTGAGCCGCACGTCCTCCGCGGCCTTGAGCCGGTCCGCGGTGAGCAGCCTGCCGTCCAGCTCCCTGGGGCGCACGGACGGCGGCGGCGCGGCGGCGCCGTCGCTCGTGCGCAGCAGGGCCATCGCGGCGCCCCCCTTGCCCTCGGCGAGCGCGACGAGCGGGAAGACGCCGTCCTGGGCGGTGACCAGCACGTCGTAGCGCTCGGCCATGCCCAGCAGCAGCGCGTCGGTGGTGGTGTGCTCGACCGGGTAGCCGTCGGTGTGGGTGACCGTCATGGTGTGGCCGCCGAGCGCGACGCGGAAGGGGGTGTCCCCGCCCACGTTGACGAAGCGGATGCGGATGCGGTCGCCCGGCTTGGCGCGGAAGGCCCGGGGGTCCTCCGGGGCGCGGCCGTTGACCAGGTAGTACGGGTACGCCACGTCCCCCGGGTCGCCCTCCAGCAGCCGGCTGCGGGCGCCCCGCAGCCTCCGGGACGGCCCGGCGGGGCGCCCGCCGGGGCCGCCGTCGGCGCCTTCGAGGTCCTCGGTGTCCTGGGCGCCCTCGCTGTCGTCCATCCCGGCCATCCTCGCCCGGCCGCCGGTCAGCTCGTCCAGCACCGCGTCCGGGGTGCTGCCGTCCACCCCGTCGACCCAGTCGTCGAGCATGACGATCCACTCGTGGTCGTATTCCAGCGGCTCCCTCGGGTCCTCGACGATCAGCGGTGCGTACAGCCCCCGGTCCAGCTGGACGCCCGAGTGCGGATGGAACCAGTACGTGCCCGGGTCCGGCACCGCGAAGCGGTAGTCGAACGAGGCCCCGGGCCTGATCGGCTGCTGGGTCACGCCCGGCACGCCGTCCATGTCGTTGCGGAGCGCGATGCCGTGCCAGTGCAGGGTGGTCGAGCGCGGCAGGTTGTTGTCGAGCCGGACCGCGAGCGTGTCGCCGGCGGTGACCCGGACCGGCCGACCGGGCAGCTCGTCGCCGTACGTCCAGGTCCTGACCGTGCGGTCGCCGAGGTCGAGCGAGGAGGGGGTGGCGGTCAGCCGGATCTCCCGTACGGCCCCCCGCGCCCGCCCGCGCTCGGCGGCGGCGACCTCCTCGCCGTCGGGGGAGACATAGCCCGGGGGCACGGCGGAGGCCGGGCCGCCGGGGTTGCCGGACGCGGACGGCGTGGCGGAGGCCGAGGACGCCGGGGACGCGGAGGAGGAGGCCGCGCAGGAAGCGAGCAGTCCGCCGCCCGCGACGCCGATTCCCGCGCCGATCACGGCGCGGCGAGTGTATGCGTGCATGAGTGAGCACCCCAATGCCGGTGTGTGTGAGCTGCGTGGGAGGTCGGCGCGTACGCCCGCCCCGCTCAGGGGCGCGGGGTCCGGCGTACGCGCCCCGCTATGCGCAGCGGAACGGCGCGCGACGGCGGGGCGGCGCGCGACGGCGGGGCGGGGCGGAGCATGGCCGGAGCCTACCCCCAAGGGGTATGGAAACCCCGGTGGCGGGCCCGGGAGGGAAAGCGCTCTGGGCCGTCCGGGGCCGCGTGAAAGTACGATGCACACATCGTGGCGGGGACACGGGGCGCGGGTGCGAAACCTCGCCGAAACCCCGCCGGGTGATACTGGGGACCACAGGCGCCCCACGCGTACCCCAAGAGCCGTCTGACCTGCAAGGATAGGGGACCATGGATAAGCAGCAGGAGTTCGTGCTCCGCACCCTGGAAGAGCGCGACATCCGGTTCGTGCGGCTGTGGTTCACCGACGTGCTGGGCTTCCTCAAGTCGGTCGCCGTCGCGCCCGCCGAGCTCGAAGGCGCCTTCGACGAGGGCATCGGCTTCGATGGCTCCGCGATCGAGGGCTTCGCCCGCGTCTACGAGTCCGACATGATCGCCAAGCCGGATCCGGGCACCTTCCAGATCCTGCCCTGGCGCGCCGAGGCCCCCGGCACCGCCCGGATGTTCTGCGACATCCTGATGCCGGACGGCTCCCCGTCGTTCGCCGACCCGCGCTTCGTCCTCAAGCGGATCCTGGCCAGGACCTCCGACCTCGGCTTCACCTTCTACACCCACCCCGAGATCGAGTTCTTCCTGCTCAGCCAGAAGCCCGTGGACGGCAGCCGCCCGGTGCCCGCCGACTCCTCCGGCTACTTCGACCACACCCCGCAGAACATCGGCATGGACTTCCGCCGCCAGGCCATCACCATGCTCGAGTCGATGGGCATCTCGGTCGAGTTCTCCCACCACGAGGGCGCGCCCGGCCAGCAGGAGATCGACCTGCGCTACGCCGACGCGCTCTCCACCGCCGACAACATCATGACCTTCCGCCTGGTCATGAAGCAGGTGGCGCTGGAGCAGGGCGTGCAGGCCACCTTCATGCCCAAGCCGTTCTCCGAGCACCCCGGCTCCGGCATGCACACCCACCTCTCCCTCTTCGAGGGCGACCGCAACGCGTTCTACGAGTCCGGCGCCGAGTTCCAGCTCTCCAAGGTCGGCCGCTCCTTCATCGCGGGCCTGCTGCGCCACGCCGGGGAGATCTCCGCCGTGACCAACCAGTGGGTCAACTCCTACAAGCGCATCTGGGGCGGCTCCCAGCGCACCGCGGGCGCGGGCGGCGAGGCCCCCTCGTACATCTGCTGGGGCCACAACAACCGCTCCGCGCTGGTCCGGGTGCCCCTCTACAAGCCCGGCAAGACCGGCTCCACCCGCGTCGAGGTCCGCTCCCTCGACTCCGGCGCCAACCCCTACCTCGCCTACGCCGTGCTGCTCGCGGCGGGCCTCAAGGGCATCGAGGAGGGTTACGAGCTCCCGGCCGGTGCCGACGACGACGTGTGGGCCCTGTCCGACGCGGAGCGGCGCTCCCTGGGCATCGAACCGCTGCCGCAGAATCTCGGCGAGGCCATCACCCTGATGGAGCGCAGCGAGCTGGTCGCCGAGACCCTCGGCGAGCACGTCTTCGACTTCTTCCTGCGCAACAAGAAGCAGGAGTGGGAGGAGTACCGCTCCGAGGTCACCCCCTTCGAGCTGCGCAAGAACCTGCCGGTGCTGTAAGGGCAGGTCAGCGGGGGTGTACCGCTAGACCGATGATCCGGGCCAGCGTCGTCACGGCGCTGGCCCGGAGTCGTCTCATTCCTCCTGGGCCGTCTGTGGGCCGTCCGGCGCGGAGTCGGCCGCCTCATACAGCCGGTCTACGGCCTTCCGGGTCCGCCCCTCGCTGCTCGGCATGAGGTGCGTGTACGTCCGGAGGGTGAAGCCTGGGTCCGTGTGGCCAAGGTAGCCGCTCAGGGCCTTGATGTTCTCCCCGGCGTCCAGCAGGACCGACGCGTAGAAGTGCCGCAGCGCGTGCATACCGTGTTCGCGCGCCGCCTCGTGCCGCTCACCCTTCTTCGGCTCGGGGATCACCCCGGCCGCCACGAGCGCGGGCTTCCACAGCCGGGTGTTGAAGTCGGTCCGCCGGACCGCGCCACCTCCTATGAGGGAGAACAGCAGACGCTTGGTGACGGGCGGGCCGTCCGGCCGCAGCCAGGGAAGTGTCACGTCCACGGGCGGGAAGTGCTTGCGGTGCTCTTTGAGCACCTGCGCCACGCGCTCCGGCAGCGGCACGTCCCGTTCCTTGTTGCGCTTCGGCGGGGCGAAGACCAGGTGCCCGTTGACCACCTTCACCTGATAGCCGACGTGCAGCCATCCGGTTTCGTAGTTCACTTCATCATCGGGTAGGCCGAAGATCTCTCCCTGCCTGAGGCCGCAGCCGCCCCCGAGGTCCACCATCGCCTGATAGCGCTTGGGGAGCGCGGCCCGCACCGCAAAGACGCGCTCGGCCGGCCACGGGCGTACCCGCGGCGCCCCGCGCTCGGGCGCCCGGACCGACCGTGCCTTGCACGGGTTCTTGAGAAGCAGTGCGTCATCTACGGCGGCGCTCAGGACTGACGAGACGTTCGAGAAGATCACCCGGCGGTAGGACGATGCCGGTACCGCTCGCTCCAGCTCGGCCAGCCACTCCCGGATGTGCCCAGGCTGGAAGGAATCGAGCGGGCGTGCCCCGATGTACGGGAAAGCGTGGAGCCTGAGCTGCACACCCACCGGAACTCTCGTGTTGGGGTCGGTGGTCTGCGCGGCGAGCCACTTCTCGCCGTACTCCCGGAACGTGATGCGCCCGGCGCGCGGGTCGATGTACTGCCCGCGAGACATGTCGGCCTCGATGTGCGTCAGCCACTTCTCGGCCAGTCGCTTCTGCTTGTCGGGGAATGACTTGCTCTTCTCGGTGCCGTCGGGGCCGATGTAGCGGGCGCGGTACCGCATGCCGGTGCCGTAGCGGTCGGTCTTGACGCGGCGGGGTTTGCCGTTGGGGCCGGGTTCGGTCTTGTACCAGCGGTCTTGAATGTGGCCTGCCATTGAGGCTGTGCTCCCTTTCTCGGGCAGAGCAGAGAGCGGGGCGGGGCCGTGTGGCCCCGCCCCGCGGGTGTCGTGCTGTGTTGGTCGTTGCTGTCAGGCGGCCCTGTCTTCGGCCTTGCGCTCCCTGACGTAGCGGCTGACGTCGTCGGGGTCGTAGCGAAGGTGCTTGCCGATGCGGAAGCCGGGCGGGCCGACGCGCTTCTTGCGCCACTGGTAGACGGTCTCGACGGGCACGCCGAAGATCTCGGCGATGTCGTCGGGGGTGAGGTAGCGGTCCGGAAGTCCGGCCCGCAGCGTGGCTACGGCGGATGCCTCTGCCATCTGGCTCTCTCCTGTTGGCGTGCGGGATGGGCAAACAGAGCGGCGGGCTGTCCTTGGCCGGGGCCGCCGCCCTGGGCTTTCGAGGAGGCCGCCTCAGCGGCTATCGCTGCGGGTCGAGTACCGGCTCGCAGCACGGATGCGTCGTCTCGCCGATGGCAACGAGCGCGGCCGCCATGGGTTGGCGGCAGATGCCGCACAGCGGCTCGCGTCCAGAGATTGGGTGCATTTCAGCGTCCGCAGTGCCCGCAGCGTCCGGTGACGTGCTCCGGTGCTGGTCGGAGGCGGTGCGGGGTGCGGACGCTGGGGCGCGCTCAGCGTCCGGTGTGGTGTCCGCAGCGTCCGCTGAGATGCCCTGCGGACGCTGGGCGATCACCGGCCGGACGCTGTCGAGGGTCTCAGCGTCCGCGCGTTCGTGCTGGTCGGGTGCCGTTGCGGACGCTGCGGGTGCTTCGGACGCTGGAATCCGCTCATCTCTGGTGCCCGTGGGCGCGGTGAGCGTGTAGAGCCGTTGGCGGTGCCGGTCCGGGGTGCGCTGGGTGTCGTCGAAGGTGATGCCGACCGAGCGCAGGATGGGCGCGAGCCGCTTGAGCCGTCCGCCCGCCCGGGTGGCGTCCTTGGGCCACTTCTGGTGTGGCACCTCGGGGGCGGGCAGGTACTCCAGCAGGGCGCCGGCGGTGCCGGTCCAGGTGCCCATGGACTCCACGAAGGTGACCACCGCGCTGCCGAACGGGTCGCCCTCCAGCGCGTCGGCGGCGACGTTCGCCGAGGACGTGGTGTAAGCGTCCAGGGTGTTCCACCCCTGGATCCGGTCGACGGCGGCCAGGACGCGGGCGAAGTCGGCCATGCGCGGCATACGGGTCAGGTGGACGTTCGGCAGCTCCTTCAGCACGGCCGACAGCAGGTCGAACAGCGCTCCGAGGATCACCGGCCGTGCCTCGTGGAAGGCGGTGTCCAGCTCTTCCTCGGTCCGCCGCTTGTTCTCGTCGATGAGCTGCAGGTCGAGCATCAGCAGCCGCTCGGCGAGGTCACCGGCCAGGGCCCCGGCGTCGATGGTGGTCATCGCCAGGACGCGGCGGAAGGTGAGCACGACGACGTCGTCGTCGGTGTAGAGCGCGCGGTCGACGATGCCGTCACCGGTCACCGCCTTGCACAGGGTGTCGGACAGCCACGGCGGGATGGTGCTGACGTTGTCCAGGCACAGCGCCCAGGAGTTGAACGCCTGCGTCGCCCAGGACTTCACGTCCCGCGGCTGGCTCCGCTTGGCCGCGGGCGAGGGGTCCACGAGGTTGACGATCGTCTGCGCGGCCTTCGACTTGCCGGTGCCCTGCTCTCCCTTGAAGGTCAGCACGGGGTGCGGGATGTGCGGGATCCACGCGGCGACCAGCCACGCCACCAACTGGTGGAACGAGGCATCGTCCATGTTCACCAGGGACCGGAGCGCGGCCAGCCCGTCGCCACCGCGCACCGGTTCGGGCATCGGGGACATGGCCCCGGACCGGCGGAAGAGCACCGGCGAGCGGTCAGCGACGTGCCAGCCGTCCGGAGTCGCGACGACGCACCGGCCGTCGGCGGTACCAAGGTCCACGACGACGCGCCCGGCGTCCCCCGCGACCCGCATGTGGACCGGCACCGGGTCGGTGGCGCCCGCGATGCCCTCCAGCACGGTCATGGCGTCGGCCAGCGCGGACTGGGAGGGTACGGCGCCGTCACAGGCGTCGGTGTAGATGCGCGCGAGCTGGGCACGCAGCCCGGCCTTGCCTCGGAGCGGCATCGCCAGGTTCGGGCCGCGCTTCTTCACTCCGTACGGGCGGCCGTCTTCCGACGTCACCAGGTCGTACCGTTCACGGGCGAGCTGCACCAGCAGGGATGCCTGCGAGGGGCCCTTGCCTTCTTTCTCGCTCAACGGCCCGCCCTCCCGGCGACCCGGCTGCGGGCACTGGCGATGGTGCGCGCGGCGCCCCGCTCGGGGTGGCCGGCGGCGCAGGCGGCGGCCAGCAGCTCGGCCGCGACGCTGTCCGCGTCCTCGCCGCTCTCGAAGGCCCGGCAGGCGGCCCAGTAGAGCCGGTTGTTCAACTGGCCCTCGGGAGAGTCCCGGACGAAGCGCACCAGGGCATCGGACGCCTGCGAGGGCGTGCCGCGCCCGGCGGCCGGGGCGGGCCGGGGCCGCTCCTGGGCGGGCGAGGGCACGAGGAGCTGCAGCAGCGCGGCTGGTACGGGCTGGGGCACGGGGGTGCTGTGGGCCAGCACGCGGTAGACGCCAGCGGGCGTCCAGGAGCCGGGGCCGACCAGGTAGCCGCCGGTCCCCCGGATGTCGATGCCGGGGCCGATCCGGCTCGCGGAGTTCGGCACCACCACACCGGCCGGGCCGGAGAGCCACAGGTGCAGGCCGCCGCTCGGGGTCGCGATCGTGACCGTCCCGGGGAGGTCGAATCCGTGCTCGTGGGCCAGGTCCCGGAGGGCGGCCACGCCGTCGAGGCCGTTCTTGCGGTCCAGGTCCACGCCGATCAGGTGCATCGGTCGGCGGCCGCAGGCGATGCCGTAGCCCGTGGCGCGGGGCGCCGCGTGGAACAGCGCCCGGATGTCGGCGGGCACGGTGGTTGCGTCATGTACGCCGTGCCCGGGACGGCCGCACTCGCCGCGGCACGGCTCCGCGTCCGGCTGGTCGGCGTGCGGGCTGCGGACCGCGGGCAGCTTCTTCGAGGTGAGGGGGAAGACGTGCAGGCCACGCTGCACTGCGCGGAGCGCGTTGGCTAGGGCTTCAGGCCAATGTACGGAGTAGGGCATCCTGGTGGTTCTCCTGTTCCGTTGTGGATGGGCAGGGGGAACCCGGGGCGGTGGGCTGTCCTTGGCCGGAGGCCGCCGCCCCGGGGCGTAGCTAGAACGGCGCGACGCAGGCGCAGGGCCGGTTACGGCACCAGCGGCAGCGGCGCAGGCGGCGCGTCCAGCGCGGCGCCTTGGGCAGCCAGATCCATGCCAGGGGCAGGAACGGCGCGCAGTGGCAGTCGTCGTAGTCCGGCTCTTCCGGATCCGGCCCGGCGCACCTCACCTCGCCCTCGCCGCCGCAGGTCGGGCAGTGGGGGTCGGGCAGGCGGTGCACGGCGAGGATCGGGCGGGGTCCGGTCTGACGGCCGTTGGCACGGCTGGCGGTCCACGACGACCAGTAGCGGATCTCCAGCCGTCGGCGGGCCAGGAAGCGGCGAATCATGCGGTGATCTCCTATTTGTTCTTGGAGCTGAAGAGCTTCAGGGACAGGCCGAGCCCGATCGGGCCGGTGGTGGAGCCGATGAAGGCGGCGGTGCGAGCGGCGTAGTCGAAGACCGCGACGGCGGCGGCGACCAGGCCGAGGACTCCGGCGGCTCCGGCGAGCCCGATTGCCAGCGGCACGGCCCACTTCGCGAGAGAGCGGGTCGGGGCCGGGGCGGGCGGCTGGATGATGACGACGGGCCGGCCGTCTAACTGCCGGTAGAGGTCGGCGGGTATGTGCGGGGCGAGGTTGCCGGGGATGGTGTGGTGCGGGTCGGGCTGGTGCATGGCTGCCTCCGGTGCCGGTTCGTACGGGATGGTCAAGGCGTGTCAGCCGACGCGGCTCAGCGAGTCCGCGAGGGACTGCAGCGCGTCGTTGATCGCGGGCGCCGCGCCGGTCGAGGCGAGGCAGAAGCCGAAGAGGGCGGCGACCGTGGCGCCGCCGGTGCCGAGGGTGCGATTGCGGAGCATGACGGCCAGGACGGCTCCGAGGAGGAGCACGGCGGACAGGGAGACGATCACGGCAACTCCTTGCTGAACGTGCCAGAGCAAGCGAAGACCCCGGAGGCTTTGCCCTCCGGGGTCTTCGTTCGCTGGGGGTGGTGTGGGGTCAGTCGTCAGGGGTGATGTTCGTGGCGCCGCAGTTCCAGCAGTCCCACTCGTCCGGTAGCCGGAAGCGCTCTTCCCAGAAGCCCACCGGCTTGCCGTAGACAACGCAGTCTGCGCCGCAGCGCCAGCACTCGAACTCGAAGTCCATGCCGTCTCCTCCCTGGAGACAGCATGGCGCGTCTAAGCCAGTGTCACGAGGCCGCCGTCCGGCGGCCCGATCACGCCGTCTCGGCGGAGGTCGGACACGCGGGTTCGAAGTGATCCGCGCTTGATCTGCTTGTGGCCGTCGGCGTTGACGGCCGCTAGGAGGTCGGCCTCAGCCAGTGGGCCGCTGGCCAGCGCAGCGGTGATCCGGTCGGCCAGCGTCACCGGACCCGGCGGCGCCGCCTCTGCGGTGGCCGGTACGGACGGCGCGTTTGATGCTGCCGGAGTGCCCTCTTCGGGGTCTGGCGCGTCGTCCAGGTCGAACGGCTTGCCCGGGGGCGCTCCGTCGCCGTACAGCGCGAGGATGGCGGGGTCATGGCCACGGCACGGCGCGATGGAGCCGACGAGGAAGAACCGCGCCATACTCGTCGGCCGCGACGAGGTGAGGTGGTAGCACATGCCCTGCGAATTGGGCTCGTCCTCGTCCTCGTCGGCCGCCTCGTCCCACCGGCGAATGCGGCGGACCTGGCCGACGACTTTGGGGATCGGCTGGAGCGATTCGCCCCGGGGGAGCAGCCCATCGGAGACGAGCTGGGCCATCATCGCGGACGACCAGCGGAGCAGGATCACCTCCCCTTCCTTGAGCATCCCGCGGAGCGTGTCGCTTCCGCCCATCTCCTCGAGGTGGCCGGCCTGCGCGGCCAGGATGATGCCGACGCCGACGCTCCGGCCGGTACGCCCCAGCTCCTTGATGAGCCCGGCCGCCTCGTCGCGGTAAGGCGCTCCCTTCTCCAGGAGCCGGTTCGCCTCGTCGATGACGCCGTACATCAGCGGGTCGGGGTCGCCGAGGATGAAGCCGGACCGGCCCAGTTCCCCGTACGCCTTCATGCGCCGTTCGGCCTCGTCGACGAGGCGGCGCAGAAGCCGGATAGCGCCCTTCTGCGTCGTGACCCTCGTGGCGACGTTTCCGACCGCCTCGGGGACGCTCTGCCCTTCCTTGAGGTCGGCCAGGTGCACGACGATGCCCGAGCGCTTGCAGGCGGCCAGCACCGATTGCAGCGCCCGCGACTTCCCGGCCCCCGTGGTGCCGAAGATCGCCATCCGCTGGGCGTTGCCGGTCTTCGGGTCGAACAGCCGGATCCGCAGGGGCGACCCGTCGTAGTACGCGCCGACGACGATCCGGCCGCGTGCGTCCATGGTCAGGTCGGCCACGGTCGCGGGTCGCATGTGCATCAGGGGGTTGGTCGGAAAGACTCTGACGACCGCTTCCCCTCGGGCCTGTTCGAAGATGACCCGCGACGGGTCATCGATCTTGAGCAGGTCGCACAGCGCTTCGTGATCGATGTTCTTCACTCCTCCCGGGGGAGTCTTCAGCACGTATTCCTTGACGGCGGCCATCAGCGCAGTTCCTTGAGTTCGTACGTGTTCGCCTCCATCAACTCCACGCCCGGCAGGGCGGAGCGGGAAATCTCGGTCCAGGTGTCGGCGGGCGCCTCGCGTTTCTTGCCGACCGCGAGCATCCGCAGGCCCGCGCCCCGGCTGGGGATCGGGTCGATCGAGATCAGCTCTTCGGGGATGTCCATGAGCGCGGACAGCCGCGTGATGCTGATCTCCGGCACGGGCTCACCGGGGTTCGTCGCGGCGATGACGGCCGCCGTGCGGTCGGCGTCGATCCGCTGCGTGGCGATCACGCACGTGCCCGGTGCGATGCCGCCTTCCCGGGCCACGTTCTCCGCCCACCAGCGGGCCGCCGGGTCGGTCGGCGCCTGGTCGACGACGGTCGGCACCGCCTCTTGCGGCTGAGTGATGGCCTCGGCTGCGGGCCGTGCCCTGGCGATCCGCTTGGCCAGGGACGCGGGGCGGAGCCACCAGACACCAGCCGTCCAGGCAGTGACGGCGCCCGCCTCGACGAGGCGAGCCACATCACCCGAGGCGACCCGCTCGGCGACGAGGATGGCCGCCATGCCCGCGTGCGGCGATGCGTAGACCATCATCGCGACGGGCTTGACCTTCTGGTGCGCTGCCATGAGGCGAGGGGAGAACCCCACACCGAGCAGCGCGGCGCCGAGGGCGGCTGTGAGGCCCGGCTGCGTCACCGCGTCCGTGAAGAGGCCCGCGGTGAGCGTAGTGGCCCCGGCGGCCGTTGCGACGCGGCCGATCCGGCCCCGTGCGGTGTCGATGTAGGTGCGCAGCGGCATCACGGCCGAGTCCTTCCTGGCTGTCGAGGGGACGCGCGAGGGGCGGCCCGTTCGGCGGGCCGCCCCTCGTCGCGTTCGGTGCTATCGGTTGCTGTAGTAGGTCCGGTCGGCCACGTCGGCGCCGCCGGTCTGCATCGCGGCGGCGACCGGGCCGTAATCGGCCTCGTGGCCGTCGGCGGCCTGCCGGAAGTCGCCGGCCATCTCGGCCGCCTCGTTCGCCAGCTCCTCCGCCTCGGCCAGCACGGAGCGCATGACGGCCGCCGCGTCGCGGTGCGCGGCGACCACGTCGGCGTCCACATGGATCGATGCGGCGGTGTCGGCCAGCCGGTCGACCGACGCGGCGCACCCTTCGACGTAGTCGTAGGCGCCCCGCACGGCCTGCGACAGGGCCGCCATGGCGAGGGACGCTGCCGCGAGCCTGGCCGTGACGACGGTGAACGTGACCCCATCGCCGATCAGGTCGGCGACTCGGCCGCCGACGCCCACAGAATCGATCTCGCTCACGGGCTACTCCTGGTGGTATTCGCGCTCGGCTGGGGCGACGTGCCCCGCGTCCTTCACCGCGTCGGCACGGTGCTTGTCGGCTTCGGCCGCTCGCTGACCCGCGGTCGCGATGGCCTCGGACGCGCGGGGAAGTGCTGCCGCCAGGCCCTCCGCCTTGCCCTGGACAACTCCGGCCCGCTCGATCAGCCGCGCCGTCCAGCCGACGAGGACGCCGGGAACCTTCTTGCCGATCAGCTCCGCGCGCAGCGCCTCCAGGGTGGATGTCAACTGCTCGCATCGGTCGGCGACCACCTTGGCGTGCTCGGCGCCCGCCATGATCTCCTCGGCCATGTCCTCGTCCGAGTCGATGACGTCGTACACCGTCAGTTCGGCGTCCGTGAACTGCGTGGTCCGTACGGCAGGTGCTCCGCCCATGGGCCGCGGTCCCTTCTGTGGTGCTGCCGGACCGGTCGGCCCGGGAGTGGTGCCGGCCGCCGAGGCGGCCGACGAGGTTGCGGCGGGGAGAGCCTGGCGGCCCCGGCTGATGGCCGCGGGCTGCGGCTTGGGCCTCTCGCGGTCCGGCCGCGTGATGGTGACCGAGTAGCCGACCTTCCAGCCGGGCGGAGGGCGCAGCCACTCGCCGTCGGTGCGGGGCGCGTCCTGCGGGCGCTGCCTGCTATGTGCGCCGCGCTTACGGCTGCCGCCAAATGGACGCCGACGCCCACCGGTTGGCGGAGCCTTGCGGGCCTTCCGACGCTTCTTTGTGCCTGGCTTTGTATTGCCCGCCTTGGCGCGTTCTCTCCATGGCCTACTGCCTGGCTCGCCGCCGGGTGTGTGCGACGAGGAGGGCCCTGGCTTCTTGCGGCCCTTCGATGCCTTTGGAGGATCGTCCCTGCCCTTGTCGCTCTTGGGCTTCTTGGTGAGATCGACCTTGGGCGCCCCGTCGTCCTTGTCGTGCTTCTTCGTGCCGTCCGGCTTGCCGCTCCTGCCCTTCCGGGCCATGTCCTTGGCGGCTCTCCGGATTCCCTTCCCGTCGGCGTCCTTCTCGCCCTGCTTCCGGGCACTGACCCGGCCCGCCAGACCGGCCTTACGGCGGTCGGCGTCAGCCTTCCGGGCCACGATGGCGTCACCGTTCTTCCGGGCCTGCCGCGCGAGTGCCAGCTTCCCGAGGGTGCCCGGATCCTTCGTGGCGCCCCCTGATGAGGACACACCGGCCGGCTTCTTGTCGGCCGTACGAGCGGCAGCCTCCGTCCGCGCTACCTTGCGAGCGTCGGCGGCCCTCCTGGCGTCCGGCATCCTGCTCTTGGCCGCCCCGGCCACGGTGGCCGCCTTCGGATGCACCGCCTTGGGCTGCTGCCTGGCCAGAGCACCCGACGCCATACGGGACGACACAGCGCCCGGCCTGGCCGTGCCCCTGGCGACGCCGCGGCCGTACTCCGGGCCGCTTTGGATACGGCCCCTTCGGCGGGCCGCATCGGCACCCACCTCGGCCTTGGGCGCTGCCGCCTGGCCCTTGGCGTTGTCCTGCCGCGCCTTATCCGCGACGGCCTTGTGATGCTCACGCCGGGCCTTGAGATACGCGGCCACATTCCAGGCCCCGCGCAGAGCCGCCACGGCGATACCGGCCATGACCACCATGGCCATGGAGGCGGTACCCCGGACCGGTGACCCGGCATCAGCGGCGTGTGCCACCATCCCCGGCGCCGGGTCGTCCTCGTCCTCGTCCTCGTCTCCGTCGCCGTCCAGGTCCGGCGACGGAAGGTTGACGCGCCCCGGCGGGACGGCGGGCGGGGTGCCCGGCAGGGTCGGCAGTCCGCCGTCCGGCGCCGGCGGGCTGTCCTCCGGCGGAGCCAGGTTGATGACGGGGAGTGTGATCACATTCCCCGGGTCTTCGTCGGCCATCGGCCGCCCCTCTCAACTACTTGACGTAACGGCCCGCCTCGCGTACGCGCGCGCGTGACGCGCGCGCATTATGCGCGCGAGCCCGGATCGCCTCGTTGAACCGTTGTTGTTGAACGCGGAGCGTTACTGCTTGCTGTCCAGATAGCGCGACAGCTCCGACGCCAGCGACCGCCAGAGCGGGTCGTCGTCGGGGAGCCGCGCGCGGGCCATGTCGAACAGGACGATGGCCCGCGACCGGGCATCGGCGGCCTCGTTGACCCGGGGCGCCCACAGCTCAGCGCGGAGCCGTTTGGAGCGCGCCGGGTCCTTGCCGGCCATCACGCCCCCTTCGTGAGGTGATCAAAAAGACCACCGGGTTCGGTCTGCGGGGCGTCGTCGGCCCGCTGCTGCTCAAGCTGAGGTGCGCCGGCGGACGCCTTCAGCTCCTTGACCCGCTGCTTCTCGGCCGCCTTCCTGGCCCGCTTCTCCGGCAGCTCCTCGTACGACCGCTCGTAGCGGGCGCCGAACGCCACCAGGTGCGTGATGGCCGCCTCCAGGTCGTCAACGGCCTGGAACATCGGCCGGCCGGTGCTCCACGCGCGAGCCCTGGCCTGGAACGGCATGTCACCCTCCAGGGCACCGCGCTCCTTGAGGTCCGCGGCCACCTCGCGGGCCAGCCGCCGCAGGTCATCGATGATCGGCTCGATCTGCGCCCGTCGCTGCGCGAGGTGGATGGCCCGGTCCTCCGGCGTCTTGAGCAGGGCAGGCGTCCACTTCTCCTGTGCCATACGGCTCCTCCGTGGGATGGTGAGGCTGTCCCCGGGGCACGTCGACTGCTCCGGGGACCGACTGCTTCCGGCAGTCGCAGCGAAGGCCAGCCCAATTGCCCTGGGCTGGCCTTCACTGGTGGTGCCGGACGACGGTGAGGTCTGGCTGGGGTTACTGGTCCTCGTCGCGCGGCGGTGTCCAGGGGATGCGGGTGATCCCGACCCACACCGCGAGTGCGCCGAGCAGCGCTGGCACGAGGATGTGGAGGATGATCTCAAGCAAGTTCATGGGGTCCTGCCTCGTCTGGGGGCCTATTGGACGGCTGTAACGCACAGGTCATGAGCGGTCGGTGCCGTTGACACCGACCAGCGCGCGCGGCTGGTGCGCGGTGAGCTGCGCGGCGCGCGCGGCACGGAAGTCACGCAGCCAGTTCCGCGCGTTCCCGGGGTCCACGGAGCACCGCTCGGCCAGTTCCGCGGCACTCGGCTCGCTCCCGTGGTCGGCGGTGACCGACGCCAGGTAGAGCTGCCATCCGGCTTGCTTGGCTTCGGACTTGAACACCGGGTCCGGGTCGCTGCCGGCGTGCTCGGCCACGTCCCGAAGCAGCCGGTCCCGGAGTGCGGTGGCTTCCTCGATCTGGCCCGTGATCTGCCGCAACGCTGTCTGCGCTTCGCTGTGGGTCCGCTGGAGCGCGTCCGTGTCGAGGGTCAACCGCTCCAGTCGCTGCTCCTCCGCGTCCACGGCGGTGCGGATACGGTCGGCTTCCTGCCGCGCGGCACTGATCAGGTCATCCGCGCGCTTCCGCGCGTCCTGCTCGGCCTGCCGCGCGTCCTCCGCGCGCTGTCGCGCAGCCTCCATCGCACCGTCCGCATCCTCCCGCTGCTCAAGAAGCGCGGCGTGCTCCTCCCGGGCCGCTTGGAGGTTGCGCTGCGCGGTGCTCAGAGCGTCTTCCGCGCGCTTCCGCGCGGCCTCCGCTTCCTCCCGCGCAGCTTCCGCGCGCTGTCGCGCGTCCTCCGCGCGCTCGGCCAGGGCCGAGGACTCCAGACGCTTCGCGGCCGGGGTGACCGCCAGGTCCTCGATCAGGGCCAGCACCGCCGTAGCATCCGCGTAGTTCAGACGGGCCACCTCGTCCGCGCGGGTTAGCGCGGCCAGACGGCGCACAAGGGCGAGAGACTGCCCGGTATCGGTGGCGACGTCGGCACGGTCCAGCGCCTTCTGCGCCCGGCCCCGCAGCCGCCGCAACCGGCGCTGCGCCCGCCGAGAGCTCCCACTGGCCGACCCGGCTTCCAGGGCCAGCCGGAGCCGGTAGACGCGGTGCGCGGCCCGCTGCGCCAGCGCGGCGCGGGCCACGGCGGAGGATGACGTACGGGCATCCAGGCCCAGCAGCGCGAACAGTCCGGCCCACGCGTGCTGCCACAGCAGCACCAGCAGCCGGACCGGCCCCGGCCGGCCGCCCTGGTCGGCCTCGTCGGGACGCTCGCGGTGCAGCTTGCTGCGCAGCTGCAGCTCGATCAGCCAGGCGGCCAGGCCCGGGATGGACGCGAGGACCGGCCGGGCCCACCAGTTCGGGGCGTGGACGGCGTTCATCGCGGCGGAGAAGCTGACCAGCAGCCACGCGGTGCGGTGCATCAGCCGCAGCTCCGGCGTCCACCCCTGCTCGGGGTCGGCCGCGCGGTACATCATCACCAGCAGGGTCATCTCGGCCGCGTCGAAGACGGCGATGAACGCCACCGACAACGGATTCGGCAGCCCGGCCGTGTCGGTGGCGAACCCCCACAGGCCATGGACGGAGACCGCGACACCGCCGAGGGCGACGACGGCCTGGGGGCCGATGCCGGACAGCCAGCGCGACTCCCGCAGCCGCCCCATCGCCCACGCCACCAGTGCGAGCACCAGCACGGCGCCGGCCAGTGGAGCTGCCCACGACAGCCAGCCCGGCGCGCCGGGGAACAGGTCGAACAGCCAGGACGTCATCGCGTGCCTCCTGCCATGGCCAGCACCACCGCGACCAGCGCGGCCACGATGAAGGCGGCACCAGCGGCGCGGGTGAGGTCCACCGCGCGCTGCAGCCGGACGAACTTGCCCACGGCCAACAGGGACAGGCGCCTGACGTGCTCGGTCAGGTCATCGCTGACCAGCGCCGCGCGGAGCTGATCGGCGGGCAGCGTTGCCCACAGTGGAAAGCCCTTCGGATGGGCGCCACCCAGGTTCGGGCGGACCGCAGCCAGCAGCACGGCGACCGAGGCCATAAGCAGACCCACGCCCACCGCCCCCACGGCCAATGCGGCCGGGGGAAGACGCAGGCCCGTGGCGACGGTCCACACTCCCGCCAGCAGCGCACCGTTGAAGGCCAGCAGCAACGACGCCTTGCTGTCGGTGCGGCCGATCTCCGCCTTCACCTCCGCATGTGCGGCGGCCAACACGGCATCGGCCGCGGCGGCTGTTGTCGTATTGGGGCTGATCACGTCACGCCTCCTTCGGCGTCGAAGTCGGTGCCGGAGCGGCCGTCGCGGCGGCCATTGACCGTGAGGTAAACGGGCGTGGGATTGCTGGCGATGAGCGAGCCGCCGCCGGCCTGCTTGGCCCCGTACATCGCCTCGTCCGCCACCCGCAGCGCGGTCGGCAGGCTCGGGCCGGGAAAGGGGCCGTGGTAGGCACCGATCGAGCAGCCCAGCGAGATGAGGCGGCCGTCGAACTTAACCGGCTGGCAGAGAAGTTCGTGCAGGGTGCGCAGCTCCAGGGGCAGATCCGTGGTGTGCGGCATCCGTACGACGGCGGCGAACTCGTCCCCGCCCAAACGCCCCACGGCGCCGTTCTGGACGTGCACCCAAGTGCCAAGGCGTTCACCGGCCGCACGGATGGCCGCGTCACCGGCGGCGTGCCCAAACGTGTCGTTCAGGGCCTTGAAGCCGTCGAGGTCGATGAGCAGCACCGCACAGCGCGCCCTGCTCAGCAGCCGCGCCGCGTGCATCTCGAACGCGGCCCGGGTGGGTAAGCCGGTCAGCGGGTCCCGCCGCGCCTGGTCGAGGATGCGGCGGAACCACAGACTGTGCACGGTCCAACCGGCGGCCAGCGGAGCGGCGGCCGATATCGCGGTGAGCGTGTGACTCACGGTCGGCCCCCGCTCTTGCGCCAGGCGGCGGCCTCGGCGTCGGCGAGGATGCGGCAGTGCCAGACGTGCACCCTGACGCCCTCGATGACGGACTCGGTGGAAGTGTGCTGGAACACGGACCCGCTGCCGTATCCGGGGTCATCGGTGTGTTCGGTGATCTCGGAACGCAGCCGCTCGGCCCACGCCCTCACGTCCTCAGCCGCCGGCGCGTTCAGGAGGATCTCACCGCCGTACTTCAGCCGCACGCCGGTCAGCGGCAGATCGGCGTGCAGGGCCAGGAGCTCCCGGGCCACCTCCCCGGTACGGAGCAGCGCCCGCTCATCTGCGGCGATCATCTCCAGCAACGGCTGGGCGGCGGTGGTGTTGGTCGAGCTCATGCCGCCACCGCCTTCGGCGTGGTGCGGCCCGTGCTGCGAGCCGGGCGCGGGAGGCGGCTGACGTTGTGGAACAGCGCGGGGACGTGGGCCTCGATGGCCTCGGCGGCGATCCGCGTCGCGCGGTCGATCAGCTCCGGGTCGTCGGCGAGGATGTCGCGGGCCGCGTCCAGACGGGCCGCGCGCTCGTCGTCGCTCTCATCCTCCTCGCCGAGCCACAGCTCAAGCGGGGTTCCGAGGGCGAGTTCGAGGTAGTCGGTGTCCGTGGCCACCTCATGGTGACCGATGAAGCTCTTCATGATGGCTCCGATGTCTTCAGGTGCGAAGGGGAAGCCGGGGCGGCGGGCTGTCCTTGGCCGGAGGCCGCCGCCCCGGTTGAGTCGGGCGAGATCGGGTTCGCGGAGTAGCGGGCCCTACTTCTGTCCGGTACCGCCGCACGAGCCACAGGGCTGACGGGTCTTAGACCCGTTGCCGGTGATGACCCACTGGCCCTCGCCGGTGCCGTTGCAGGTGGTGCAGCGAATCGGGGCGTTCATCAGCGGTCGCGGGTCCATCACTTGCTCCCGCTTCCGTTGCAGGAACCGCAGGTCCGCCAGGTCTGACGGGTGACCCCGCCCTCCGAGCTGTCCTCGGTCCGCCCGCCGGCGCCGCCGCAGGAGCCACACGCCGCCATCAGCGTCCACCCCCCGACCGAACGCGCCGCAGCGCCTCGTCCATGTCCGGGTCGTTGTCGTCGGGGTTCGCGACGAGGACGCTGCGTGTCATGCTGGTGATCACAGGTTGCCTCTCATCCAGGTGCCTGTACGCGGTCCTCGGGGTGCCACCCGGGGGCCGCTTGTCGTTGAAGTCGGTGGATCCGGCTCCCCTCAGCCCCGCCCGTACGGCCTCACGCAGTGCGTGGGCTGGACGGGCGGGGGAGGCAACCGGCGCAGCGCTAGCCGCTGCGATGGCAGGAAGAGGCGGACCGGCTTGGCCGCAAGCGCGTGAGCCCCGCTTGCGAACCGGAGTGCGTACAGGTGCCGTCGGCCGGTCCATCACGGCGGCACCCTCAGAGTTCGTCTCATCACTGAGTCCTCTCTTGTGGTGATCTCCTAGAACTTCAGAGCGGTGATCGCTCGTGCTCCGCCTTTGGGGCGGTTCTCCGGCGTCCGGGCTGTGACCCCCATCTGCGTAGGTCCAGGGCCTAGGTGTCCCCGCGTGACCTCCCGTTTTCTGGTCCGGGTGACCGTTGAAGTTGTTTGTACGCGCCAGGGACGAGCCATCGGGCCCGTCTCACGGGGCCCTCCGGGCACACGCATGGCGCGGCCTCACGCACCGCCGAAGCGAAGCATGTATTACTTGCTTCTCAAGGTGGCAGATCAATTCCGCACCGTCAACTCGCTTGGGTTCTCGGTGCCTGAACTGCCGCTCTCGATCAGCGACATGACCAGCTTGGCGAGGAAGTGGCGGACACTGGACTCCGCTCATGTACGGCTTGCGCACGACTCGCTACAGTCGAAGTCGTCCCAGGACGTCCCAGGCGGGGGGAGACCGCATGGCGAACGAAAGGCTGCGCGGGGCCATCGTGGAGAGTGGCCTGACGCTGGAGCAGGTGGCGGAGCGACTGGGCGTGTCTCCGAAGACCGTTGAGCGCTGGATCTCCGAGCCGAACCGCAAGCCCTACCGGCGGTTTCAGTACGCCGTCGCCTCGATGCTGCGGCGTGAGGTCTCGTACCTCTGGCCGGATGAGCGGACCTCCGAGGAGGTGGCAGCGTCCAGCGATTCGGAGGTCTTGAAGCTCTACCCCCACCGCTCCGTCGTGCCACAGGACGCGTGGATCAAGCTGTACGCCGATGCGGTCGCGCAGTTCGACGTGCTGGTGTACTCCGGCTTCTGGCTGACGGAGGACCCGCGGTTCCACCGACTCGTGCGAGAGAAGTCGGCGGCCGGCGTCCCCGTGCGCTTCATGCTGGGGGACCCCAATAGCCCGGCCGTCGCCGTACGGGGCGAAGACGAAGGCATCGGTTCGGCGATGGCGGCGAAGATCCGTAACGCGCTTCTCAACTACGCGCCGCTGTTCGGGCTCCCCAACGTGGAGTTCAGGCTCCACGCCACGACGCTGTACAACTCGATCTACCGCGCCGACAACGAGCTGTTAGCAAACGGCCACGTCTATGGAGTCGGGGCCTACATGGCGCCCGTCATCCACCTGCAGCGCGTCCCCGGGGGCGAGCTGTTCGACACGTACGCGGAGAGCGTGGAACGGGTCTGGGAGAACGCTCGACGCATCACCTCGCCCACCGACTACGAAGGCGCAACCGCATGAGCCGTGTCGACTACTTCCGGGACCCGAACGCGCCCAGGGCCAACTCGGTCGTGCCGTCGGTCACCGCCGTCGTGCGCGACGAGGATGGGAACCTCCTACTCATCCACAAGACCGACAATGATCTGTGGGCCCTGCCCGGCGGGGGCCACGACGTCGGCGAGAGCATCGCGCAGACGGTCGTGCGGGAGGTGGAGGAGGAGACCGGGATCTCGGTCGTCGTGGAAGACATCGTGGGGCTCTACACCGACCCTCAGCACGTCATGGCGTACGACGATGGCGAGGTCCGGCAACAGTTCTCGATCTGCTTCCACGCTCGCCCCGTCGGCGGCGCCCTTCGCACCAGCTCTGAATCGAAAGAGGTCCGCTGGGTCTCCCCAGCGGACCTTGACGAGCTGGACATCCACCCATCGATGCGGCTCCGGATCACTCACGGCCTCGACGAGTCGCGTACCGCTCCCTACATCGGCTGACCTGCCGTTTGCGCGGCGGAGAGGCGCCCCTCCACGCGATGCACCGCCGCGTGGATCTCGGGGGCGGCTCGCTGGATGAAGCGCCCCACGATGGTGTCGGGCCCGTACCGGCTGACGATCTCGGCGACGCGGGCGTCTGAGTTCGTGGGCGTGCCGTCCGGGGTGGTCGTCATGTCGCAGAACACGAGCGCGTCGACCAGCTCGGGGCGCTCAAGCTCGAACTCGCCCTCAAGCTCGCCCCGGAGACCGCGCTCCTCCGCCTCGAGCAGAGCGCACGAGTGGTGCGCCACTAGGCGGACGACGCGCTCATCAAAGCCTTCCTGGTCACGCAGGAAGCGGGCCCCGTCGAGCGGGTGGAACCCGGTGGTGGCGATCCGTGGCGAGTAGCCGACGTCATGCAGTACCGCCGCCGCCTCCATGAGGCCGGCGTCCTCCCCGAGGATCGGCCGGAGCGAGCGGGCCCGCTTGGCCACCCCAAGGGAGTGCGACCAGCGCCGGGGGAGCGGTTCCGACAGCAGCGATTCGGCGAGGCCATAGGCCCGCTCTGTGAGATCCATGGTCGCCAAGGCTACGAGTCCGCCCGCTCCTCCGGGAGAGCACGAACCTGCCGTCGGCGGCTCGGCCCCATCGCGATGAGCCCGCGGCCCTCCATCTGCGCGATCGCCGAGCGCACCGCCGTGCGAGAGACGCCGAATCGTTCACACAGCTCGTTCTCGGAGGGGAAGGGGGCACCCACCTCGACGTCCGGGCCGCGCAGGAGGTCCGTCACCTTCTCCACCAGCGGCCGGCGGTCACCCGTCCCCGTGACATACCAGCCAGCACCCTGCACAGACTCGATCAGCCCGTCCGCCTTCAGAGCCTTCAGCGCCCGCCCGACCGTGGACCGGCCGACCCCATAGGTACGCATCAGCTCCGCCTCGGAGGGCAGCGCCTCACTGATCGCGCCCTTCTCGATCTTCTGGCGCAGAGACTCCGAGATCTGCAAGTACGTACCTCGCGGACTGGCCTGCGGCACGTGGCCTCCCCTTCCTCGCCCTCGCCGACGTCTTCCCGGTGGCGCTTCCAGCTTCCCACGTCAGGCACGACCGGCCGGACGATGCCCTGACTCGCTGGCCTCCGCTTGTTGAGGGCGTACTGTGCGCCGACGTTTTGAGAGGGTCGGTGCCGTTAGTTGGTGCTGCGACAGCCGAAGTGGCCGACGGTGCACTGACGAAAGCGGTGCCCATAGCGCTGACCGCTCGCTGGGTGCTCACTGTGAGAGGACGTTGAACCGTTGGAATGCACTGTCGGGCTCTCGGGCCATCCTCTGAATCTACTCCGAGGATGTTTCGAAATCCTTCAAGAGAATCTCTATTATCTCAAGGCGGTCATTAAATGAAAGTTCCTCGGTTAATTCATCCACCTCTACTCCTGCAGCATCTGCGAGTCCGGCTTTATCACCTTCCCAGTAGGGGGATAATATGTCGAAGAGATTGCCACCCTGGTCTTGGCTGGGTGGAAATGTGGGATGCCCTGAATCCCTCACTTTGGATTCCAGTGCGGAAATTATATCGACGCACTCCGGTCTCGATATGATCATTGTGGCTTCTTGGGTGTTGTGGTGGGCCAATATCATCCACTTAAGGCGTTCGCGCCGATCTGGAGACTTCAAGGCTTTGTCCAGTTGGATGTGTGCGACCATGCACCTCTGTGTGGCCGCGGCGAAGTAGATGCCCGGCTGTTCGTCAATCCAAGGACGGAAGTTTTGGTGCTCGCTAATGCATTCGTTTATGACGTCGACCGCTTTTTTGGTTGCAAGCGTCCGCATCACCAAGCGGAGCGACTCGCAGGCCCTGTACATGGTTAGTACCGGGTCTCCTTCCTCGCCCAACTGCACCATTAGCGCCTTGTGTAAGTTGATAGATGCTTTTGGCAGGTTTCTGAGTGCGTATTGGGTAGAGACATGTGGAGGCGCAGCCTCCCAGTCCTCATCATCGAACCCCAGTCGGTCATCACCTATCGCCCCACTCCAGAGAAGCTCCAGTAGTCCACTAGCGTCTGCCTCTTGAGTTGAAAATTCCCTTTCCTGCTCGCTCGGTCTCCCGTTAAAACGTTTATGGGCGGCTGTTTTTCCGACATTGAGGCACTCGCCCACATCTCGCCAGCTTGCGCCTCTGGTTACAGCCTCCAGGGCGATCATGTGCATGGTTTTTTTGATGGCCTTTTCTAGTTCATGAGTTGCCTCCAAGCATCGCAGCACGTTCTCGCGGGTGGGGGCTTTTCCGTCGGAAGTCCGGCGCATTCCATGTGTGAGGTTCCCGATTGCCCTGCGCAACTCGAATTCAACTTTGTCTTGAGTGAATGGCCATAGCCAGGATGTGCAACTAATACCTGGCCAATAGTCCGCCTCGCGCGTAGCAGATTCACCTGGGTTCATGCAAGCAACATACCCGCAGCGGGGTCCACTCGGGGTGGACTCGCGGAAACACAAAACGAGGTTGTGGCGGCCTAAGCTCTGTGTGTCGGCAAGTCGCTGACAGTTGAGAGAAGCGTGTCCGCCGCGGCGGCCCTCCGGCTGCGAACCCTGGACCTTCGTGGCGGACACCTTCTCCGCTTCCCTGACAGGAAGGCGAGCACCATGCTAGGTGGCCATCACGGATCTGCGCATCGCGTGCGAGTCAGGAGAGTGCGTGGCGCGCGACCATACGCGGCGTGCCATCGCTCTCGTGGGCTTCGACGCGCCAGATGTCGTCCAGACGCTGCCGTGATCGGTAGTCCCAACTCGACCGTTGGCTACTCACTGACTCGCAGCCGACAGATGGCTGCTGTCACCGCTGGTGTCGCAACGGCAGTGATCAACGTATGGCGCCTTGTCATCTGGATCGCTGAGCATACATAGCGGTGCAGGCCAGGCTGCATTGTGATTGACACATCTGGGCCGTCGGTGGGCCGTCCGAAGGTGCCCAACGATGGCCAACAACGACCAACGACGACCGCGCCGCCCCTGCTCAGAAGCGGCCCAGGAAGGGGCTCCCCATATGGCGGATCTGCGGCATGACTTCCTGCGCAACAAGAAGCAGGAGTGGGAGGAGTACCGCTCCGAGGTCACCCCCTTCGAGCTGCGCAAGAACCTGCCGGTGCTGTGAGCGCGGACGGGGCGCGGCTGTGTGATCCGGCACGGCGCGTCCCGCCCCGCAGAGCCTAAGCTCGTCACCGGGCCCACCCCAGGTCGCCGAGCAGGTCAGCGGGGCCCGGGTCCGTGGGCGGCGGCACTCGAGAGGCACGGGAGGCGGCGGGATGTCCGTACCGCAGGGACGCAGGAGCAGCAACTTCACCCGGCTGCTGCGGCACGGCTTCACCGACCCGTCCGCCGCCCAGCGGCTGCTGGACTCGCCCGAGCTGTCCGGCGTGCGGAGCGACTCGGTGCTGCTGGAGGCGCTGGGCGCGACCGCCGATCCCGACCTCGCCCTGCGCGGGCTCGTCCGGCTCGTCGAGGCGCTGCCTCCCGGCGGGGACGCCCCGGGCGGCGGGTCGCGGCAGGCGCTGCTGGACACCCTCGTGACCGCCAAGCCGCTGCGCGACCGGCTGCTCGGCGTGCTCGGGGCGTCCGAGGCGCTGGGCGACCACCTCGCCAGGCACCCGGGGGACTGGCAGGCCCTGGTGACCTACGAGTCGGCGGACCTGCACCCGACCACCCCCGAGTTCGAGCGGGCCCTGGCCGAGGGCGTCTGGGGCGAGGCCGGGGAGGGCCGGCCCCGGCCGGACGCGCTGCGCGTCGCCTACCGCCGCGCGCTGCTGGCCATCGCGGCCCGCGATGTGTGCGGCACCACCGATGTCGCCCAGGCGGCCGCCGAGCTGGCCGACCTGGCCACCGCCACGCTGCGCGCCGCGCTGGAGATCGCCGCCGAGGAGCAGCCCGAGGACGCCGCCGCCTGCCGGCTCGCCGTGATCGGCATGGGCAAGTGCGGCGGGCGGGAGCTCAACTACGTCTCCGACGTGGACGTCATCTTCGTGGCCGAAACGGTGGAGGGCGTCGAGGAGGGCAAGGCGGTGCAGGCCGCGACCCGGCTCGCCTCCCGGCTGATGCGCGTCTGCTCCGAGGCCACCGTCGAGGGCAGCATCTGGCCGGTCGACGCCAACCTCCGCCCCGAGGGCCGCAACGGGCCACTGGTGCGGACCCTGTCCAGCCATGTGGCGTACTACCAGCGGTGGGCCAAGACCTGGGAGTTCCAGGCCCTGCTCAAGGCCCGGCCGGTCGCGGGCGACGCCGAGCTCGGCCAGGCGTACGTGGACGCACTCGCGCCCATGGTGTGGCAGGCCGTCGAGCGCGAGAACTTCGTCCCCGACGTGCAGCAGATGCGCCGCCGCGTCGTCGAGAACATCCCCGCCGCCGAGATAGACCGCGAGCTCAAGCTCGGCCCCGGCGGTCTTCGGGACGTCGAATTCGCCGTCCAGCTGCTGCAGTTGGTGCACGGGCGGTCCGACGAGACGCTGCGCAGCGGCACCACGCTCGACGCGCTCGCGGCGCTGGCCGCCGGCGGCTACGTGGGCCGCTCCGACGCCGCCGCGCTGGACGCCGCGTACCGCTTCCTGCGCTCCATGGAGCACCGCATCCAGCTGTACCGGCTGCGCCGCACCCACCTGGTGCCCGAGGACGAGGCCGACCTGCGGCGGCTGGGCCGGTCCCTCGGCCTGCGCACCGAGCCGGTGGCCGAGCTGGGCACGGCGTGGCGGCGCCACGCGCGCGAGGTGCGGCGGCTGCACGAGAAGCTCTTCTACCGGCCGCTGCTGGACGCGGTCGCCCAACTGGAGCCCGGCGAGACCCGGCTCAGCTCCCAGGCCGCGGGCCAGCGCCTGGAGGCCCTCGGCTACGCCGACCCGGCGGCCGCGCTGCGACATCTCGAGGCGCTGGCGTCCGGTGTGACCCGTAAAGCGGCGATTCAGCGTACGCTGCTGCCCGTGCTGCTGGGCTGGTTCGCCGACTCCGCCGACCCGGACGCCGGGCTGTTGGGCTTCCGCAAGGTCTCCGACGCGCTGGGCAAGACGCCCTGGTATCTGCGGCTGCTGCGCGACGAGGGCGCCGCCGCGGAGAATCTGGCGCGGGTGCTCTCCGCCGGGCGGCTCGCCCCCGACCTGCTCCTGCGCGCCCCCGAGGCGGTCGCGCTGCTCGGCGACCCCGAGGGGCTGCGGCCGCGCGGCCGGGACCATCTGGAGCAGGAGACCCTCGCGGCGGTCGGCCGGGCCGACGGCGCGGAGGCCGCGGTGGCGGCGGCGCGCGGGGTGCGGCGGCGCGAGCTGTTCCGTACGGCGGCCGCCGACATCATCGAGAGCGCGCGCCTGGCGAACGGCGCCGTGCAGCCGTCGGTGAGCCTGCCGCCGTCCGGTGGCGCGGGGCTCGGCGGCGCCGGGTTCGGTGCGGCTTCCGCGGGGGGCGCGTCGGCCGGCGGCGCTCTCGCGGCGAGCGCCGCCGGCACCGGAGGCGGCACGCTGCCCGATACGAGGCCGCCCGGCGGCAGGCAGTCCGGCGCGCCCGGCACGTCCGGCACGTCCGGCCTGCCGCGGCCCGGCGGGGCGCCGAGGCCGGGGGGTACGGCGGCCGCCGCCCCGCGCACCCCGGGGACCGCCGAGCCACCGCTGGACCCGGCGGCGCTGGTGGACCTGGTCGGGGACGCCGTCTCCGACCTCAACGCCGCGACCATCGCGGGCGCCCTGCGCGCCGCGGTGCGCGAGAAGTGGGGCGACGAGCTGCCGACCCGCTTCGCGGTCATCGGCATGGGCCGGTTCGGCGGCCACGAGCTGGGCTACGGCTCGGACGCGGACGTGCTCTTCGTCCACGAGCCGCGCGAGGGCGCGGACGAGCAGGAGGCCTCGCGCGCAGCGTTCGCCGTGGCCAACGAGATGCGGCGGCTGCTCCAGCTGCCCACCGTGGACCCGCCGCTGGCCATCGACGCCGACCTGCGGCCGGAGGGCAAGTCCGGCCCGCTGGTGCGCACCCTCGCCTCGTACGCCGCCTACTACCGGCGCTGGTCGCTGGTGTGGGAGAGCCAGGCGCTGCTGCGCGCCGAGCCGGTCGCGGGGGACCCCGACCTCGGGGCCCGCTTCATCGAGCTGATCGACCCGCTGCGCTACCCCGCCGAGGGCCTGGACGAGGACGCGGTCCGCGAGATCCGGCGGCTCAAGGCCCGCATGGAGTCCGAGCGCCTGCCCCGCGGTGCCGACCCCGCCACCCACACCAAGCTGGGCCGCGGCGGCCTGGCCGATGTCGAGTGGACGGTGCAGCTGTTGCAGATGCGCCACGGCTGGGCGGAGCCGGGGCTGCGCACCACCCGCACCCGCCGGGCCCTGGCCGCCGCCCGGAACGCCGGGCTGATCGGCGCGGACGACGCGCAGACCCTGGACGAGGCATGGGTGCTGGCCACCCGGGTCCGCAACGGCGTCATGCTGGTCCGCGGCCGCCCCGGCGACACCTTTCCCGCCGACAGCCGGGAGCTGGCCGCGGTGGCCCGCTATCTGGGCTACGGGCCCGGGCTCGTCGGCCAGATGCTCGACGACTACCGGCGCACCACGCGGCGGGCGCGGGCCGTGGTGGAGCGGCTGTTCTACGACTACGAGGCCTGACGCGCGGCTCCAGCCCCGGCCCCTGCCCCGGCCACGGCGCCGGGCTCGGCCCCGGCCCCTGCCCCGGCCACGGCGCCGGGCTCGGCCCCGGCCCCTGCCCCGGCCTCGCGCCGGTCGTACTCGGCACGC
Source organism: Streptomyces sparsogenes subsp. cuspidosporus (assembly GCF_039532705.1). NCBI lineage: Bacteria > Bacillati > Actinomycetota > Actinomycetes > Kitasatosporales > Streptomycetaceae > Streptomyces > Streptomyces sparsogenes. The sequence continues at coordinate 39,600 of NZ_BAAASD010000005.1, read as the reverse complement.
GCGACGGCGATCTCGTCCTGGTGGTCCTCGGTCCAGGTGACCAGCGCCTGGATGGTGTCGTGCAGCGTCGCGCCCAGCGGAGTGAGCTGGTAGTCCACCCGCGGCGGGACGACCGGGTGCACCGTACGGCGCACCAGCCCGTCGCGCTCCGCCGCGCGGTCCCGGATGAGCGGGCGTGCGTGGGGGGTGCTCTTTGTGCTCTGCTGAGCGATCTTCCTCGAGGGCATCGATGTGGCCATGCTCAATGTGGCCCTGCCGTCGATCCGCGCCGACCTGGGGATGTCCACCGGCGAGCTGCAGTGGGTGATGAGCGCCTACGTCGTGGGCTACGGCGGGTTCATGCTGCTGGGCGGCAGGGCCGCGGACCTCTTCGGCCGGCGGCGGATGTTCCTGTTCTGGCTCACCGTGTTCCTGCTCTTCTCCGGCCTGGGCGGCTTCGCCGACGACGGGCCGACGCTCATCGTCGCCCGCTTTGTGACGGGGGTCGCGGCCGCGTTCATGACCCCGGCCGGGCTGTCCATCGTCACGACCAGCTTTGAGGAGGGGCCGCAGCGGGACAAGGCCCTCCTCGTCTACTCCGGCACCGCGGCCGGGGGCTTCTCCGTCGGCCTGGTCGTCGGAGGGCTGCTGACCTCGGCCGACTGGCGCTGGGTGTTCTACGCGCCCGTCGTCCTGTCGTTCCTCGTCCTGGCCGCCCCGCGCTCATCAGCGCGTTCGGCCTGCGCGGCCGTCCCCGCGACGGGGCGGCGGCGGCATGACGCCGAAGGTCGGCTCCTTCTCCGACATCGAGCGCGAGTTCTTCCGGTACATCAGCGACATCGGGTACGCGACCATGATCACCGTCGACAAGAAGAACCGCCCCCGGGCCCGCGTGCTCCTCCCCGTCTGCGCTCGTCGACGGCCGCCCCGTCGGCTGGCTGGCCGCCTACAAGACGCCCGTGAAGTCGGCCCACCTGGCGAACAACCCGCACACCACCTACTCCTACTGGAGCCCCCGCCAGAACGCCGTGTTCATCGACAGCGTCTCCACCTGGGTCGAGGACGAGCCCACCAAGCGCTATGCCTGGGAGCTCTACCGCAAGGGCAGCCCACCGGGCGTCGGCTACGACCCCCTCGGCTACTGGCGCGGCGGGCCGACGGACCCCGAGTACCACGTGCTGCGCATCGCGCCGTGGCGGGTGCGGGTGCTGCGCGGCACGGATCTGCACAGCAAGATCTGGACGGCCGAAGGCGGTGTGTAGAGCCCGCCGGTGCGCCCCCGGCCACGGCCGGGGGCGCATCCGCGGAGCGCGGGCTAAGGGGTCAGCACGATCCTGCCGAACACCTCACCGGCGTCCATCTTCCGGTGCGCCAGTACGGCTTGCTCCAGCGGCAGCAGCTCGTGCACCACCGTGCGCAGTTCGCCGCGGTCCGCGGCGGCGAACTGCTCCGCCCGCACGCCCCGCAGATCGGGTGCGGCCACGGTGTTCGCGCTGAACGTGGCGAACGACAGCGACTTCTGGAACGCCGTCATCATCTTCGCGCCGAAGTCCGCCGGCGGCAGGCCCGCCACGGCGCCGACGGCGACCATGCGACCGTTCGGGTTGAGCCTGGCGAAGAACGAAGGCATGTCCGCACCGGCGACGATGTCGATGATGACGTCGTAGCCCTCCGGAGCGTCCTCGCCCCCTTCGCCGGCGCGGTCCAGCACATGGGTCGCGCCGAGCTCGCGCAGGCGGTCGCCGCGCTGGGCCGACGACGTCGTGACCGCCACCGCACCGGCACCACCGCGCGCCGCGAGCTGGACCGTCATGATCCCGATGCTGCCGGCCGCGCCGCGCACCAGCACCGACTCGCCGGCCGCGAAGCGGGCGTGGGAGAGGCCGAAGTGCGCGACCGGCCCGGAAGCGCCGAGCGTCACCGCCTCGACAGCGGACAGACCCTCGGGGAGCGGGAGGACCTCCTCCACCGGGGCCGTCGCCTGCTCGACGTAACCGCCGCCCACGCCGGTGAAGGCCCACACGCGCCGGCCCATCCACGACGTGTCGACGCCGTCACCGACGGCGGTCACCGTGCCCGCCACCTCGCTGCCGGGGACATGGCCTTCCTCGAAGCCGTAGCCGGGGAGGCCACCCCTGCGAATCAAGGTGTCGACGCCGCCGACGCCGATCGCCTCCGTGGTGACCAGCACCTGTCCGGGGGCGGGAGCCGGGGTGGGCACCTCGATGACCTCCAGACCCTCGGGGCCTCCGAACCTCCGAATCACCACTGCCTTCATGTCGTCTCCTCGCTCCGGGATCGATCGGGACCGGGCCGGGCGCTGCCTCCCGGCCACGGCGGACGCTAACGGACGCCACCGTCCGGTTGGCTGAAGTGAGAGCGGTGACCGACCGTTTGTCTCACCCGGTGCGTTCCGACGCCCTGGAGAAGCACGAACGCTTCCTCGACGCCGCCCGCGCACTGTTCGCCACCGAGGGTCTCAACGTGCCGATGCGGGAGATCGCCCGGCACGCCGGGATCGGCCCCGCCACCCTGTCCCGCCGTCTCCCGACCAAGCAGGCGCTGGTGACCGAGGCGTTCGCGGCGGAAGTGCGCGCCTGCCACGCCATCCTCGACGAGGGGCTCGCCGACCCGGATCCGTGGCAGGGCTTCTGCCGTGTGATCGAGAAGACCTGTGAGCTGCACGCGCGCGACCGGGGTTTCACCGAAGCCTTCCTGGCGGCTTTCCCCGATGCGACGAACGCCGCCATGGACCGCGCCTACGTGCTGCGGGTCGGTCCGTAGAAGCGTGGTGAGCCCGAGTTGGGGCCCGACCCTGGTTCGCGGAGCGGAGAGATCTTCCCGGGGGTAGGGTCTGCGGCGTGACCCAGCCGTCCTACCTTCGGGAAACCCGAACCTCGTACGACACCGTCGCCGTGGACTACGCCAGGCTGGTGCGCCCGGCGTTCGAGGCCGATCTGTTCGGGCGCGCGATGCTGGGGGTGTTCGCCGAGCGCGTGCGGGGGGCCGGTGGGGGACCGGTCGCCGATGTGGGGTGCGGGCCGGGGCATGTGACGGCGCATCTGCGCTCGCTCGGGCTGGACGCGTTCGGTGTGGAGCTGTCGCCGGGGATGGTGGAGGTGGCCCGGCGGGACCATCCGGGGCTGCGGTTCCACACCGGGACCATGACGGCGCTGGAGTCGGCGGACGGCGAACTCGGCGGCGTCGTCGCCTGGTACTCGATCATCCACATACCGCCGGCGGTGCTGCCGGCGGTGTTCCGCGAGTTCCACCGCGTCCTGGCTCCCGGGGGCCATCTGCTGCTCGGCTTCCACGTCGGCGACGAGAGACGGCGCAAGGAGAAGGGGTACGGCCATCGGATGGCCCTCGATGTCTACCTGCTGCCGCCTGACCGCGTCGCCGGGCTCGCGGCCCGCGTGGGGCTGACGGTGTGCGCCACGCTCGTCGAGGAGTCGGAGACCGGGCCTGCGACGGCCTGCGTCATGCTCCGCAAACCAGTGGAGCCGTGACCGCCGGGCCTACGCCGGGGCCTCGTCGTCGGCCGTGGCGCGGCTGGCCAGTCGCTCGTACCGCTGCCTGGCGGCCTGCGGGGTGCCGAGCCCCAGTCCGAAGGCGATCTCCTGCCAGGTCATGCCGCGGCCCCGGGCCATCTGCAGGAGTCCGGCCTCCAGCTCGTCCATCTCCCCGCGGACGAGCGGGACGAGGGTCAGGGCGGCGGTGATGTCGGCCTGGTCGACCTCCGGCTCCCCGTCGTCCCGCTGAGCCGCCCCGCTGAGCAGGAAGGACACCAGCCGGACGGCCTCGTGCGGGCCGAGGACCGAAGGATGGGTCTGCCGGCGGCGCTGGGCGTCGGTGGCGGCGTGGCGCTCGGCGATGCGCATCAGGGACGCGTAGACGCGGTGCGCGCGCGCCGCCTCCGGCCGCGGGGGCGTGAAGGGATCGGACGGCTGATCGGGAGTCGAGGTCATGGGACCAGGATGGGACCTGCACGAGCTGATGTCAACGACATGTTTTGAACGAGTTGTTCAATACCCTTGGCTGGCGCGTCGGCGCTTCGGTGCCTTGGTGCCTTGATGTTTTGGTGCCTCGCCGGCCGGGGCGTCACTCGGCGGGCGAGCGCAGGTAGTTGTAGACGGTCGCCCGGGACACCCCCAGCAGTTCGGTCACCACCGGCACGGAGTGCTTGACCTGGAGGAAGCCGCGGGTCTTGAGGGAGCGGACGAGTTCCTTCTTCGCCGGGGAGCCGAGGCTGCGCGGGGTGTGGCCGCGGGCGGCGGCGAACTCCTCTATGACCGTGCGGAGTTCGTCCGCGGTGCGGGCGCGCAGGGTCTCGGTGAGGGGCTGCTCCTGGTCGTCGGTGCGGACCAGGTTGCTGAGGCTGCGGGCGACGCTGGCGAACAGGGACACGTCGAGGTTGAGGCAGATGGCGGCGACGTACTCGCCCGCGCTGTTCTTGATGCCGATCGAGGTGCTCTTGGCGGGGCGGCCGTCCGGGAAGCGGTTCGGGTAGTTCTGGACGATGTCGGGGAAGCCGGGGTCCTGGATACGGGCGATGCCGAGCTCGGTGGCGGGGTCGCCGACGGCGCGGCCGGAGAGGTTGGACTCGATGGCCCGGATGGCGTGTTCCGGGTCGCGCAGGTCGTGCAGTACGACCTCGCACAGCCCCGGGAACATCCGGCCGATGGCGACGACGATCTTCTCGGCTTCCCGCAGGAGCAGGTCGTCCTCGGCGGTCATGAGGCGTCTTTCCGATCGGTGAAGAGGGCGCTCATCGTGGTCGCCGCCTTCAGGCCCGAGCCGGTCAGCAGCACGACCGTCGTCTCGCCGGGCCGGATCGCGCCCCGGGCGCGGAAGACGTCGATCGCCGCCGCGGCGGTCGCGCTGGTCGGCTCGGCGTACAGGCCCATGGCGGCCAGGCGGCGGGCCGCGGCGGCGATCTCGTCCTCGGGGACGGCCGCCATGTCGCCGTCCGAGCGGCGCACGGCCCGCACGACCTCGGGCAGCCGGACGGGCGCGCGGATGGCCGCGCCCTCGGCGATGGTGGGGGCGAAGGGGGCGGCGGGCTCGCCGTGGAAGGCCGCGTGGATGGGGGCGCAGTGGGCGGGCTGGGCGACGAGCAGCCGGGGGCGGCGCCGGATCTGGCCGGCGGCCAGCAGCTCGGAGAAGCCGAGGTCGCAGCCGAGCACGGTGGAGCCCGCGCCGGCCACCGTCACCACGTTGTCCGGGGCCGTGAAGCCCAGGTCCTCCCACAGCTCGTAGGCGAGGGTCTTGGTGCCCTGGAGGAAGAAGGGGTGCCAGTTGTGGCCGGCGTAGTACGTACGGGCCGACCGGCGCAGCGTCTCCGCCGCCGTGGCGTCCCGGTCGCCCGGGACGAGCTCCACCCGCGCCCCGTACGCGCGGGCCTGGAGGACCTTGGCGGGGGAGGTGGACGCGGGGGCGAGGATGGTGGCCCGAATGCCGGCCGCGGCACAGTACGCGGCGACGGACGCCCCGCCGTTGCCGGAGCTGTCCTCGATGACCTCCGGCACGCCGCGCTGCGCCAGCAGGGAGATCATCACGCTGCTGCCGCGGTCCTTGAAGCTGCCGGTGGGGCTGAACCACTCCAGCTTGAAGAGGACCGGGGCCTCGCCCCAGGCCTTCTCGACCAGGGGGGTGAGGCCCTCACCGAGCGATACCGGGGTGGGGATGTCCAGGGGGAGGGCCGCGCGGTAGCGCCACAGCGAGCGGGTGCCGGTGTCCACGTCCTCGCGGGTGATGCCGGGCAGGGCGGAGACGGTCAGCGGGGCGCCGTCGTCGCCGCGCCAGCGCGGGTCGGTGAGCGGGTAGCGGGCGCCGGACCGCTCGTCCAGGTAGTGGGGTGCGGTGGGGCGCGGGTCGGCGGGGCGGGATTCAGGCTGCACTTTGGACATTCTGTTTAGCCATGGAGAGTCAGTCAAGGGTGTCAGGCAGGCCGTACACCCGTTCCAGCACCGCCGCCACCCCGTCCTCGTCGTGGTCCGGCGCCACCTCGTCCGCGACCGCGATCAGCCCCGGGTGCGCGTTGCCCATCGCCACCCCGTAGCCCGCCCACTCCAGCATCGGGATGTCGTTCGGCATGTCGCCGAAGGCGATGGTGTCCTCCGGCGCGAAGCCCATGCGTTCCGCCGCCCGCCCCAGCCCCAGGGCCTTGTCCACCCCCGCGGGCAGCACCTCGATCATGCCCTTCTCCGAGTGGGTCACCGACACCTCGTCCCCGCCCGCCAGCGCCGCGGCCGCCGCGACCCGGCCGTCGGGCAGCTCGCGGTGGCGCATCAGCACCTTCTCGATCGGCCGTGCCCACAACTCCTCCCGGCTGCCCGCCAGCCCCCAGTCCGGCCGTACCCGGTCGGTGAAGCGGGGCGTGACCACGAAGCGGTTCTCGGGCGCGGCGGTGACCACCGCCAGCTCCAGCGGCCGCCCGCCCAGCTCCTCCTCCGTGCGCTTGACCACCGCACGCGCCAGGTCCAGGTCCAGCGCCGCGGAGACCAGCAGCCGGTCCGCCGAGGCGTCGTACAGCTGCGCGCCCTGACCGCACACCGCGAGTCCCTCGTAGCCGATGGCGACCAGGAACTCCCGGCAGGAGGCGGCCGGCCGCCCGGTGACGACCAGATGGCGCGCCCCGGAGCGGCCGGCGAGGGCGAGCGCCGCGCGGGTGCGGGCGGAGACGGTCAGGTCGGTGCGCAGCAGCGTGCCGTCGAGATCGGTGGCCACGAGCCGGAAGCGCGGCCCGGCGGAGCCCGAGCGGGGTCGGGGCAGCCGCGGGGCGGAGGGGGCGGAGGCGGCTGGTGTGGCGTCGGCGGTGTGCACGTGCCGGTGTCCCTTTCATGTCCTCGGGCCCGCGCCGTGTCCTCGGGCCCGCGGCGTGCCCACAGCGACGCGAGGGCGACGCGGATCGTCGCCCTCGCGCGAAAGATCGAGCCCCTGAATGCTGAGCCAGAATGGCGGCTCGGGCGGGTGCGATCAAGCCGTCTTGACAGCCGCGCGCAAGCCGCCCACGGCAGGTGCCCTCGAGCCGCCCGCGCCAGCCGTCCTCAGGCCGTCCGCGGCCCGGCCTCCGGCTCGGCCTCCGCCTGCCGCACGGCCACCTGCTTCGGCAGCCGGTACGAGAGCCTGCCGTACCAGAGGCGGGAGAGGCCGAAGCCGAACGACAGGCACAGGGCCCCGCCGACGGCGTCCAGCCAGAAGTGGTTGGCCGTCGCCACGATCACCACCAGCGTGGCCGCCGGGTACAGCAGCCCCAGCGCCTTCACCCACACCGGGCGGGCCAGCACCGCGATGGTGATCCCGCACCACAGCGACCAGCCGATGTGCATCGACGGCATCGCCGCGTACTGGTTGGACATGCCTGCCAGGTTCCCGGAGGCCATCGACCCCCAGGTGTGGTGCGCCACGACGGTGTCGATGAAGTGGCCCCTCGCCATCAGCCGGGGCGGCGCCAGCGGGAAGAAGTAGTAGCCCAGCAGGGCGACCCCGGTGGTCGCGAAGAGCGCCAGCCGGGTGGCGGCGTAGCGGCCCGGGTGCCAGTGGTACAGCCACACCAGCACGCCGAGGGTCACCACGAAGTGCAGCGTGGCGTAGTAGTAGTTCATCCCGACGATCAGCCAGCCGACCGAGTCCAGCGCGTGGTTGACGCCGTGCTCGAAGGCCAGGCCGAGCCGGTGCTCCCACTCCCAGATCCGGCCCGCGTTGCGCATCGCCTCGTGCTTCCGCTCCGGGACGGCGTTGCGGATCAGGGAGTACGTCCAGTAGCCGACGGCGACCAGGAGGATCTCGAACCAGAGCCGGGGTCTGCGGGGGGCGCGCAGCCGGTCCATGAGCGTAGGGGGCGGCGCCGGGCGCGCTTCGGTCTCCTCGATGGGTGACGGAGTGGCCGTCCGGCCTGGCAGAGTCCTCACAGTCGCTTCACCCATAGGGCAACAGTCTGCCAGAAGCGACCCGGCGGCAGACCGTCCCCGAGTCCGGTCTTGACACCTTATGTCCCGCTTGGGGTGGTCCCGGTTGTAGGGGAGTCCGGCAAACGCCCGATTATGTCCCGCCGCCCCGCGCGCCCGCCCCGTGCGCCGAGGCCGTGGAGCCGCGGACCACCAGCTCGGGGAGGAAGACGAACTCGCTGGGCGGCGCCGGGGTGCCGCCGATCTCCTCCAGCAGGGCGCGCACCGCCGCCTGGCCCATCGGCTGCACGGGCTTGCGGACGGTGGTCAGCGGCGGGTCCGTGAAGGCGATCAGCGGTGAGTCGTCGAAGCCGACCACCGAGATGTCCTCCGGCACGGCCAGGCCCTGCCGCCGGGCCGCGCGGATGGCGCCCAGCGCCATCATGTCGCTCGCGCACACCACCGCCGTGCACCCGCGCTCGATCAGCGCCTCGGCCGCCGCCTGACCGCCCTCCAGGGTGTACAGGGAGTGCTGGATCAGCTCCTCGGACTCCTCCGGCCCGACCCCCAGCTGCTCGCGCATCGCCCGCTGGAAGCCCTCGATCTTCCGCAGCACGGGCACGAACCGCTTCGGGCCGAGCGCCAGCCCGATCCGGGTGTGCCCGAGGGAGGCCAGGTGGGTCACCGCCAGCAGCATCGCCGCCCGGTCGTCGGGGGAGATGAAGGGCGCCCGCACCTTCGGTGAGTAGCCGTCGACCAGGACGAACGGCACGCCCTGGCCGCGCAGCCGGTCGTAGCGCCGCATATCGGCGGTGGTGTCCGCGTGCAGCCCGGAGACGAAGATGATCCCGGCCACCCCGCGCTCCACCAGCATCTCCGTCAGCTCGTCCTCGGTCGAGCCGCCCGGGGTCTGGGTAGCCAGCACCGGGGTGTAGCCCTGGCGGGTCAGCGCCTGCCCGATGACCTGCGCGAGCGCGGGGAAGATCGGATTCTCCAGCTCGGGGGTGATCAGCCCGACCAGCCCCGCGCTGCGCTGCCGCAGCCGCACCGGCCGCTCGTAGCCGAGCACGTCGAGGGCCGCGAGGACGGATTCGCGGGTGGTCGCCGCCACGCCGGGCTTGCCGTTCAGCACACGGCTGACCGTGGCCTCGCTGCCCCCCGCCTGGGCTGCGATGTCAGCGAGCCGTGCGGTCATGGGGCTGGACTGTACCGGTCGCGCGTCAGATTGCCCACCACGCACAGGAATCGGCGGGAATGCGCACGGTGCCGGCCCCGTACTCCAGGGGGGCCGAGGACAGCAGCGCACGCCCGGGGACGGGCAGCTCCACCTCCTCCCCGAGGGTGTTGAGGGTGCACACGAATCCCGGCCGGGACAGCGCGAGCACCCCGTCGGGCGCGTCCAGCCAGGCCATCGGGGTGTCCCCGAGGCCGGGCAGCTCCCGGCGCACCGCGAGTGCGCCGCGGTACAGCTCCAGCGTGGAGTCCGGGTCGCCGGTCTGCGCCTCCACCGACAGCCCGGGCCAGTCGGCGGGCTGCGGCAGCCAGCTGCCGCCCGGGCCGAAGCCGTACGACTCCCCGTCGCGCGACCAGGGGATGGGCACCCGGCAGCCGTCCCGGAAGCCGTCCTGGCCGCCGGCGTGGAGGGCGCGGAAGAACGCCGGGTCCTGGCGGCACTCGTCGGGCAGGTCCGTGACCTCCGGCAGCCCCAGCTCCTCGCCCTGGTAGATGTACGTCGAGCCGGGCAGCGCCAGCACCAGCAGGGCCGCGGCCCGCGCCCGGCGCAGCCCCTGGGCCGGGCTGTCCTCGGCGTAGCGGGTGGCGTGCCGGACCACGTCGTGGTTGGAGAGCACCCAGGTGGTGGGGGCGCCCACGGAGGCGGTCGCGGCCAGCGACTCGTCGATCACCTCGCGCATCGCCGCCGCGTCCCACGGGCACCTGAGGAACTGGAAGTTGAACGCCTGGTGCAGCTCGTCGGGGCGCACATACAGCGCCAGCCGCTGGGAGGTGGGCGCCCACGCCTCGGCCACGCCGATCCGCACCGTGCCGTCGGCCCGGCTGTAGGAGTCCAGCAGCCGCCGCCAGGAGCGGTGGATCTCGTGCACACCGTCCTGGTCGAAGAACGGCAGCACCTGCGCGCCGATCAGCTTGGCCTGTTCGGTGTGGCCGATGTCGGGCAGGCCCGCGGCCTTGACCATGCCGTGCGCGACATCGACGCGGAAGCCGTCCACGCCCAGGTCGAGCCAGAACCGCAGGATGGACTCGAACTCCTCGGCGACCTCCGGGCAGTCCCAGTTCAGATCGGGCTGCTCGGGCGCGAAGAGGTGGAGGTACCACTCGCCCGGGGTGCCGTCGGGATCGGTGGTGCGGGTCCAGGCGGGGCCGCCGAAGACCGACTCCCAGTCGTTGGGGGGCAGTTCGCCGTCCGCGCCCCGGCCGGGCCGGAAGTGGTAGCGCTCGCGGGCCGCCCCCCGAGGCCGGTCCGCGAGCGCCTCCTGGAACCACACATGCCGATCGGAGGTGTGGTTCGGCACGATGTCCACGATCACCTTCAGGCCCAGTTCATGGGCGGTGCGCACCAGGTCGTCGGCGTCGCCGAGGGTGCCGAACAGCGGGTCGACGGCGCGGTAGTCGGCCACGTCGTAGCCCCCGTCGGCCTGCGGCGAGGCGTAGAACGGGGTCAGCCAGACCGCGTCCACGCCCAGCCGGGCCAGGTGGGGCAGCCGCTCGCGGGCGCCGCGCAGATCCCCGATGCCGTCGCCGTCGCTGTCGGCGAAGGACCGCACGTACACCTGGTAGATGACGGCGTCGCGCCACCAGTCGGCACCGCCGGCCGGACGGGCGGTCTCGGTCTGGGGGGAGGTGGTCAGCTCCTGGGTCATGCCGGTGAACGTAACAGCACCGCAATGCCTTGCGGAAGGCTTGCAGGGGCTTGCGGTGCCCATCCGGCGTGATCCGGGCGTGCTCCGGCGCTTCCGTCAGGTGTCGGGGCGGCTGGGGCGAACGCGTGGGGGCAACGCCCCATCCCCTTGCAGAAATGCGCCGCAAACATTTTCCTGGCTGAACCGCTACGCGGGCTTGGCGCGGACGAACCGGTCGGGGTTGCCGTCGCTCCAGTTGAAGGTGAGGGTCCGGCCGCCGTCGCTGAGCCGGGCCGTGCCGCTCGTGGTCGCGCCCTGGCAGGTGAAGGTGGCGGCCATGGAGGCGCTGATGGTCCCGGAGCAGGTGCCCTTGTTGCCGCTCGCGGACATGGACGTGCCGCTGATCCTCAGGGTGATCAGGTTCCCGTTCGCGTCCCGCATCGGGTAGTACCAGGCGCCCTGGACCCGCGACAACTGGCTGGAGGTGGTGGGCGGGGCGGCGGTCGTACGGCTCGGGGCCGGGGCCTTGGAGGGAGCGCTGGTGGTGCGGCTGGGGGCGGGGGTGGCGGTCCCGCTGGGGGCCTTGGCGCGGCTCGGGGTGGGCGTGGGGCGGGAGGACTTCATGTCGCCGCTGTCCCCGCCGGCAGAGGGGGTGGACCTGCCCGCGTCCTCGGCCCGAGTGGTGGCTTTGTCGTCCTTGGTCGGTGCCGCCGACTTACTGTCGTCGCCGTCGTCGCCGCAGCCGGTCAGAGTGAATGCCAGCACCGCGACAGCGGTGGCGGCGATCGAATTCGTTATCCGCACGAGATTTCCTGCCGTACCCAAATCGCTATGGAATTCTGTGGACACCTGCGAGCCTTCCATACGCGACGAGACGAATTCCACTGTTCAATGGGGTTCCCTGGATCAGTTCTGCTGCACTGCGGATAATTGATTTCCGGGCGGAACGACGGTGTGTCAGGGTCGGCGCATGGAGACTTCCCGACGTGACCTTGCGCGCTGGCAGTTCGAGTTGACCTGGGCCCTGTTCGAATACCACCTGGAGCGGCTGGAGCCCGACGACTTCTTGTGGGAACCCGCCGCATGGTGGTGAAGCACGGCCATCGACCACGCGCGGGGCTGCGCGGGGGCGCCGGCGGCTGTGAGGGATTCCTTCCTCACGTCACCACACGGGGCTCGCCATACCGCCTCCCGTCAGCGCAGCGCCGACAGCCGTCCGCCCGACACCAGGCGGCCGCTCAGCCGGGCCTGGTCGCCCTCCCGCGCGGGCAGGGTCAGCGTCCGGCCCACCGCCGTGCCCCGGACGTCGCCGCGCGCGGCGACGGAGGTCACCTGGCTGCTGCCCGCCGCCAGCAGATACCACCGCCCGGCGCGGGACTTCCACAGCGCGCCCGCCAGCACGCGCGGCTCGCGCGGGCCGCAGGCCGGGGAGTCGCCCGCGTTGGCCACGACCGCGGCCGGCGCGGCGGGGTCGGTGGTGGGCGGCTGGAACTGGGCCAGCACCCGGCCGCCCGCGCCCCGCCAGGTCTCCGCGCGCGTGCACACCCACTCCGCCGAGCCGCCGCCCTCGGGCAGCCGCTGGGCCGCGAACCGCCAGGCGTTGACCGTGCGCACCCCCCGCGAGTGCAGCAGCGGGAGCCGGCACGCGGTGTGCGCCCAGGCCGCCCGGGCCGGCGCGCCCGCCACGTCCCGCGGCCCGCCGCCCCGGCCGCCCGGGGCGCCGTACGTCAGCCGGGCCGGGACGATCTCGCCCAGGTCCGTCACCAGGCGGGACCCGAGCCGCAGCGCGGTCCAGCTCTCGCACTCGGGCGCCCGCCCCGCGCCGCCCACCAGGTCGGCGCCGCCCGCGCGCACCGGATCCGTCACCCCGTCCGCCGTCAGACGCAGCGGCCGGGCCGCCTCGCCGGGCCGCACCAGGTCCCGTACGGAGGGGTGGCGCACCCAGGGGGCGGCCAGATAGCGGACGTTCCCGTCCGCGCGGGTCACGACCAGACCGGTCGAGGAGGCCGCGTCGGCGGCGTCGGCCCGCGCGAAGTCCAGCGCCACGGCGCCGCCGTCGCCGCCCCCCGCCTCCGCGTACCGCACCACCCGCAGCCCGTCGTACAGCAGGACCACCGCCACCTGGTCCACCTCGCCCGCGTACAGCAGCTGGGGCGGGCCCGAGGGCGGGCCGGACTGGGTGCCGGGCGTGGCCGACACGCGCACCGAGCGCCCCGGCCGCGCCCAAACGGCCAGCGCGCGGCGCAGCAGCGGCGTGTCGCCCGTGCGGTCGCCGCGGGCGGGCCAGGTGGAGAAGTCGGCGCGGGTGGCGGTGCGCCACGCCTCGGGCGCGGCGCGGGTCAGCTCGGCCGGGTCGAGCGCGCGCTCCGAGGACGGGTTGCGCGCGTACGGGGGCGCGGCCGCGCCGCTGGGGCCCCAGCCCTCGCCGGGCACGCCGAGCAGCGTGCCGCACACCACCAGCGCCGCGGCGGCGGCGAGCGCCGCGCGCGCGTGCTGCCGGCGCCGCATCAGATCGGTGGGCCGGGCCCGCAGCGCGCAGGGGTCGAACTCGGGGGACTCCAGCAGGGTGCCGTCCCGGCTGCCCGCCGGGTCCTCCACCGTGTCCGCCTCGGCGAGCGCGCCGCGCGGGTCGGCGACCCCGGCGGCCTTCAGCACCTCCCGCGCCTCGCGGTCGTCCAGCCGCTCCAGGCCGCGCAGCGCGTACGCGGCGCGGCCGGGGCCCGACAGCTGAGACAGCGCCTTGTCCAGGGCCAGTTCGTCGGACCCGCCGGGGGACGGGGACAGCCGCAGCCCCCACACCCGCGGCAGCGCCGGCCCCAGCGGCAGGCGCCGCCGCCGCGCGGCCCGCAGCGCGCCGCGCAGCACCCGCAGCCGCACGAAGGCGTACCCGGCGTCGTCCGCCGCGCCCTCCGCCCCGCGCTGCCCGGGGAGCCCGGGCGTGGCCCCGGCGCCGCCCCGGCCGTCGGCCCCGGTCTGCGGCCTGACACCGGTCTGTGGTCCGGCCCCGGCGCCGTTGGCCCGGCCGCGGGGCAGCGCGCGCTGCGCGAGCCCGTGGGCCGCCAGCACCCGGCGGGTGCGCCCCATGCCGGGCGGCAGCACCAGATACGCGAGCCGCACCAGGCGCGGGTAGTGCTCGACGATGGCGGCCTCGGCCTGCTCGACGTCGATCAGGGTGGGGGAACCACCGGGGAGGTCGGCTGTCTCCTGCTGCTGCTCCACGGTTGGAGAACGAGCGCCGGATGCGATGGTCACCGCCGCGCGGAGCCGGGGCCCCTGCGCGGGCCCCGGCTCCGCGCCCGAGCGGGCCCGCGCGGTCAGCCGACGCGCCAGCCGCTGAACTCCACCGTGCCGCGCGCCACGTTCCCCCCGTGGGCCGCGCTCATGAAGATCCCGACGTCCTGCGCGGAACCGGCGCCGCCGGGCGCCGTCACCGTCCCCACCGCCCGCCAGGTCGCCCCGTCGTCGGTGGACAGCTCGCCCTTGTACGAGGCGGCGGCCACCCGCGTCAGCCGCAGCAGCACGGGCGCCTTGACGCCGGTGACGCGCTTGTACGCGTCCAGCGTGCCGTCCCCGTTGGTGTCGTACGACAGCACGACGCCGCTGGACGGGGTGACGGACAGGTTGACGAAGCCCAGGGAGCCCGCCGTCGCCAGGCTGTCGCGCGCGATGATGCCGGCCCGCGCCCACGCGCCCGTCGCGGCCTGGCTGTCCACCTTCACCGTCACGGCGGTGGAGACGGCCAGCGCCCCCTCCCGGTACACCGACCCGAACTCGGCCGTCGCCTTCCACAGGTCCCGCCCCGCGCCGTCGATCGCGAAGCGCTCGCCCAGCTGACCGAAGACCGCGCCGTTGTTGGTGACCGTCCTCAGGCCCGGATCCAGCGGCCCGGCCACCCACAGCGTGCCGGTGCGGTCCAGCCGCACCCGGTCCTCGCCGCGCGGCCCGAACTCGACCGCCAGCTCGTACGGCAGCGGCTTGAGCGGGTCCTTCAGCGGCTCGCCGGGCGCGGTGGCCCGCCAGTGGACCTCGCCGCTCTTCGCCGGGGCGATCGAGGGGAGCCAGGTGTCTCCCTGCGGCTTGGGGTCGAGGCCGGTCACGGTCAGGTCGAAGTCGACGCGGCCGGTGGCGCGCAGCCCGTTGAGGTTGCGCAGGGACGCGGCGATGTCGGCGGCGCCGCCGGGGGGCACCTGGGGCGGGGTGGTGGAGACGGTGGCCGCGCCCTGGTACGGGGCCTTGGCCAACGCTTCGTACACCCGCCGCGCGGTGCGGTGGGCGTCCGCCGTGGGCCGCACCGGGTAGCTCTTGCGCTCCCGCGTCCACGGCTCCTCGACCGCGAACCAGTCGAATTCGCGCGGCTCGCGCCCCTCGGCGAGCGCGTCCTCCAGCTCGTCCAGGTAGCTCTGCCACTGCGGCAGGTGGAAGTCGCCGATGAGGCCGTTCCAGTCGCGGTTGGCGTAGTTGGCGAGCTTGCCGGTGTCCGCCGTGACCCGGTCCGCCCAGGTGGTGATCAGGGCGCGGGCGGCGTGTTCGAGCTGGGCGGCCTCCGCCTCGCCGGACGCCATCCGCTTGGCGTCCTCCAGCCACGGCCCGAGCAGGAAGCCGCGGTGCGCGCCGGTCATGTCGTCGCTCAGCCGCATCAGCTTCAGCCACAGCCGGGCCAGCACCCGGAAGGTCGCGAGGTCCTTGCGGGCGTACGCGTCGTGCAGGTGGGGGATCAGGGTCCACGAGCGGTCGGCGAGCGCCTGGCGGGCCAGGTCGGTCAGGTCGTGGCGGTAGGCGTCGGAGTCGCGCAGCGCGGGGCGCACGGCCAGCAGCGCGGCGAAGGCGGCGTCGAAGTCCGGCAGGTCGAAGGCGGGCACGCGGGTGGCGTAGTTGGTGCCGGAGCGCGCGGTCACATCGGGGCGGGCGGAGAACACCGAGTCGTGCGGGCGGCCGTCGGAGCTGGTGATCTGGTACGCGGTGTCGCGCAGCGCCGCGTACGCCTCCCGGGCCCGGTCGTCCCGGCCGCCCAGCCGTACGTCCGCGTAGGTGCGGAACCACTCCTCGCGGTCCACCGCCTCGTCCCGCCACGCCAACTCGCTGAACAGCTCGAAGGCCGCCGGATCGCGCCCGACCGCCTCCGCCATGTAGGCGGTGCCGACCAGCTTGCTGCCCGGCTTGTCGCGCCACTGCGTGAACCGCCGCGCCCAGATGTGGGTCTTGGCGCCGATCGTGGTGCGGCCGCCGAAGTTGGGGATGGTGCCGAAGGCGTACGGCACCGAGCCCCAGTCCTTCTCCCGGTCGGTGATGGAGTCCAGGTCCGACAGGCCGTCCACCACCAGCATCCGGTCCCGGTCCACGGCGTCCAGCAGCTCCCGCCGGGGGTTGGCCTGCCAGCCGAGGATCACCCAGGTCGCGCCGGGCCGGGCGGTCCGCAGGGCGGTCTCCACGGCGCGGGCCGCGTCGGCCACGGGGACGTCCCCGGCGACGCCGCCCTCGTGCAGCAGGTCCATCTTGAACAGCTCGCAGGCGCCGAACAGCTCCTCCTGGTGGCGGTAGAACGCGGCGGCCACCTGCCGGAAGGACTCGGTGCGCGGGTCGAGCCAGTCGGGGCGCTCGAGCCCGTTCCAGGTGCCCTGCGGGACGGTGCGCGCGCCCGGGTTGCGCTCGGCGAACCCGTCCGGAACGGTCCCGAAGTAGCCGGGGAACACCGGCCGCATGCCCAGCTCGCGCAGCCGGCCGGCGATCTTCTGGCCCAGCTCGGTGCGCTTGGCCAGCAGCTCGGGGCTCACCGGCCCGCCGTACCCGCTCATGTTCTGGAGCAGCCACCAGGGCTGGTGGGAGGGCGCGGGCAGCCAGGCGCGCGCCTCCTCGTCCGAGTAGCCGAAGTCCTTGAGGAGGCGGTGGTAGACGGCCTCCTGGCCGGCGGTGACCAGCAGCTCGTTGCAGCCGTGCAGGGCCGCGACGTCGATCAGGTGCTCCCACTGCTCCCAGCCGGCGAACGGCGCGGTGTAGCCGTCGTGGGTGTCGTTGAACGCGAAGCGGTGGGGGAGCGCGGTCGACCGCTCGACGCGGCCCCGGGGCGCGGGGAGGGTCTTGGGCAGGTCGAGCTGGTCCCCGGCCCAGGTGATCAGAGCATGACAGGTGTACTTCAGATACCAGTGCACCCCGGTGAGCAGCACTGCCGGGCTGGTCCCCGCCACCTCGATCCGCCCCGGCTTCCCCGAGACCTCGAACCGCTCCTCGCCGCCATCGCTTTCCAGCGCCACCAGCCGGAACTGCCCGGCGTGCTCCGGCAGCAGCCGCTTCAGCGCGGCGCGCGCGGGCGCGGTGTCGAAGGCGGCGGTGGCGTCCTCCGCGTCCTCCGCGTCCTCCGCGCCCCCCACCCCCACGGCCGCCGCCGGGGACTGGCTCCCGATCGCGGCCCCGACGCCGAGTGCTCCGGCGGTTCCGATCAGCGTGCGTCTGCTCAGATCGCTCATGGTGCCCCCCAATGCCGCCCGGCCCGGGCCAACGGTCGTATGTCAACGGCACGTTAACGAGGGTGACGGTGCGGCAGCAATGGTGCGTACGGGGCATGATGCGTCGACGTGGACCACCGCTCGACCGACCACGTATCGAGCAACAGGTCAACGGCATCGGATAGGCCCGCCGGCCCAGCGACGCCAGCCGGCCCAGTGACAACGGGGCTGGCTCATGGGAAATCACCTGACGCGGAACTAGTCGGCGGCCAAGGCATCGTCCAGGAAGCGCATGTTCTGCCGGGCCCAGACGGCCATGTCGTTCCCCGGCGCGTATTGATAGTCCTTCGGAACAGAATTCAGATGCTCGCGCCACTTACCCGGGTTCTCTTGCACGCCGCCGCCATGGAACACCTGGGTCAGCATCACAGGGTCCTTCCGGATGGGGCGGTGCCCGGAATCGTCCGTCACCTTGGAGTAGGCGGCCATGATCGCGGCGATGTATTTGATGGACCCCTCGCTGCTGGCCAGGATCTGCTTCCGCTCGTCCAGTCCGGTGGCGGGCACATAGTTCCCGTACTTTCCGCCCTCGAGATCCGTTATGAGACTGCTGAGAAGGTGAACCTTGCCCGGTCCGACGGAATGTAAGCCAAATTTGGGGACAGTCGGAGGGATGTTGACGGCAATGGGACGCCGCCGGTTGTGCACGTTCTTCAGCGCCTCCCACGAGATGGCGGCGATGATGCCCCTCGGATCGATGTCCCACTTCCTGGCTTCCCGGAGGATGATGTCCTTGTGCAGCTCTATCCAGCTCAGCACGGCCAGTTCCTCGCGAGAGTAGCGCCTGCCGTCAGGGGCCACGCCATGGGGAGCCACGGACGGATAGGGAAGGTAGCCCGCGAACCACAGCTCGTAGGAGAGATGAGCCGGGCCGGACGGCGGCGCCACATCGGGCGGCCACCACGCCAAGAAGTTGCGGGCCGCCATCGGGTTGGCGCCAATACTCCTGAGGAATTCCGTCTTCTGGGCATCGCTCATGTAATGATCGTCCAGGCTCACGGCGCCGCGGAAGTCGGGCGCGGGCACCGAAACAATCCGTGCGACACTGTCGTGGACCTTCCTGTCCAGGAGGCCGGATGAGTAGGCCTGCACCAGAGCCGGAATTCCACCCAACGTCATGGCGGTCTCAATATGGCGCTTGTCCAGGTTATTGTAGAAACCGGCGTTGAAATAAGGGTCGTTGGCGTGCGGTGCGAGTAGCTTGACGATGTCGTTCACCTCGGCGGGCCGGGCGTTCATCAGGCGTTTGGCGAGATTGGCTCCCGCATTCATCTGCGCCTGGTGCGCACCCTGCAGAGCCCGCAGGGCATACTGCCGTTGCAGTCGCTGGAAAGCCGACTCGACCGCCTTCTCCGGAGCGCCGACCGGCGTTCCCGGTTTGCGGGCCGTCGGGCCATCGGCCTCCAGAAAGGCCTGGCCCACCGTCCTCACATCGCGATCCGTGTAGAACGCCGCCGCGATCTGCTTGGCCACAGCCGCGTCCAGCCCGCTGCACGGGATGGCCGCGTTGCGATCGAAAGCGCTCATCGCCGGCGCCAGCACCGTGCGAACCCAGCTCTGGAACTGCTCGGCGCCCCTGGTGCAGGCATCGGAGTACTTGAAGAGGTTTTCCGGAATCGCCGAGACCACGCGCATGCCCCCTGCCGCTTCGAGCCAGGTACTCGCACCAGCATTCTCCGGCCCGTAACTCTTGCCGCCGTTGACCGGGGGCGCACAGTTTTTGACCCTCCGTGCAACGCTAATCCCGCGCATGCCCCCGGTCGAGACAGGCCGGCACGGCCGGCACCCGGCGGTTGTCGTCGGACACTCCGTAGCGGGCGGCGATCGCGGCGGCGCGGTCGCGCAGGGAGGAGCGCAACCACTGCGGGGCCAGGGCTTCCGCGTCTGTGGCGAGCTGCCACAGCGCCCATTCGGCGTGTCGTGGATCCTGGAAGGTCACCTCCATCCGCAGCCGGCCGTCCGCGTCGGCCGCTTCGGCCAGGACGGCCAGCGCGGTCCCCGCCAGATCCTCCCGCCGCGCCGGGTCCACCCGTACCAGCACGGCGACTTGGTCGCCGCCGGTCCGGAACCGTGTGCTGTGTTCCTGCCAGGCCCGGTCCAGATCGACCCGGTCCGGTCGCTGTGCGGGTTCGTCGAGTTCCTCGGCGGCCAGCACCCGGGACAGCCGGTAGGTGCGGTCCGCGCCGGACCTCGTGGCCAGCAAGTAGCCCTGGTCGCGCACGGTGACCAGGCCGATCGGGTCCACCGTGCGCCACCTCGGGGGCCGGCCCACGGCCGCGTAGCGGATGCGCAGCCGGTGTCCGGCGAGCACGGCGCGCCGGACCTCGGACACGACGGTGTCGGGCACCTCGTCGGCGACCACGCGGCGCGAGAGGAGGTCGGTCTCCGGGTCGATGAGCAAGCGCTCGGCGACGCCCGCCGCCGTGTCCCGATGGCTTTCGGGCAGCGCGTCAACCACCTTGAGCATGGCCGAAGCGAGCGCCGAGCCGAGGCCGAACACCTGCGCGCCGCGCCGTGATCCGGCGACCAGCAGGGCGAGCGCCTCGTCGTGGTTCAGCCCGGTGAGCTCTGTCCGAAAACCGGGCAACAACGCGAAACCGCCGTTCCGGCCGCGTTCGGCGTAGACCGGGACCCCGGCTGCGGACAGCGCCTCCATGTCGCGCAGCACGGTGCGGGTGGACACCTCAAGCTCGCGGGCCAGTGTGGCCGCCGACAGCCGACCGCGCTGGCGCAGCAGCAGCACCAGCGAAACCAATCGGTCGGCGCGCATGCGAGAACACTACCGAGATACACGACACAAGGTGTCACGCTTTCGTTGCGAGGCTCTCAACAGCGTCTCGGGGCCGGGCGGTTGTCCGGCCGGCGGACGTACGTACTGTCGATGAACCGAATGGGAGCTGATGAGGCTATGGAGCGCACGACGGTCAACCCGTGGGCGTGGTCGGCCGAGCTGGGGTACAACCAGGGTGAGGTCGTCTCGGGGCACACCCGGACCCTGTACTGCGCCGGGCAGACCGCGATGAGCGGCGACGGCAAGCCCCAGCATGACGGTGACATGGCCGCGCAGTTGGCGCTGAGCCTCGACAACCTGGAGGCCGTCCTCGGCGAGGCCAGCATGTCCCTGGCGAACCTCGTGCGGCTCAACGTCTACACCACCGATGTCGATCTGCTCTTCCAGCACTACGGCGTGCTGGCATCGCGGCTGGGCGCCGCCGGGGTGGCGCCGACCACCACGATGCTCGGGGTGACACGGCTGGCGATCCCCACCCTGATGGTCGAGCTGGAGGGGACCGCCGTCGCGTGACGCGACCTCGCCGCCCCCGCTGCTCGTGCCGGTTCGACCGGCACGAGCAGCGGGGGCGCCGACGGTCGGCGCGCAACTTCTGTCCTGCCGCCGGCCGGTGGCTAGTCCCGCGTATGCCCCCGGTCGAGATAGGCCAGCACGGCCAGCACCCGGCGGTTGTCGTCGTCGGACGGCGGCAGGCCGAGCTTCCCGAAGATGTTCGAGGTGTGCTTGGCGACCGCCCGCTCGGTGACGAAGAGCTGCGTGGCGATGGCCGCGTTCGACCGCCCCTGCGCCATCAGCTCCATCACCTCCCGCTCGCGCGGTGTCAGCTTCCCCATGGGCTTGTCCTGCGCCCGCCGGTTCAGCAACTGCGAGATCACCTGCGGATCCATCGCCGTACCGCCCGCCGCCACCCGCCGCACCGCGTCGATGAACTGGTCGGCGTCGAAGACCCGGTCCTTGAGCAGATACCCGACCCCGCCGCTGCCGTCGGCCAGCAGCTCCCGCGCGTACAGCTGCTCCACATGCTGCGACAGCACCAACACCGGCAACCCCGGCCGCGCCCGCCGCGCGGCCAGCGCGCACTGCAACCCCTCGTCCGTGAACGACGGCGGCAGCCGCACGTCCACGACGGCGACGTCCGGCTTCAGCTCGGCGAGCGCGCGGCTCAGGTCGGGCCCGGTGTCCACGGCCGCTGCGATCTCGAAGTCGTAGGCCTCCAGCAGCCTGACCAGACCGTCCCGCAGCAGGAACAGGTCTTCGGCGAGGACAACGCGCACGGCGGCTCCAAGACTTCGTCGGGCCCCTGGGGTCAGGGACTTGGCCCAGTCGGACCCGAATGTACCGCCGTGAGGGGGAGGGCGGTGATCAGCCGCCCGGGCGGTCGAGGGCGCCGGTCTTTATGGCGCGGAGGAGGGAGCGGAGGGCGGTGGGGGTGGTGGCTATGACGGTGTCGGGGTCGTCGCTCTCCCGGAGGTGGGGGGTGCCGGTGGGGTCTGTGGCGACCTCAACACAGTTGACGGCTCCTCCCTCGCTGAAGCTTGACTTCCGCCATATCAGCCGCGACATCGACGCCTCTCCTAGAGCAGGGGATACAGGATGCGCTGGATCAGCCCCAGCGAGTCCTTGGCGATGCGTGTCTCCGGTGCCGCCGTGGCGTCGATGGGAGCCAGCGCCATGGCTTCCAACCTAGCGAAGTGCTCGTCGTACCTGGCGATGGAGGCCGGGTCTTCCAGGTACAGCGTCTGCTCGACGTGTGAGACGAGCGTCATGCTCAGGTCCGCCACGCGCGGTTCGATCATCAGGAAGCCGGTCCCGAAGGCGATGGGGCCGTCGAACGGCAGGACCTGCAGAGTCACGTTCGGCAGCCGGGACGCTTCGACCAGCCGCAGCAACTGCGCGCGCATGAGTTCTTGGTCTCCCATGGAGGGGCGCAGCGCGGCCTCGTGGATGATCGCGTGGAACCGGGGAGCGTTCTCGCCGGTAAGGATCTTCTGCCGAAGCATCCGGAACTCGACGGCCGTCTCTTGCTCTTCGGCGGAGAGCCGTGCGTACCCGTCCCGATGGACGGCCGCCGCATACTCACGCGTCTGCAGCAGGCCCGGGATGAACATCGGCTCGTAGTTCCTGAGACGCACCGCCGCGGCCTCCGACTCGGCGAGGTCGAGGTAAGGCTGTCGCAGACGCTTACGGAACCCGCTCCACCACCCCTTGCCGGACGACTGCTCCATCTCGATCAGAGCTTCGATAAAGGTGGCATCACTGACACCTGACTCGGCCGCCAGTGCCCGGAGCCGCTCGACACCGATTGTGGTGCGTCCGGCTTCGATGTGGCTCAACTGCGGCTGCTTCATGCCGAGCCGCCCCGCCATCTCGTACGAGGACAGGCCACTCCGCTCGCGCATGCGACGCAGCTCCGCCCCCAGGCGCCGCTGCCGGTATGTCGGGCTGCTTCTGAGTCCCACGGTTCTCCCTTCCCTCGGGCCAGTCCACTGTGCAACCACACATCGACGCAAGAAGGTTGCAGTGATAGCACCTGTAAGTCTACGGTGAGTGTGGCGCCAGTCACGCAAGGTACTCAACTGGAGGCTGCCACATGCGCACGCCCGAAAAGCCTTGGTCCTACGGACTGTTCATCCCGCACGACCCCCGCGCGGTGGGCGTCGTACGGGCCACCATCCGCCACATCCTCAAATCGGCCCGCCTCGACTGCCTCATGGACACCGCCGAACTCCTCGTCTCCGAGCTGACGACGAACGCCCTGCGCAACACCGCCACCGACTCCTACGTCAGCATGGACTGGCAGCCGGCGCCCCCGGACTTCCGCGTCACCGTGTGGGACTCGGGCGCCGCTCTGCCGCAGCCCGTGGAGGCCGGGGCCGACGACGAGGGCGGGCGGGGGCTGGCGCTCGTGGAGTCGTGCTCGGACGACTGGGGCGTGGTCGACTACACCGACAAGGACGCGGGCGTCACCGGCAAGGCGGTGTGGTTCGCGCTGGCGCCGCCGAAGGCCGAGGAGCGACACGGCTGAGCGTATGAGGCGGCTTCCGTGCGTGGGGCAGCCCGGTGGAGGGGGCTGCCCCACGCGCCCGGAGGAGATTCTCTACTCCGCTCGCAATGACACGGAGGCCGAAAAGCTGCGCTACTGGCTGTCCGGCTTCGACTACCTCCCTTGCCCGGACGAGGTACGGGGCCGCGCCAAGGATGTCCAGGCCCGAGCGATCCGTAAAGGAAACCACCGCGCGTTGTCGATGCCGGATCTGCTGATCGCGGCGACGGCTGAGCGGCATGCGGCCGTCGTGCTGCACTACGACGAGGACTACGAGCAGATCGCCGCGATCACCGGGCAGCCCCATCGGTGGGTCGTGCCCGCCGGTGACGCCGACTGACTCGGGGGGAACCGTTCAGCCGGATTCCGCGTGATGTCCTGACGTGCCACTGGCTGATGGTGGGCGATCGAAGGGGGAGCCGGTGCGGGGTCGGATGCGGGCTTTGGCGGGTGTGGCGGTGTCGCTCTCCGTGGCGCTGGTGGCGTGCGGGCCGGAGAAGGAGAAGGAGTACACGGGGGCGGAGCCTTCGCAGGGGACCGCGGCCGACGCCGCGCGGTTCGCGCCGCTGGTGCGGCTCGCCAAGGGGGAGACGCTGGAGCCGATGGACGCCACGCACTTCATCGAGCGTTCCGCGCTGCGTTTCGACCACGACGGCATGTGCCGTGACGAGGGGCCGGTGGCCGATCCGGCGGACCCGCGGCGGTTGGGGAGTGCGGAGAATCCCTACCAGCACGCGGACATCGAACCGGGGAAGGCGTCGTCCAAGCCGGTGTCCTGCCCGGGGCACGGGGAGCGGTGGCGTACCTCGACCGAGCCCGATGGCGGCTTCTACCTCGCCCCGCCGAAGGAGGTGCGCGAGGGCGAGGGTACCGGCGCGCCGGTCTACTGGGAGTACCACAAGCACAAGACCGACCCGGCGCGCGGGGCGTATGTGTACTGGTTCTTCTACGCCTACAACAACCTGCTCGGGGGCAACAGGCACGAGGGCGACTGGGAGCGCGTCGCGGTGCAACTGCGCGACGGCAAGCCGGAGGCGATGACGTTCGCGAAGCACGGCGGCGATCCGTGCAGCGTGAAGTGGTCGGACCTGGACCCGCAGGGCGGGCATCCGACGGTGTACTCGGCGCGTGGTTCCCACGGTTCCTACCCGACCACGGGCTACCACCGGGCGAAGATCGCGCTCGACCGCACCTCGAAGGGCGCGGAGTGGCACACATGGGACAACATCCGCCCCGTCAAGGGTGAACCGTGGTGGGGGTACGCCGGGTGGTGGGGTTCGCAGCAGCATGTGAACGGCTTCAACGGGCCGATCGGCCCGTACCCGAAGCGTCTGCTGCCTGGCATCTTCACCAGCGACAGCTGTGGGCCCGCCGACGAGAAGCCGACGAGCCCGCCCCAGGACCAGCCCACGGAGCAGCCCTCGGACCAGCCCACGGAGCAGCCCTCGGACCAGCCCTCGGAGCGGCCCTCGGACCAGGGCGCGCCCAGGACGAAGGAGGGGGCGATCCGGCGGTACGAGGAGTACCTGCACGCCGTGGGCCGGGAGGACATCAAGACCGTCTGCGATGTGGGCGGGCCCGCCGCGAAGAAGGCGGAGGACGAGGGGTTCGGCCCCTGCACGTCCACGTTCCTGGTCACGTTCCAGATGATCTCGCCCACGCAGAAGAAGGCTCTGCAGACCGCGACGGTCGACCCGCGGAAGGTCGTCGTACGAACCCCCGACAAGTTCGACATTCCGGCCGCGGCGGTCAGGGCCTCCGTCACCTTCTCCGAAAGTGAGATCGGCACCTCCACCCTGGAATACCTGAAGGACAACTGGTACATCACCGACTGAAGCCCGCCAGAGACCGGCGCCGCGTCGGGTGATGTTTCGGCCTACCCCGGCGCGGTCCTCTCCCCGGTGCGGCCGCGTACGTCGAAGTCGTGGGCCTTGCCCGTGGTGTTGAGGTGGGCGATATCGGCCTGCTCCATGGTGATCAGGCCGCCCACGCCCGAGACGTTCCTGCGGTGCTCGCTGGGAATGCCCCAGTCGTATCGCTTCTGGACCTCGACGTGGTAGGTGATCCGCCCGTCACGCTTCTCCCCGACCGTGCGGTACTGGAAGTGATTGAGCGCGTAATACCAGTCGAGGCTTTTGCCGCCGTCCGACAGCCGAGGCGCGGTCGTCGTCCAGGGGGTGGTGAACTTGCCGTCCGGCCCCTGACGTACCCCATCGAGAGTCCCATCGACATCGTGCTGGAACTGTGGGATGTCGGCGAGCATCGTGGCGGGGTCGATCTGATACGGCTCACCGTTGCCGCGCAGGTAGTGGCCGAGGAGCGCTGAGGCGTTGGTCCAGCCCTTGCCGTCCCGCATGCCCGCTTCGACGACTTCCAGCTTCTGGTACGTCCACCAGTCACCCAGCCCCGGATCGGTGATGCCGTACTTCCGGTTCTCCGTCTCGAAGTTCTCCGGCGTACCGAAGATGACCTTGAGATCGCGGGCCAGTTCACCGTCGATCTCGGTGGCGGCGGACAGCTCCGCCTTGATCTTCTCCTCGAGTTGCGCTGCCTTGCTGTTCCGCTCGGCGATGTGCTTCTTGTCGGCGGGTGACAGCGGTCCGGGCGCGCGTACCTCCGCCCATCGGACCTCGCCTGTATCGGTCACCGTCATGCCGGCGTTCAGGGCCTGCTGCCGCAGTTCCGCCACCATCCGCTGATGCCCTTCCAGGCCCTTGACCCCGCCGCGCCCGCTCGCCCCGTCGGCCGTCTGGTCGAGGTATCTGCGCAGGCTTCGTACCTCCGCGTCGAACGCGTCGATATCGAGCAGAATCCGGTCGCAGTAACTTTGCGCGGCTCTTCCGCCCTCGCCGATCCAGTGGTCGTGTTGCAGCGCGAGGACCACGTCGTCGTGGAACTCGGTCCGAGCTGTTTGGATCTTGTGGTGGATGGCGGCCCAGTTGTCCGCCAGGGCTTCGAACGCGGTGACGTCGAGGTGCATCAGTTGCGATATGGTGATCACCGGATACCGTTCCCCCAACTCGGCATGGAGCGACTGGCAGTGTGCCGGCCGTGGTGGGCCACGGCTCCGCTCAGTCGCGGACCTGTCGGAACTCACGCTCACGGTCGTGTTCGATGCGGTTGAACTCCCCCGCGCTCATCCGGAAGCTGTCGGCTGCGGTCCCCAGGCGTTGCCGCACAAAGCCATTGAGCTTCTTCCAGCGCCCCTCCATGTCATCGATGCTGTCCACGAAACTCCAGCCGGGTGCTGCCCTGCCCAGCGAGTCGAAGGCTTCCTTGGCGGGTCCCAGAAGCCGCCACAAGACCTCGCACGCGGTGTCACAGTCCTTCGCCCGGCTTTCCAGCCACTGCGGAGAGACCTGGAGATCCGGTGGGTTGCCCCACGGCGGCACGGGATGCGGGGGAGGGTTGTGGGTGGGCGAGGGTGTCGGCTGCGGGCTCGACCGGGTCCCCTCGGAAGTGGGCGGGGGCGGAGGTAAGCCAGGCGTCGGCGACGGGACGGACATCGCGGCGTGTCCCTTCGGTAGTGAACCCATGTCGGCAGAAACGGCTACGGCCGCTTGGCCGGATGGGGCGCTTCGGTGACGGTGGGGCTTGTCCAATCGTCCCATCCGGGCTTCGGACTGTCATTGACCCTGAGCGCGCTGTTGTTGGCCTGCCGCGCAAGCCGGCGGTGGCTGACATGGCGGCACGAGGAACCGCCCCGCGGTGAGTGGAACCCCATGCATCACTTGTCGCGTCCAGGTCTGTGACCCCTGATCAGGGGTCAGGGTCAGGGTCAAGGGGAAGGGGCCACAGCCTGTGAGTCACAACCAGCCGCCACCGGGGCCGTATGGGACGCCTCCGGGCACCCCGCCCGGTCCGCCGCCCGGTCCGCCGTCGCAGGGCGGCCCGAATCCGTACGGGCAGGGGGCGCCGGGCCCGTACGGGCAGGGGGCGCCGGGCCCGTACGCGCAGGGGGCGCCGGGGCCGTACGCGCAGGGCGGCGCCCCGTACGCCGCCCCGCAGCCGCCGCAGCCGGGCTACGGCTACCCGCAGCAGCCCCAGATGCCGCCGGGCTATCCGCCCGGCATGCCGCCGGCCCCGCCGGGCGGCGGGGGCAAGGGCAAGACGACGGGTCTGGTGATCGGCGCCGTGGTGGTGGTCGCCGCGATCGTCGGGGGCGTCCTGCTGTTCCGCGGGGCGAGCGACGACGAGCTGACGGATGACGGGAAGGACTACAGGCTCACCGTGCCCTCGACCGTGCTCGGTGAATACACGAGTGATTCGGGGGACAGCACCTCGCAGCGGCTGGACGGCGAGGCGGCGCGGGACTTCGGGCTGACGAAGGGCATGGGCCTGGAGGTGGAGTGGGCCACCCCCGGTGACGCGAAGAAGATCCAGATGCTGGGCGCCTATGGGACCGTGCCGGATCCGGAGAAGTCCGTCGACTCCTTCTTCAGCAAATTGAAGAAGAAGAGCGAGACGGCGGGCAGCGAGGACAGCGATGTCGTCGTGGTGGGCAGCCCGGAGCGCAAGTCGCCCGCGGGCTTCGAGAACGGCGTCATGAAGTGCCAGATCATCAGGCCGAAGGAGGAGCCGAGCCCCGACGAGCCCAGCTCGCTGGCGCTGTGCGTGTGGGCCGACTACGACACGGTGGCCCTGGTGATCCCCCGGGAGGGAGCGAGGGATCTGACGCTCGACGAGTCCGCCCAGACCGCCGCCAATCTCCGTAAGGAGGTGAGGGTCGAAGTTCCGAAATGACCGGTGTCGTCCGCGGGTTGCGTGCGAGACGGACCTGCGGGCCGTGAGGCGAGTCACAAAACCCCCTGGCTGTCCGACCTGTTTTCCCTTTCTTTGTGAAGGTTTTCTTGCCGTATTATGAAAACGGTCTCGGGGGGGTCTCGCGGCCCCCGGCCAGGGGTACTGTCACGGTTGGCCGACGTACCCGTTTCATTTTCTATTGATGGCCAGCCATGGGGGAATTGTGCTTACGTACCACCAGGTCATGACAGTCGACCTGTCTTTCCTGGAGACCGCAGCGAAGCAATGGACGGAGGCTGCGAAGCAGTTCTCCGAAGTCCAGAAGGCATATCAGCAGCAAGTAAAGACGGCCGCGACCGACGGCACTTGGACCGGCGTGGCGAATGGCCTCGGGCAGATTCAGGTGGGCATGACGGATGAGCAATTCACCGCCGCCCAGACGGAGGCAAAGGCAATCGCCTCGATTCTCCGGGACGCGCACACCCAGTTGAAGGACCTGCACGGGAAGGTGAAGTCCGCGGTCGCGGACGCGGTGAAGGCCGGGATGAAGGTCTCGGAGGACGGGAGAGCGAGTTACGACTTCTCGAAGGTCAGCAAGGACGATGCCTTCACCATCAAGCACGACCCGGACCTGCACGCCACTGAGCTGTCATGGACTGAACACATCGCGGCCGCGGTCAAGGCGGTCGACGACGCCGACCAGGGCGTGAAGGTCGCGCTCCAGGCGGCCGTGCGGGACTCCAACCTCATCGACGGCATCGACAACGGGTTCAACGCCAAGGCCGAGGGCGACATCGAGAAGGTCGAGGCCGAGGAGGCCAAGGACCTCTCGACCAAGCTCAACTCCGGCGAGAAGCTCAGCGCCAAGGAGATGGCCGAGTACCAGCGGCTGTTCCGGGACAACCAGGACGACAAGACGTTCAGCCAGACCTTCCTGGCCGGCATGGGCCCCAAGGGCACCATCGAGCTGGCCAACAAGTACTTCGACCTGGCCAAGGGCGACGACAAGGAGAACTTCCGCGCCCTTGAGAAGGGCCTGGCCACCACCCTGGCCACCGCCACCAAGTCCCCCTCCGACCCCTTCTACGACACGTGGCGGGAGGGCCTCAAAAAGGCGGGCGTCGAGAAGTACGACCTGGACGCGGTGGACAACAAGATCCCGGTGGGCACCGGTCAGGGCCAGGGGGCCCGTGGCTACCAGAGCCTGGTGACCCTCATGAAGCAGGGCCGCGGGTATTCCTCCCAGTTCCTCTCCGACCTGACCGACGACATGATCGCGGCGGAGCGGAAGGACAAGGACATCTGGGACCTCTACGGGGAGTTCAGCGGCAAGGACGACGGCTGGTTCGCCAACGACCCCGTCGACGGCGCCCTCGACATCATGAGCCATGACCCCAAGACGGCCACCGGGTATCTCGACCCGAAGGCGGACGGCGGCAACGACCGGCTGAAGTACCTGCTGCAGGACCGCGACTGGGACCTCAAGAACACCACCAACTGGCGCGGCAACATCGAGACCGTGGGCGACGACGCCTCCGACGCGGATGTGCGCGGCGGGTTCGGCCGGGCCCTGGAGGCGGCCGCCACCGGCAATGTGCCGGGCACCGACCACCCGCTGGGCGGACACACCGAGGCCGAGGCGCGGGTCATGCACGACACCATCAAGCTGCTCAACAAGGACTGGAAGGGCGACGAGATGCCCGCCGGCCTGCGCTCGCCCCTGGGCCACATGCTGATGGACTACACCCCCGACACCCACGAGATCCTGTCCCGCACCAACGAGAACTACAAGATCCACGCCGATGGCGGCGGGGTGTGGAGCGACGACGGCACGGTCCGCATGGCCGTGTCGCCCGAGGAGCTGTCGCGCATCATGCGCGGCGTCGCGGAGGATCCCAACGCGTACGCCGGAATGTACGCCGCGGAGCGGCAGTACGCGGCGGAGACGCTGGCCCGGACCGACTTCAAGAATCCGAACGACCGCACCGCCGCCATCAACGCGGCCTCCTCCACCTTCGGCTTCTACGACGGGGTCACCTCCGACATCCTCTTCGACAAGAGGGACAAGGCGGTGCAGTGGGCCACGGATGTCCGGACGGCCAGCTTCCTGATGACCGGAGGGGCGCTCAACTTCGTGCCGGACAAGCCCCTCGGGGGGCATCTGCCGGTCGCCGCCGACATCGCGGGCTCCCTCCTTTACTACGGCATGTACGAGTGGGGCAAGGACTACGCCGCCCAGGCCAACGCGTCGGCGGCGCTGGACAACATGAAGGTCTTCGACGTGGGCCAGCGGCAGGTGGACTCCCTCGTCGTGGGGTGGACCCACCAGCACGGTGAGGACGCCGACAGCGGCCTCACCAGGACCCTTGTCGGCTCCGGCCAGGAGCGCCACGACAGCGCGCGCCGGGAGGCGCTCCAGGCCCTGGGGCGGCCCGGGGTCTAGCCTCGGGCATCAGGGCATCAGGGCATCAGGGTGCCGCGCGGCGGGCCGCCGCGCGGTACCGGTCGCGTATGTCCTGACGCAGCAGCGCGCCGAACCCCGCGTGCTCCATGCGGGAGGCGAGCTGGTCGCAGCTCACGCCCAGCGCGCCGGCGGCCGCCTCCAGGCGCCAGTCGTGGGCGGCGAGCACGGTGAGCAGATGGCCGCGGCGTATCTGGGCCTCCGAGAGGCGGAAGGTCTTCAGATACGCCAGCCGGCCGTCCTGGTGGGTGATGGTCTCGCCGATGTGCTGCTCGGTGTTGCGGTGGAAGGGCGGCAGGAAACGGGACAGGGTGAAGGGCCCCATCGCGCGGACGCGCTGGAAGGCGTACGACGCGTCGAGCAGCCCGCCCGCCATGGTGCGGTCGTGGAACGCGGCCCACTCCCGCCGCTGCCGGGCGGCCTCGGCCCGCAGGTCGGCCAGCGAGCTCACCGCGCCGTCGCGCAGCCGGGCCCGGAACTCCGGGACCGGGCCGTGCAGCGTGGCGTAGTGGTGCACCAGCTCCCCGAACAGGTCAAGGACCAGCGAGGAGTGCAGGGCGCGGTAGTCGTCGGGGTGCGGCACCACGAAGGCGGCGGCGAGCGCGTCGGCCGCGTAGACCATGACCCCGCACTGGCCGGGGTGGATCTCGAACACCCGCAGCGCGTCGCGCAGCCCCTCCACCTCGGCCCCGGCGTACGCCTGCTCGACGCGCGGGGAGAGGCCATGGGCCACCGCCCGGCGGGACCACTCCTCCCAGACCACGTCGGGGCCGCCGAAGTGCAGCGCCAGATAGCCCTCCAGGGCCAGGTGCAGGGGCAGGAAGCGCACCCGGTTCCGGTCGGCGCGGCGGGCCATCCGGCGATGGAAGCGGAGCGGGACGCACGCGGGGCGCTCCCCGCCCGCGCCCGGCCGCAGCTGGGTGCCGTAGGAGGACGCGGGGGTGCCGTCGCCGGTCCAGGTCGCGACGAAGCCGTGCGGGATGTAGGAGCAGTACGCGGTGCGCCGGTCCAGTTCCACGGCGGCGAAGTCGTCCCCGTAGAGCCGGTCGTCCAGCCGCAGGTCGGCGATCGGCTCCTCGCGCACCAGCGGCACCAGGCGGACGGCGCCCCACACCTGGGAGGGCAGCGCGGTCAGGCCCGCGAGCTCCACGGGCGCCTCTTCCTCACTCACCGTTCCTCCCGCAAGAAGCCGCGCACGCGGGCGTCCACATGCGCCCACAGATCGGCCGCCTGGGTGCGGCCCTGCGTGAACTGGGCCAGCTCCACCAGGGCCGGGAGGTCCTCCGCGTCCCGCACCCCGACGGTGGGCACCTCGCGCGCCAGCCGCCGCACGTCGAAGTCCTCCGCCTCGTACACCGGGTTGAGGTGGACCACGCTGGTGCGGCCCTCCGCGTCCAGCCGGGCGCGCCACACCCGCAGCACCTCGCCGGCCAGGCCGGGCGGCGCGTTGTCGAAGCCGTCGGAGACGATCACCAGCCGGTCCGGGCGGTGCTCCAGCGCGTCCAGGACGCGGGCGCCCAGCGGCGTCGGCCCGTACGGATACGCCAGCAGCGCGTCCGTGCGGCCGGACAGCCACAGCGGGATCCACTCGCCGGCCAGCGCCTCCAGCAGGAAGTGGCAGCCAAGCGCCACCGCCAGCGGCCGGCGCCGCTTCTGCCCCGAGCCGAGGGTCGAGAAGCTGTCGTCCAGCACGGCGGCCACCCGCCCCCAGCTGCCCGCGCGGGGGCCCGCGGTGCGCCGCGCTGCCGCCCGCAGCGCGGCGGTCAGCTCCTCGCGGCGGCGGGCCCGGTCGTCCAGGGGGAGGGCCAGGACATAACTCGCCAGCCGGGTCAGCGGCAGGGCGGCGAGGTCGCCGGCCACCCCGTCCACCCGGTGGTCCCGGGCCGACTCCCGCAGCCGCAGCCGCTCCAGCCGGGTCAGGCGCGGGGCGATCCGCTCCAGGAACGCGGCCCGGTCGATGCCGTGCGCCGCCGCGAATCCCTCGGCGACGGTGTACGGCAGCTCGTACAGCGCGCTGTGGCTGTAGTGGGCGCGGCGCCACGCGTCGAACAGGGGGGTGGTGAAGCCGGCCCGGCGGGTGTGGGGCTCGAAGAGGAAGTCGCCCAGCTCGCCGTCGAGCCGCAGATGCGCGTGGCGGGCGGCGGCCTTGACCCCGGAGCGGTACTTGACCGCGTCGAGCGCCGGATCGGGCCGGGCGGCCAGCCAGTCCCGCGTGATGGCCCGGGTGCGGCGGTTGTTGACCCCGGCCCGGCGCAGCTCGCGGAAGAGCCGGTACACCCGCTGCGGCGGAAGCAGGGCCAGCCGCCTGGCGATCAGCGGCCCCTCGGCGCTGCGCTGCGCGGGCGTCGCCTCGGACGCGGTCTCCAGCAGCCCGCGCACGATCCGCGCCGCGTTGTGGTGGTTGATGTCCAGGGCGAGCGTCGCCGCGTACAGCTCACGGTAGTTGCCGAGCACATACGCGTGGAGGAAGTCCAGCGACATGCGCTGCTCCTCGGCCCGGGAACGGAATTCCCGCTGTCCGGTGGAGGTGATCGCCGCGTTCACGAACAGCAGCAGGTCCTCGGCCGCCACGAGATCGGCGTAGCTCTCCAACGTGCGTCTCCTGCTTCGGTCTCCTGCGCCGGTCTCCTGCGTCGTTTTCCTGCTTCGGTCTTCCGGCGGCGCGGCAGGCGGGGGTCGGCCGGGGAATGGGGGCACGAACTGCGAATCATCGCTTCACAGGCGGGTTCCGGAAGTCGCGCCGGAGTCCCGCGGCCGACCCCAGCACGCTAGCACCGGCGTACGACGGTCCGCCCCCGGGTTTCCCGGGGCCTCGGGCAGGCAGCTCTCAGCCGGTGGGGCGAGCGACGGAGAGCTCGCAGGGTATCTCGATCGTCACCATCGTCGGCCCGCCGACCGGGCTGCTGATGGCCAGCACCCCGTCGAAGGCGCCCAGCCGCCGCCGCAGCCCGCTCAGCCCGGAGCCCTCCGAGGGGGCCGCCCCGCCCTTCCCGTCGTCGGTCACCGCGATGCGCAGGGAGCCGGCGCCGTCGTCGTGGTGGATGTCGACCCACACCCGCTGGGCGCCGGAGTGCTTCGCCGCGTTCGTCAACAGCTCGCTGATCGCGAAGTACGCCGCCGACTCGATCGGCTCCGCGGCCCGGCCCGGAAGGTCCGCGTCCACCTCCACGGACAGCGGCATCCGCAGCGCCAGGGCCCGCACGGCGTCGCCCAGGCCGCGCTCGGCCAGCACCGGCGGATGGATGCCGCGGACCAGGTCGCGCAGCTCGGCCAGGGCCTCCGCGGAGCTGGCGCGGGCCGCCGCCAGCAACTCCTTGGCCTTGGCCGGGTCCTTCTCGACCAGCGCCTCCACCGCGCCGAGGCTCATGCCCATGGCGACCAGACGGGCCTGCGCGCCGTCGTGCAGATCCCGCTCGATGCGGCGCAGCTCGGCGGCGGAGGTGTCGACCGCGTCGTGCCGGGTCTCGGTGAGGTGCCGGACCCGCTCGGCGAGCGCCATCCCCGGCGTGGGGGCGAGAAAGGCCCGGCCCAGCAGGAAGTGGGCCCGCAGCAGCAGGGGGGAGGCGAAGACGCCCAGGACCAGGAAGCCGCTGCCCAGCAGGGCGGCGAGATTCGCGGTGGACTGGGAGGAGATGGGGATGAACGCGTACCAGTAGCCGCCGGCGGCGTGCACGATCGGCTTCCAGGTGCCCAGCGCCAGCGTCCAGCCCTCGAGACCGAACGGAATGAAGGCGAAGGCCAGCAGAGCGGTGACGAACCCGGCGGTCATGTCGACGGCCAGCCACCACAGATCCCGCCAGGTCGCCGGGTCCTTCAGCAGCAGCGAGCACTGTTCCACCAGGCCCACCAGCCCGCCGCGCCGGTCGGGAGGCAGGGCGCGGTAGGGCAGCGGGACCTGCACCCCGGACCAGCGGGCGGCCAGCAGGCGCCTGTGGTTGGCGTGGGCCCGCACCGCGCCGAGCACGGGCGGGGTGGTGAGCACCCCCACGCCCAGCGGGAGCAGGGCGAGGGACAACACCGCGAGCACGAACAGTGTGATGGACCCGGCGAGCGAGACGTTCGCGAGCCCCAGCCCCCGGGCGGTGGCCAGCAGCGCGCTGCGAATCTTCATCGGACGATCCCCCTGACGCCTGCGCGGGACCCGCTCCGGGCCCGCGCCCCGACCGGGAGGGGCCGGTCCCCCCGGCTCCCACGCTCCCAGTCTGGCGGACCCCGCCCGCCCGGTCACTCGGCCCTGCCCCCGTCCCGGGGTATACCTAGCCCCACCCCCGGGACTCTCCTTTTGCCTCCCCGAATGGGGGGCTTGTGCGGCTGGGGCGCGAGCCCGCCGTTTTCTAGCGTCGATGACGTGACCTCAACGGTCCGTTCAGTCCGTTCAGTCCTGCCGGTTCCGTCACCGGTTCCGCCGTCGGTTCCACGCAGGACTCACACCTCCCCGGGGGAGACGCCATGAGCGCAACGAGGCGGGGCCTCGCCGTACGACTCGGCGGGTGGAGCACCCGACACCGCAAGACCGCGATCATCGGGTGGCTGCTGTTCGTCGTGGTCGTCGCCGTCATCGGCGGCATGTCCGGCATCAATGAGATGACCAACTCCCAGAACGGGAGCGGCGACTCGGCGAGCGCCGAGAAGGTCCTGGAGGACGCCGGGCTCAAACCCCCCGCCGGCGAGATGGTGATGCTGCGCAGCGCCGAGCCGGACGGCTGGCGGGCCGCCGCGGGCGACCTCGCGTCGCGGCTGGAGAAGAGCGGCGAGACGGAGCGGGTCCAGCGCCCGGTGCGCTCCGAGAGCGGCCGGGAGGGGCTGATCGGCTTCGAGATGAAGGGGGACCCGGACACCGCGGGCGACCGGATGCAGCCGGTGCTCGACGCGGTGAAGGAGACCGAGGCGCGCCATGAGGGCGTCAAGCTGTACGAGTTCGGCGACGCGACCTTCGCGCACAGCCTGAACGACATGCTCTCCGGCGACATGAAGACCGCGGAGATGACGGCCGTCCCCCTGGCGCTGGGCATCCTCCTCGTCGTCTTCGGCGCCCTGGTCGCCGCGCTGCTGCCGGTCTTCCTCGCGCTGACCGCCTGCGTCGGCACCTTCGGCCTGCTCGCGCTGGCCAGCCACGAACTGCCGATGTACTCCAGCACCAACTCCGTGATGTTCCTGGTCGGCCTGGCCGTCGGCGTCGACTACTGCCTGTTCTACCTGCGGCGTGAGCGCGACGAGCGGGCCGCCGGCCGGGACGCCCAGAGCGCGCTGCGCATCGCCGCGCAGACCAGCGGCCGGGCGGTGCTGATCTCCGGTGTCACGGTCATGCTGGCCATGTCGGGCATGTTCCTGTCCGGCCTGCTGCTCTTCAAGGGCTTCGCGGTGGCCACCATCCTGGTCGTCCTCACCGCCATGCTCGGCTCGGTGACCGTGCTGCCCGCGATGCTGTCCTGGCTCGGCGACCGGGTCGACGCCGGGCGCGTGCCGCTGCTGAACCGCCGCCGCAGGAAGGGCGTGCACGCCAGCGGCGGCATCTCCGGCCGGATGATGAAGCCGGTGCTGGCCAAGCCGGGCCTGTTCGCGGTCCTGGCGGGCGCGCTGCTGCTGGCTCTGTGCGCCCCCGCGCTGGGGATGAAGACCGAACAGCTCGGCATGGAGAAGCAGTTCGGCTCGGACTCGAAGCTGACGGTGGCCTTCAAGGAGATCACCGAGTCCTTCCCCGGTGGCCCCGCCCCGGCCGAGGTGGTCCTGCGGTCCGACGACGTGTCCTCGCCCCGCTTCCAGGGCGCGGTCGCCGACTTCCGGCGGAAGCTCGCCGCCTCGGGCGAGTTCGGCAAGAACGTCGAGGTCCAGCTGCACCAGAAGGAGGGCGTGGCGCGCATCGAGGTGCCGCTGGCCGGAAACGGTGCCAACGCCGCCTCCAAGCACGCCCTGCACACCCTGAAGGAGGACATCGTCCCGCAGGTCCTCGGCCCGGTGTCCGAGAAGGCCTACGTGGGCGGGGAGCTGGCCTCCAGCATCGACTTCAACGACCAGCTGAAGAGCGACATCGCGCCGGTGTTCCTCTTCATCGCCGCCGTCACCTTCCTGCTGATGCTGGTGTGCTTCCGGTCGCTGCCGATCGCCATCGCGTCGATCCTGCTCAACCTGCTGTCCGTCGGCGCCGCGTACGGCACCATGACCGCCGTCTTCCAGCACGGCTGGGGCGCGGAGACGCTGGGCATGGAGCCGGCCGGGGCGATCGAGGGCTGGATGCCGCTGTTCGTCCTGGTGATCCTCTTCGGTCTCTCGATGGACTACCACGTCTTCGTGGTCTCCCGGATCCGTGAGGCCCACGACCGGGGCCTGGCCACCCGGGACGCGATCCGCGAGGGCATCCGGTCCACGGCGGGCTCGGTCACCGGAGCGGCCGCCATCATGGTCGCGGTGTTCGCGGTCTTCGCCCTGCTGCGGATGCAGGACATGCAGCAGATGGGCGTCGGCCTCGCGGTCGCGGTGCTGGTGGACGCCACGCTGGTCCGGATGGTGCTGCTGCCCTCGGTGATGGCGCTGCTCGGGGAGCGCAACTGGTACCTGCCGAAGGCGCTGGCCTGGCTGCCGAGCCTCAACCACGGCGAGCAGGACGCGGAGCTGCCGCCCCTGCCCCAGGAGCGGCCGACGGCGTCCGCCGGTCACCGGGGCTGAGGCCGAGGCGGGCCGCGGTACGTCCCCCCGGCCGGCCCGCCGCGCCGGATCAGGCCCTCCAAGGGCCCGACCCGGCGCGGCGGGCGTTGTCGTGTGCTGTGTCCGGGGCCCGCCCGGCGAACGTCAGGCCGTCGGTACGTACTTGTAGCCGACCCGGCGGACCGTCACGATCGTCCCGCGGTGCTCGGCGCCCATCTTCCGCCGCAGCCGGGCCACATGGACGTCCACGGTCCGGCCGTCGCCGACGTGTCCGTACCCCCACACCGTGGTCACCAGCTGGTCGCGGGTGTGCACCCGGTGGGGGTGCGCCACCAGGTGGGCCAGCAACTCGAACTCCAGGTACGTCAGGTCGAGCAGCCGCCCGGCCACATGGGCGGTGCGCTGCTCGGGATCGATCCGGACCAGCTCGTCGCCCGTCCCGGGCGCCCCGCGCCTCGTCTCGCCCGCGCCCGCCCCGGCGGCGGCCGTGGTGGCGGGAGCGGCGGGCGGCGCGAACGCGTCGGGGGCCACCCGATCGGCCGGGACGAGCACCAGGTAACCGACCATCGGCGGCTGCCCGGGCAGCGCGGGCAGCGTGTGGGCGGGGGCGGGCAGCCAGGTGGCGCCGGAGTGCAGCAGCTCGGCGACCGGCGGGACCTCGTCGGGCGCCACGGCTCGCAGCCGCTGCCGGTTCGGATGGGGGTGGCGGCCGGACGCGGCGGCCGGGGAGCCGGAGGTGGCGGCGGAGACGGCGGAGGAGGACAGGCTACGGACGTTCGTCATGGGTTCGGCTCTTTCGCGCTTGAGGGGCGACGGATGGACGTCGAGCGCGCGGGCTGGGCCGCCGGGAGATCACCCGGGAGCAGGGCGGCTGAGCGGACGAGCGGCGTCAGCGGCCGAGCGAGCGGGCCCGCGCATACGAAGCGCGGCAACACTCGCGGTCGAAGTGGTGCGCCTGCCGGGACGGCCAGAACGGCTCGAGGTCGAGAGGACCCGTCGCGGCGTCAGGGAGGCTGGCCATGCCCCTATTGAAGCAGACGAGCGGCCCGCCGCGCTCGCCGCGCCGGCCGGGTGCGACGATGCCCACGCAACCGGACCCGCGAGCGCAGCCCGCCCCGATCCCGTGAGGAGCGCATTCCCATGCCGCACATCGTCGTCGAGTACTCCGACACCCTGGCCGAGGCCTTCGACCGGCGCGCTTTCGGCCTCGCCCTGCACCCGGTCGTGGCCAAGACCGTCGACACCACGGTGGACGCCTGCAAGACCCGCTTCCGCCGGCTCGACGAGGCCGTCATCGCCGACGGCGCCCCGCACCACGCCATCGTTCACATCGAGGCCGCGATCCTGTCCGGCCGGGACGCGGAGAACAAGCAGGCGCTGACCGCCGCCGTGCTGGAGGTCGCGCGCGCCCACCTGGCGCCCGTGCCCGGGCTGGCCGTGCAGATCACCGTCAATGTGACCGACCTCGACCGCGCCTGGTACGCGAAGCACGCCGAGGTCCACCCCTCCTGACGTGCGCCGGGCCGCGCAGCTCCCGGGCGCGGCCCCGCCCTTCCCGCCGAAACAGCCCTCCTTCCCGTCGAACCAGACATCTACCTATAAACCGAGGCGAGGCGCACAATGGTGGTGCGGCACAGCGCCGCACTGCGCGGTCAGACTTGCATGGATCGAAGGAGGCGAGTCGTAATGGCCGACGTCTCACGCCACAGGAGTGATATCACGCGCCACCCCGACGTGACCGAGATGCGCGAGCGTTACGCACGGATGCTCGGCGCGCGGGATGTCGTCTTCGTCGACGGGCCGGTGCTCCTGGCCGGTCTCTACTTCGCCATCTCTCCCTGGGTGGTCCACTTCTCGGGCGCCCGCCCGGACCTCACGGTCAACAACCTCATCCTGGGCATCTGCGTGGCTCTGCTGGGCATCGGACTGACCACGGCGCCGCGCCGGATGTACAGCCTGTGCTGGGCGATGTCCGCGATCGGTGTGTGGATGATCATCTCTCCCTGGGTGGTCACACGGTTCCCCGACGCGGGAATCATCTGGAACAACGTCGTCGTCGGTGCCGTCACCTGCGTGCTCGGCCTGGTGGCGGCTGGGGTGTTGATGCGTACCGGCAGGGAGGCGTAGGCGTGAAGTGAGGAAGGCCGCCGGCCGCACGACCCCCTCCGGGGCGTGCGGCCGGCGGCTTTTCCACGGCCGGCGCACGGCTGACGGTCGGCCAGTTCCCGCCCGGGCCGGCGAGTGATGTCCCGTGGCGTCCCCGGGACACGGCCGAGATGTTCCGGGCCGCACAATGAGCGCACCCCCGGGGCGTCACGTACACACCCGTAGGGACTCTTCGAGGCAACGTCCAGGGAATGAGGCAGACCGTCATGCGTATCGCACTGAGCCAGATCGTCAGCGGCCCGCGCCCGGAGCGGAACCTTGCCGTCCTGCGCGAGCAGGCACACCGCGCGGCGGCGGCCGACGCCCGTCTGATCGTCTTCCCCGAGGCCGCCATGGCCTGCTTCGGCACCCCGCTGGCGCCCCTGGCCGAGCCGCTGGACGGCCCGTGGGCCACCGAGGTGCGGCAGATCGCCGAGGACGCCGGCCTGGTGGTGGTGGCCGGCATGTTCACCCCGGCGCCCGACGGCCGGGTGACCAACACCCTGCTGGCCACCGGGCCCGGGGTGGAGACCTCGTACGACAAGATCC